>NZ_CP011504.1:2700000-3000000 GCF_001028665.1 Burkholderia pyrrocinia
CGAGCCGCCGGATCAGCGATGCGCCGTCGATCACGGCCTGTTCGTCGATGGTTTCGCTGCGGCTGAGGACTTCGACGGTATTCATGTTGGGTCTCCCGGACAACCTGTTTTCCTGTCAGGGAGCAATAAGAGTGCCAGCCTCGAAAAGCCTTGCGCTGCATCGATCGTGCAGGCTTCTGCGGTCAATGTGACGGGTGGCGAACGCCGATGTTACGGAACACGTCACGTGACACGCGAGCGCAGGCGGGACGTGCGAACACGCAAAGCGTTTCGGAAGTGAATCGTCGGGAGGATGAGGCCGGTAGTGGAAACGAGGATGAGCGGGCCGCGCGCACCGCCAGGTCAGTTCGCGGCGGCTGGTGCCACGCGGCGGCTGCCGCTCGAATAGAAGCGGTAGATGCCCTTGCCGCCCGACTTCGCGTCGTACAGCGCGCTGTCGGCCTGACGGATCAGCTCGTCGGGGGAGCCGTGCCCGTCGTCGAGCGCGATGCCGATGCTGATGCCGAGGCTGACGGTCTCGCCGATCGACAGCGTGTACGGCGCCGAGATCTGCCGGATGATCCGCGCGGCGAGGAGCGAACACGCGTGCATCGTCGTGTCGTCGATCGCGACGACGAATTCGTCGCCGCCGATGCGCGCCGCAAGCTCGCCGGGCGGCAGCGTCTTGCCGAGCCGCGCGGCGACCTGCGTGAGCACCTCGTCGCCGGACTGGTGGCCGAAGTGGTCGTTGATCGCCTTGAAGCCGTCGAGGTCGAGATACATGACGGCGAGCGAGGGGCCCGGCAGGCGCGGCCGGTGCGCGAGCATCCGCTTGAGCTGGGCATGCAGTTCGTGGCGGTTCGGCAAACCCGTCAGCGCGTCGTGCCGCGCGAGATGCCGGATGTGCTGCTCGGTCTGGCGGCGCGTGGTGACGTCCTCGACGATGATCACCGCGTTGCCGTCCGGCACGCGGTGGCGCGTCAGTTCGAGCTGGCGGCCGTCGGCGAGCACGATGTCGAACGGCTCGGGTTCGTCGCGGGTCAGCCAGACATCGCACTGCGCGGCGAGACCGGCGTCGCCGGAATCGGACATCGCGTTCGCACCGAGCGCCGCGACGACGTCGGCCAGCGGCGTATCGAGCATGATCTCGCGCGGCGAGCCGAACAGCTGCGCGGTGCGGCGGTTCGCGACGGTCACGCGGGTCTCGCTGTCGATCATGCACAGGCCGTGCGGCATGTAGGTGAGGGCGGCGTCGAAGCGCGCGACGAGTTCGGCGTTGCGCTGGCGCGCGGCGATCAGTGCGACGAGCACGCGGTAATGGCGCTGGACGACCGTGCGCATGGCCGCGAGATAGATCGCGAGCGGCGGCAGCAGCAGCCACGCGCCCGGCCGGTCGGCCAGCAATGCGCCGACGCCGATCGGCAGCACGCCGAGCGTGACCTGCGTCATCGCGAGCCGCGGCAGCGCCGAATTGCGCGATGCGATCCCGCCGAACACGCCGCCCGCCACCATCACCGACAGCGTGCCGAGCTCGACGTCGACGGCGTCCACGCAGCCCATCACGCCGAGGCCGAGCACGAAGCATGCGGCGAGCGACACGGGCGCATAGCGCCTCGCCCAGAATTCGGCGCGATCGTCGCCGGCGTCGCGGCGCACGATGTAGGCGCGCGCGATCGCGAGCCGGGTGACGAGCAGGCCGACGTCGACGATCAACCACACGAGACACCAGAGTTGCTGCAGCCGGATCAGCGCGACGGCCGCGACGAAGCCGCTCGCGAGCCCCGACATCGCCATCGGGCGAATATCCTCGAACAGCGTGACCAGCATCGACGGGCGCAGCGCCGCCGTGACACTGTAATTGCCGGAGGAGGGAGTGGCGAGAACGGAGTTCAGGAGAGATGCCCTGACTGCCATGGATTTTGACCTCGACACGATGGGCGCGATGGCTGGCGGCGCCCGCACGGCACGTGGCGGGAGCACCGGCAAGCCGGATACGCGCGACATTACCATGAAACACGGGCGGCGCGGGATGCCCGGGCGCATCGCAGAGGCAGTCCGTCGACACTGGACATCGCGCCGGCCGCTAGTCGTAAACCACGCCTGCGAAATTGTTGCGCATTCGACGGCGCGGAGGCAGCATCGTTGCGAACGGAACAATGTGCGGCGGCCGACCGGAGACCGGCCGCGATGCGTGGCGCGCTTGCCCGTCGGCAGATGCCGATGCCGGCCGAAGCCGGTGCGACGGGAGGCAAACGCGCTCAAATCGCCGACGCATTGTGCGCGCGACCGTCTGCCGCAGCCCGTATGAATTGCGTTATAAGAAATTCAATAAGTATTTCATGCGAGAAATACTATAGGCGATATATCAAAAACAATGCCAGAATGCGCGCCGCTCCGAACGCCGCGACACCCGATCGCCGTCCGAGCCGCATCAGGAGGTTCCCCCACATGAAAAACCACGGCCTGTCACGGCGGGGTTTTCTGAAAGCCAGCGTGCTGGCGGGCGTCGCAGTGTATGTCGCGCCCCTGGGCAGCCGCGCATTCGCGGCGCTCTTCGAAGAAAAACTCCTCACCCCCGTCAAATGGGATAGCGTCACCGGCATCCCCCAATTCCGCATCGACGGCATCGCGAAGGTCACGGGCGCGAAAGTGTTCGCCCGCGACGTCCGCGCGGCCGACATGCCGCACTGGCCACAGCAGCAGTCGCATGCGCTGATCCTGCGCGTCACGCAGGCCGACCGCACCTACGAAGGCTTCGACCTGTCGCTGCTCGGCGACGACCTGAAGCCGGACCGCGTGGTCACGGCCGACGATCTCGCGCGCGACGGCGTTGCGTTCCCGGCGTTCTACGGCGACGACATGCTGCTGCCGGCCGGCAAGACGCCCGCGTATCTCGGCCACGCGGTCGCGATCCTGATCTATCACGACTTCGCGCGCTTCCGCTTCGCGAAGAACGCACTCAAGTTCCGCGACGACGTGATCCGCTACGGCGCGGTCACGGGCCCGCTCGAGCGCGATCCGTGGGGCACCTTCCGCTACGTGCGCGTGGGCGGCAAGACGGCCTACGACGACGACGTCTATTCGAGCCTGAAGGACGCGCCGATCTTCCCGAGCATGATGCGCAAGCACCTGCCGGTCTGGCCGGACGGCAAGGAGCACGGCAAGCTCGACGAGCAGGGCATGTTCCTCGCCGGGCAGATCGCCAGCGAGCTCGATCATCCGTCCGCCGACTGGCTCGTGTTCGATCGCGAGTACAACACGCAGTCGGTCGATACGGCCGCGCTCGAACCCGACAACGCGAACTGCTGGTACGACGCCGCGACGCAGTCGCTGCACCTCGTCGTGCCGACGCAGTCGCCGCTCGAAGTGGCGGAGAACGCGGCCGCGATGGTCGCGAAATGCCGCTTCCCGGTGAAGAAGCTGTTCGTGCATCCGTGCTACACGGTCGGCTACGGTTCGAAGGATCACTTCAACGTGCCGTTCTACGGGCTCGTCTGCGCGCTGTACGCGGACGGGCGCCCGGTGCGTTTCGCGAACGACCGCTACGAGCAGTTCCAGACGTCGCTGAAGCGTCACGCGTTCAAGATGCACTACCGGATCGCGGTCGACCGCAACACGGGCCTGCTGCAGTCGTTCAAGGGCAACTTCGAGGCGAACGGCGGCGGGCGCATGAACTTCTCGCCGTCGGTGGCGATGGTCGGCGCAACGGCCGCGCAATCGATCTACTACTTCCCGAAGAGCGACCTCGCGGCGGTGGCGATCGCATCGCGCGCGATCGACGCCGGTTCTGCACGCGGCTACGGCACGCTGCAGAGCATGGCCGCGACCGAGATGGCGGTCGACGAGATCGCCGCGCAGCTGAACCTCGACCCGATCGATTTCCGGCTGCGCAATGCGCTGCGTTCGGGGATGAAGAACACGCAGGGTGCGATTCCCGCCGGCGCGCTGCGCGTCGACGAAGTGCTGGAGCGCGCGAAGCAGCATCCGCTGTGGACGCGCCGCGCCGCGCGCAAGGCCGAATTCGAGGCCGCGAACCCGGGCAGGCGCTACGGCGTCGGCTTCGCCTGCGTGCAGAAGGATTTCGGCACGGGTGCGGAAGCGTCGTTCGCGAAGGTCGAGTTCGACGAGCACGGCAAGGTGTCGCTGCAGCACACGGCTGCCGAGATCGGCACGGGGATGTCGACGTCACAGGCCATAGCGGTCGCGAAGTGGCTCGGCCGTCCGGCGACGGACGTGCGCGTCGCCGTGACCGAGTGGCCGGACCTGCCGATCGAGACGAGCGGCGATCCGTACATCATGTCGCAGGCCGACCAGGATCGGCTGAGCGCGAACCCGCGCTGGTCGCCGAACTATGCGTCGCCGTCGAGCGCGACGAATTCGGCGTACTACTTCACGCACAGTACGCGCGAAGCCGCGCGCGCGGTGTTCCGCTACGGGCTGTGGCCGGCCGCGATGTCGATCTGGACGCGCGGCCTCGGCGGCGGCCAGGCCGCGCCGTACACGATCCGCATCGAGGACGCGCGCTGGGTCGACGGCAAGCTGACCGCCGACGGCCTCGAGCCGCTGACGTTCGAACAGCTCGCGAAGCAGGCGCATGCGCTCGGCCTGCCGACCGGCGCCGTCGTGCACGTATTCAACCGCTGGCAATGGACCGACGCCGAGTTCGACGTGGGCGGCACGGTCGAACGCCTGCCGATCGACGGGCTGTCGCTGCGCGTCGGCGCGCCGAAGACGGGCGACAACACGGGCGACGGCAGCGGCCCGGTGCCGGGCACCGCCGCGCCGGCCGGCGCGATCGCGATGCGCGGCACGCTGCCGCCGACCGCGAACGGCTATCGCGTGCTCGACCGCAAGCGCGTGTTCATTCCGCCGACGAGCCGCAACAACGCGGCCGTCACGTACTACACGGCCGTCGGCACGCTCGTCGAGCTGGCCGTGCACGAAGCGACCGGCAAGGTCGAACTGCTCACGCACCACTCGATCATGGAATGCGGCAACCAGATCTCGCCGCAGCTCGTGTCGGGCCAGTTGCAGGGCGGCCTCGCGATGGGCATCGGCCATGCGCTGCATGAATACCTGCCGCTCTACGAGGACGGCCCCGGCAACGGCACGTGGAACTTCAACCGCTACCAGCTGCCGCGCGCGTCCGACGTCGCCGTGTGGTCGCAGACGGGCGACATCCTGCCGCCGCTGTCCGAGACCGATCCGCCGAAGGGCGTCGCCGAAGTGGTGATGATCCCCGTCGTCGGCGCGATCGTGAACGGCATCGCGCACGCGATCGGCCATCGTTTCACCGACCTGCCGGTGACCCCGCAAAAGATTCAGGAGGTGCTCGCATGACGACCGCCCAAACCGCGGCTTCGGCCGCGAGCGCCAGCGCGGCTGCGACCGGGGCTGCCGCGCCGACCGCGGCTTCGGCCGCACCGGCGTCCGCCCCGGCTGCTGCGCCGGCCGCCGTCGAGCGTCCGCTCGTCCGGTTCCAGCAGAAGCCGCTGTCGGTCAAGATCAACGGCAAGTCCGTCGGCCCGATGCAGGTGCCCGAAGGGCTGATGATGATCGAGTTCCTGCACGAGTACGCAGGCCTCACCGGCTCGCGGCTCGGCTGCGGGCAGGGCGTCTGCCATGCATGCGTCGTGATCGTCGACAAGCCGGACGGCACGAGCGAGGAAATGCGCACCTGCATCACCGGTGCGCACTTCTTCCACGGCCGTTCGATCCGCACGATCGAAGGCCACGCGAAGCGCAACGACGGGGGCGAAGTGGTCGAGCTGTCGCCGATCCAGCAGAAGTTCCTCGAGCACTTCAGCTTCCAGTGCGGCTACTGCACGCCGGGCTTCGTCAATGCGGCGACCGTGCTGATCGAACGCCTGAAGCGCGAGCCGGTCGCGAAGGCCGACGTCGAACGCACGATCACCGACGCGCTCGACGCGCATATCTGCCGCTGCACGGGCTACGTCCGCTACTACGAAGCCGTGAAGGACGTGGTGCTGACGACGCCGGGACTCGTGAAGGACGCCGCATGAAACGCACATTCGCCCATCGTGTCGCGCGGGCCGCGGGCCTGCCCGCGCTCGCGGCGGCCTGCGCGCTGCTGCTCGCCGCCTGCGGCGGCCATGACGCGCCGGCGTCGAACGCGGCATCCGGCGCGCCCGGCGCCGATCAGGTCGCGCGTGGCCGTTATCTCGTCAAGGCCGCCGACTGCGCGGCGTGCCACACCGCGAAGGACGGCGCGCCGTTCGCCGGCGGCGCGAAGCTCGATTCGCCGTACGGCACGTTCTACGGCTCGAACATCACGCCCGACAAGGATCACGGGATCGGCAGCTGGAGCGCGGACGACTTCTACGCCGCGCTGCACGACGGCAAGGCGCCCGGTAAGCGGCTGTATCCGTCGATGCCGTACACGTCGTACCGGCAGCTCACGCGTGCCGATACCGACGCGATGTACGCGTACCTGATGACGGTCAAGCCGGTCGCGCAGGAGAACCGCGCGCACGAACTGAAGTTCCCGTACAACCTGCGCTTCGGCATGGCCGTGTGGGATCTGTTCTTCCTGAAGGACAGCCTGCCGGACGCGTCGGCCGGGCAATCCGCCGACTGGCAGCGCGGCCGTTATCTCGCGAACGCGCTCGGCCACTGCGCGGAATGCCACACGCCGCGTACGTTCACGGGCCAGCTCGACAGCGCAAAGCCGCTCGCGGGCGCCGCGCTCGGCCGCGTGGCCGCGCCGGACATCACGCCGGCCGGCCTCGCCGCGCGCGGCTGGACGGGCACCGACCTGCAGACGTTCTTCGGCGTAGGCATCGCGCCGCAAGGCTCGGCGTTCGGCGAGATGTATCCGGTCGTGCACCTGAGCACGCAGACCCTGACGAAGGACGACCTGCGCGCGCTGTCCGTGTACCTGCTCGGCGATACGCCGCCCGCGCCGCAACCGGTGAAGCCGGTGTCGGCCGATGCCGCGCAGCTCGCGGCCGGCCGCTCGGTGTATCTCGCGGTGTGCGCGGGCTGTCACGGCTTCAACGGCGAAGGCAAGCCGCACGTCGCGGTGCCGATGAACGGCAACTCGACGGTGCGCCAGGGCGATCCGCGCAACCTGCTGGTCGCGATGCTCGACGGCATCGAAGAGCAGAAGTTTGCCGGTTTCGAAAACCTGCAGCCGATGCCGGGTTTCGCGTACACGCTGAGCGACAACGAACTCGCCCAGCTCGCGAACTACCTGCGCGCGACGTGGGGCGGCCAGCCCGCGAGCGTCACGCCGGCCGACGTGAAGGCGATGCGTTAAGTCCAGGTCGTGCCGCAGGGCGGGGCGTCGCGCGCGATCCAGCCGGTTTCCGGTGATCGCGCGCGATGCGTCGCCCGACTTCTTGCGGTGGTTCGTCAGTAGCCGCCGCCACCTCCGCCACCACCACCTCCGCTGCCTCCTGACCCGCCGCCGCCGTACCGGCTCATGCCGGGCCCTTGTGAAGCGCCGCCGCTCGACGGTGTACATCCCGTCGACAGCACAAGCATCAGCGCCGCGATCAGCGCCGCGGCCAACGTTGCCGATTTCATTGCAATCTCCTTGCAGCGCGCAGGCCGCAGGACAGGCCGGTTCGCGTGAACCGCACGTCTGCGCGATGAAGAAACGGATCGGGCGGGCCGCTTATTCCATGCTTTTTGCGTATCGTCGCGCACGATGGTGCCGGATCGGATCCGCCGCGCGGTGCCTTGGTACACTCCAGCACGCCGCCATTCCGATTCCGAATAAAAACCATGAGTGCCACTCTCGAGCGCCCTTCGCGCAAACCGTTGCGTGCGTGCGTCCGGCCGTGCCGTGTTCGGCTGCCTGACATTTGCCGTCGGCGGCCCGCTGGTCGCGTCGCTCGTCTGGCCGGCCGTGATGCTGATCGCGTGGACGTTGATCGACGGTCCGTCATGGGACGAACTGAAAATCAGCGCCGGCATGGTGCCGCTGATCTTCTTTGCGTCGTTCCTGTTCGGCTACTTCCTGCCCGCAATGGTGACCGGCGGCATCATGGGGGCGCTCGGCACGCGCATCCGGCGCCGCTGGTTCGTGTTGCTGGGCGTGATCGTGGGCGCCGGCACGATGGTCGGTTATGTGCTGCTCCAGACCTGGCTGATCAAGGCGGACAAGGTGGGCGATATCAACGCGATCGCCACGCTCGATGCGATCGTCACGTCGGCCGTGATGTCGCACTGGCTGCATCGGCGGCTCGAACGCCGGCGATGAGCAAAAGGTGCCGCGCATCGGGCGCATGACCGGCGACGCGCATGAACCTCGCGAGCCGAATGGCACCGCCCGGCCGCGACTGCGGCCCGCGGCCCGCTACGCATGTCCGATGCTTTCCTTTACGCGGATGCCGCCGTCGCGGCGATGTCCGCTCAACGATAGACGAGATCGGCGCGGCGGTTCTGCGCCCACGAATCCTCGTCGTGGCCGAGCGCGACCGGCTTTTCCTTGCCGAGGCTGACCGCTTCGAGTTGCGTGCCCGGCACGCCGAGCGTTTCGAGTGCGCTCAACACGGCTTGCGAACGGCGTTGGCCGAGCGCGAGGTTGTATTCGGACGTGCCGCGTTCGTCGGTGTTGCCCTGGATCAGCACGCGCCGCGACGGATGGCTGCGCAGGTAGCCGGCGTGCGCCTGCAGCAGCGACTCGTATTCGGGCTTCACGGAGTACGCGTCGAAATCGAAGTAGATGCTGCGCTTCGCGAGCGGGCTGTTCGGATTGTCGAGATCGTCGGCCGTCACCGTTGCGACGGCTTCGCTCGATGGCGTCGGCTCCATGCCGGCATTCTCGGGTGTCTTCGCCGCGTGATGGCAACCGGCCAGCAGTGCGACGGCTGCCAGGACCGCAAATCGGTTCGTTTTGCTCATCGTTCGTCTCCAGCGGTTGACTGCGTTGGAAGCGTGGTGCGTGCCATCCGCACGTACGTATCCGGCTGCAACGGCGCGAAAGGTCCGGCTTCGTCGACGCGATGCATGCCCGTGAGCCGGTGGTGCGCCATATGAAAGATTGTTGCGCCCGGAACGCCGAATTTCGGCGTCGCTGCAAACAGATTAGGAAAAATGTCGCAACGTCACCAGTTTCCCCCGCATTTTTTGCGCGGACGCGACAGTTCGGAATGCATTCTTGCTCCCGCCGTCGGCACACACGGCACGCAACGACACTGCGAAAAGGCCGCGCACGGGCGCAGCCGTTTCAGCACGGGTCACGACGATCACGCGGCGCTTGAAACGCGTGCCGTAGGCAGCCGGCGGGGCGGTGCAGCGCCGAAGCGCCGCATCGTCAGAACTTGTGCCGCAGCCCCAGTGCGATGACGACCTGGTTGCTGTTCGCCGAAGGCGTCAGCGTCCAGACGGTCGCGTTGAACGCGGGATTGCCGTTGCCGCCGCTCACGCTCTGGTAGACGCCTTCGAGATACGCGTCCGTGCGTTTCGACAGCGCATAGTCGGCCTGCGCGACGACCTGGTTCCACTTCGGGCGCGTCTGGCCCGTGCGCGTGTCGAAGCGGCCCATCGTGTACGTGTATGCGGCGGCGAGGCTCAATGCGCGCGTGACGAAGTAGCGCCCGTCGACCGTGAAGTTGTCGAACACGAGCGATTCGCCTTTCAGCGGCGCGATATTGCCGCCCTGGAGCACGCCCGTCACGCCGTCGGTGGTCGAGTGCGACCACGCGGCGCCGACCGAATGCGGCCCGAATGCATAACGGCCGGCCACGGCCCAGATCTGCTGGTTGCCGCCCGTGATCGTCGCCGAGCCGTCGACCGTGCTCAGCGCGCCGTCCGGGTTCGGCGAATTGCGGTCGCGGCTGATCTTCAGGTAGCCGGCGCCGAGTTTCAGCGGACCGTTCGCATACGACAGCCCCGCGCTCCATGCCGCGTTGTTGGCGAACTGGCCTGCTGCGTTCGAGAAACCGAACATCGCGCCGAACGTCAGCCCGTGGACCGTCGGGCTCGTGTATTTCACCGCGTTGTTGATGCGCAGGTTGCGGTTCGAATCGTCGTTGTCGTACGGATGGACCGCGAGGTTGCCGCCCCAGCCGGGGCCGGACGCACCGAGCGGCGTCACGAAGTCGAGGATCAGGTCGTACTGGCGGCCGAACGTCAGCGTGCCGGCCGCCTTCGAGCTCACGCCGATCCATGCCTGGCGGCCGAACAGGTCGACGCCTTTCTGCGACAGCTTGCCGGTGGTGCCCGAGAAGCCGTTTTCGAGCGTGAAGACCGCGGCCATCCCGCCGCCGAGATCCTCGCGGCCGCGCAGCCCCCAGCGCGACGCGTTCAGCGCGCCGCTCGTCATCGCGACGCTGCCGCTGCCGGGCGAGCCGGCGCCCTGTGTGCGCTGGTTGGTCGAGTAGGTGATCGACGTGTCGATCAGGCCGTACAGCGTCACGCCGCTCTGTGCGTGCGCGACGGCCGGTACGAAGCCGGCCAGGCATGCGGCAAAAACGGTCCCCGCGACGCGCGCGCTGGCATGTTGGTTTATCTGGTAGGAATGCATAGGAATTTTTATCGTTGGTCCGGCCCGGTGGCCGGCGGGTCGCGCCGGCGTGCTGGCCGACGGATCGAGCGGCCATTATTGGAGATCGTGCGACGGTCGATTAAGGCGTTGCACAGGAAAGGTCCTCTGCGGAATCGAGCGGAATCGCGGCGTGTCGGTGTCGGTGCCGGGGGCGGCGTTGGGGATTCAGTCGGAAGCGGGGCGCGTGTGGTGCAGGAGGGCGTGCATCGCGAAGGTCGCTTTCGATGGCGTGTTGGCGTTCGTCGTTCAAGCCAGCCGGAAACGGCGATGAACGTCGAAGCAGTGCCGCGACCGCCGCGGCTTTCGCCAGACCGATGAGTATGGATGGACGACACGGCCGCAGGCAACGGGAAGAATTTACCGTTCGTGCTGCGCCGAACCGGTATCGGCAAGCAACGGCCGTTGCCCGCACCACATTCGTAGCGCACGTTTCCCGGTGCCCGCGTAACCGGGCCGGCGACTACGTAATTCGCGACTTTTTGTGCGCAATCGGGTCGGCACAATGGACGATTACGCGTGGCGGCCTGCCGCTTGCCGGGTACGTCACGCATGCCGCGGGAGAACGGACATGGTGTTGATGGCAGTGGGAGGGGGCGGACCGGTGGACGTGCCGCAGCCGCAGAACGACAACAACCCGACGAACAACAGCGGGTCGAACAACAACGCTGCAGCCGGCGCTCCGCCGGCCCAGACACCCGAACAGAAGGCCCTCGCCGCGGCGCAGGCCGAGACGCAGCGCCTGCTCGAGCTTGCGCAGGCAGAGATGGCGGCGCTCAAGCGCCTGCATGACCAGGACGCGTCGCAAGCCGATCTCGACAAACAGGTCGACAAGGCCAAAGTCGCGTGGGGCGCGGTGCAGGCGGCCGTCGAGAACCAGATGCGCGTCGCGGCCGACGGCGGCGGCGACACCAACAAGGCGATCGCGGGCGTCGCAGCGGATCTGCGCAACGCATCGCCGCAGGATCCCGTGCTCGGCGAGGTGCTCGACGACGCGCAGAAGGCGGTCTCGGCGGAATCGGCGCCGCAGCGGGCGACCAACGAGAAGGCGTTCCAGTTCGCGATGGCGGTCCAGAAGGACCAGGACGCCAATGCCGACCTGAAGCAGTACAACGCGTTGCCCGGCGGTATCCGCCGCGCCGATGCCGACACGGGCGTGCAACTGCGCCAGGCGGTCAGCACGGCCGACACGAATGCCGACAACGCCAACACGGCGCTCACGACCGCCTTGCGCCACGAATACGGCGTGTCGGCCGCGACGTTGCGCCTGAACGACGCGAAGGCCGACTATGCGGCGTGGCAGAAGGAACCGGGCGGGCTGCGCCGTGCCGACGAAGCCGACATCATGCGGGAGATGTCGCAGGCCCAGAGCCAGTACGACAAGGTGGTGACGGGCGGCGACGACAGCGCGCTGACCTACGTGACGGCCGACGAGCAGAAGCAGGCTGTCGCGTCCGTGAAGCAGAACCACGACGGCATGTGGTACACCGGCCTCGTCGACGTATTCGGCGAGCAAAGCCAGCTCAAGCGCACGATCGCGACGATCAATCCCGACGATCCGTCGCTGTCGCCGCAGATGAAGCAGCTCGCGCAGTCCGATCCGGTCACGTTCGCGCTGCTGCAGGACACGGGCCAGACCGTCGATCCGAACGACCCGAAGCTGTCGACGCAGGAAAAGGCGCTCGCGGCGGCGAACCCGCTCGCGGAGGCGTTCGTCAAGCTGACGGGCGTCGAAGTCAACCCGGCCAACCTGAAGGATCCGGCCGCGGCCAAGACGCTGAAGGATCAGATCGACCGGCAGGGCGTGTTCCAGTATGCGATGTCGCAGGTCGACCCGAAGGCGCCCGGGCCCGGGTATCAGAAGATCCAGATGCTGCTCGCGGCCGCACCCGACGTGCGGCTGCAATTCACGAAGCAGCAGGTCGACCAGCTGATGCAGAACCCGGGCAGCAATCCCGGCGCCGCGCTCCAGGTGCTGAAGACGAACATGGACGCGTCGTTCTCGCTGGACGAGCGCCAGACGCTGTGGACGCAGGCCGGCCAGCCGCATTTCGACGCGAACTTCATCCATTCGCAGATCGATCCGCTGATGCAGAAGCCCGATTCGAAGGCGACGGACCAGGCGAGCATGCAGGCGCGTTCCGACGGCAGGATGAACGCCGACAAGGCCGGCAAATGGATGCAGGACATCCTCGCCGATGCGCCGCCGGAATTCGCGGGCGTCGTGCTCGACACCGTCGAGAAGGATTTCGGCAACAAGTGGACGCAGTCGAACACGGGCACGCCGCAGCCTTACGGGGACGGCACCGAGTTCTACAAGGGGCTCAGCAAGGCGGTCGGGCTGGCCGACCAGCAGCCGACCGCGAACGGCGTGCCCGTGCATCGCGAGGACGACGTCGCCAGCTGGCTGCTCGACGCCAACGGCAACGCAAAGACGATGATCTACACGCTGCGCGGCAGCGACACGGGATACGGTTTCGACGGCGTGCGCCAGGCGCTTTCGTCCGGCGTCGATCCTTCGCTGTCGAAGGCGCTGCTGACGAAGATGCAGGGCGACGACCGGTTCCGCTCGGGCTTCGCGAACGATTTCCAGCTCCGCTACCAGCAAGGCACCGAACACGCGCAGAGCAACCAGAACAAGCAGGCTGCGACGGCCAGCTACAAGCTGTTCCAGTCCGATCCGGACAAGCAGTTGAAGGCGTACTTCAACGACTTCCAGAAGAACTTCGACGGCCAGTCCCGGACGTTTACGGTCGGTTCCAACCAGCTCACCAACTTCGTCGGCGCGGGGCTCGGGATGCAGCCCGACGACCCGGGCGCGGTGCCGACCGACGCGAACGACGTGCCGTCGATGGCGCTGCTCGAGCAGATGATCGTCGGCAATGGGCAACTGCCGAACGGCACGGCCGTGAACAGCCAGTCGCTGTACGCGAAGAATTCGGCCGCGACGCAGATGATCCAGGCCGTCGTCGACCAGATCCGCAAGGTCGGCGGCGATCATGCGGTCGTGTCGCTGGTGCCGATCTACTACGTGTCGAAGGGAACGGGTACCGCGCCGAGCGCATTGTTCAAGGTGCAGGTCGCGGACCATCCGGACCAGTACAAGCTGATCGACGATCGCGGCTGGAAGTACGACACCGTCGACGACTACCAGCACAACAATGCGCTGTCCGACGACGGCAAGCTGTATGTCCCGAAGAACCTGAAGCTCGATGGGTCGCCCGTCGATCTCGGGCAATACGAACCGATCGACGCGCACAAGACGGAGTGGTACCAGCACGCCGAACACATTCTCGAGATGGGCGCGGGCATTCTCGCGGCGGCCGGCGGCGTCGTGCTGGTCGCGAGCGGGATCGGCGCGCCGGTCGGCGGCGCGCTGCTCGGCGCCGCGTGGACGACGGTCGGCGTGGGGATGGCGGTCGGCGTGCCGACCGCCATCGCCGACCTGAAGAACCTGAGCGATCACGGCCAGTCGACCGGCTTCGGCAATGCGCAGGCGCGCGGCGACTGGATCAGCCTGATCGGCAGCGGCGCGGGCATCGCGGGCGGCGGGCTCGGCGTGGCGGCGAAGTCGCTCGCGGAAGCGTCGTCGCTGCTGCGCACCACCGGGAAGATGTCGGACATCCTCACGATTGCGTCGCGCGGCGAGGGCGCCACGGTCGAAACGGCCGGCCTCGGCCGCTTCGCGCAGGAAGCCGACGCGTTCCAGTCGCTTGCGCAGACGACGGGCCGCACGTCGCAGGTGTTCAACCTCTCGGGCGGCGCGATCGGCGGCTACCAGATGGTCGACCAGGGCGCGTCGCTGATCAAGAACTGGGACGCGATGTCCGATTCCGATCGCGCGCAGCAGTTGCTGAACCTCGGCATCGGCGTCGCGCAGATGGGCCTCGGCTCGCACACGTTGATGGAGCGGCCGATTCGCGCGATCACGAAGACGCCCGCGCCGCCGGCGCCGCGGCCGACGACGATCGACGTCGTGCACACGATGCTCACCAGCGGACTGGTGAATCAGCGTCTCGCGGTGGGCGAGATCGGCAACCCGTGGCAGCACGCCGAGCAGCAGGCGCGCAGTTTCGGCGAACCGGCCGACAACGGCGAGCCGGTCGCGCCGGCCGACACCGGGCTGCGCGCGCGCCGCACCCAGGGCACGCCTGAAGACGGCGACGTGATGCCGCTGCGGCTCGCGCCCGACACCGAAGCGGGCGACGGCGCGGTGACGCCGGCGGTCGCCGGCGCGCTGGCAGGCGATGAGGCGGCGCACACCGAGGCCGGTGCGCCGGGGACGGTCGCTCGCCCCACATCGTGGGCGATTCCCGCGCATGTCGCAGCCGATCCGGAGATCCTGAGCAGCGTGGTCGGGTCGATCCTCGAGAGCGGCAACCGTCTCGAGCATGTCGAGTACTACGTGTACGCCCTGGAGGATGCGGCAGGCAACGCGCGCGTGCCGGAGGAAGACGGACTGCCCGCTACCGAACGGGGCAACATATGGGACGACATGCAAGTGGCGAAGGCGGACTTGCGCCGCGCCCGCGCGGTCGACGCTGCGGCGGCGCGCGCGGCCGCGTCGCCCGACGGCGAAGGCACGATCGGCGTGACCCGCTATACGGCCTATTACGACGCGCTGATGGTCGGCGGCGAAGGCGTGGCGGCCGGCCGCTACCGGATCGCGCTGGTCGACAGCAGCGCGCTCGCCGCGGACGGCACGGTGCCGCCCGAGGCGGTCGTCGGCCACATCGGGCTCAACGACGCCGGCAATACGTTCGTGCTGTCGATGAACGACGCGTACGACCGCACGCTGCAGGTGGTGTATCCGCGCGGGTTCGATCCGGCCAAGCCGCTGATCCGCAGCGAGGACGGCCGGCGCGTCGACGTGATCAACGCGCCGCACGGCCTGAGGGAAACGCAGTGGGGCGCGTATCCGCGCCGCGAAGCCGATCTCGCGATCTATTCGGACCACCCGCAGCAGCCCGAGAACCAGCTGCCGGCCGGCGAACGGCCGCTGATGCCGGTGCCGCCCGGCTATTTCGCGGTGTATGCGCACGCGTGGGCCGATGCGTTCGCGAGCGCGACCGGCAGGCCGCTGAGCGCCGACGATCTCGCGGAAATGGTGCGTCAGGCCGGCTGGGACGGCCAATCGCCGGTGATCCTCTATGCATGCGGCGCGGGCACGCGGGTGACTTCGCTCGCGCAATTGCTGGCGAACGTGCTGGGGGTGGACGTCTACGGCGCGAGCGGCTTCGTCGCGTGGCGTTCGCCGCGCTATCGCAACGACGGCAGCCCCGCCTCGGGCTATGCGGGCGGCATCGTGGTGGAGCCCGGCGCCCCCAACTACGCGGGGGTGCCCGATCATTCGGTGCAGCATGCGCCGCGCACCTACCGTTTCTCGCCGGCCGTGGCGATCATCGACCAGGGCGCGCATCCGGTCAACTGGAGCAACGTGGCGCTGCGCCCGGTCTCGAACCGCTGGGGCGGCGGCGATACCTCGGGCGAGGCACGCGTGCCGCTCGGCGTGTACGTGTGGCGCGTGCTGACGAATCGCGGGGCGATCGTCAATCCGCGCAGCGGCCGCTCGGCGAGCGCGCTCGAGATGACGTACGCGCTGGAGGATCTGGCGTGGAAGGGCTACACGCCGGGCACGCCGGTCGCGCTGGAGGGGCCGCACAGCGGCGCCGATCCCGAGTTGCTGCAGGAATTCGCGGACCTGATCCAGGCGCCGGTATTCGGCCGGCTCGGCGACGACGACGCGGCCGGGTGGCGGCGCGCGATCCCCAACCCGGGCCGCCGGCTCGCGCGCTTCCAGATCGAGCCCGACGTCAACGGCAAGTTCTCGCCGGGCCGCGCGCAGCCGGTGCGCCTCAATCCGCTGGAACTGCGGCCGGTGCCGGGCTCGAGCGTCGTGAACCTGCTCGGCCACGCGACCGCGCGGCAGTTCCTGAAGGTGTCGGGCTTCGACATCGCCGAATCGCACGGCACGACGCCGCGCGACGTGAAGTGGGACAGCGCGACCGCCGTCATGCAGGGCGGCACGAGGATCTCGCCCAAGGAGTTCGCCCGCAGGCTGCTCGACGATCCGGCCTATACGGAAGGCAACGGCGTGCTGTTGACGGGCTGCTATCTCGGCTCCGGCGACTATCCGTTCGCACAGGAGCTCGCATACGAGCTGCAGGTGCCCGTGATCGCGTCGATCGCGTCCAACTCGGTGCGCGGCACCGGTGCGCTGTTCCTGCATCCGAACAGCGACGACATCGTCGTGCCGGCCCACGATCCCGACGTGTCGACACGGCTCTACCTGCACATTCCGGAGACGCCCGACGCGAGCGATCCGCCGATGGTGTTCGCGCGGCGCGGCGACGCCGTGCCGCCGGCGACCGCGCGCAGCGATGCGCCGGTCGAACCGGTGCGCCCGATCGAAGCGCAGATCGATCCGGACGCGGACAGCGGACGGCGCGGCCATGCCGGCGCGCCGGAGGAAACCGGGCGACCCGCGCCTGGGCCGACGCCGCGCGGGCCCGCGCATCCGCGTCTCGCGTCGGAGCCGGATGCGTCCGAGCCGCCCGTCTACGTGCCGACACCGCTCGACGAGGTCGAGCCGGGCCGGATCTTCACCGCCGACGAATGGGCGGCGCGCACCGAGCAGGCCGCCGCGGCCGAGGCCGACGATGGCCTGTCCGGCATCCCGCAGAAGATTTATCCGAAGAACAGCCGGGTCTATACGGACCGCAAGGTCGTCAACGACGGCGTCGTCACGACGACGGTTCATGGCCAGACGGTGCTGCAGCCCGGCTTCGAAGACGTGACCGGCGTCGACGCGACACAGCATCCCGAATTCCTGCGCCCGGCCGACACGCTGCTGATGCCCGCCGACGATCCGCTGCATGCGATCGGCGCGCGCGGGCTGATGTCGCCGCCCGGCCATCACGTGGTGTTCGGCCACGGGATTTCCGCCGACGCGATGCTGGGCCCGGACGGGCGGCATCTCACGCCGGACGAGGTGGCCGAGCGCGTCGCGCCGCTTCTCGAGCCGGACCAGGACGTGACGCTGTATTCCTGCTACGGCGGCTCGAGCAAGCACGATCCGCTGCGCATCGCGCCCGGTCAGGTGCGGGCCGCGAGCGCGACGTTCGCCCAGGCGCTCGCGCAGCGCCTGTCCGAGCTGACCGGGCGGCCGACGTCGGTCTGGGCGCCGCCGGACATCCTGCTCGTCGAGCGCGACGGTTCCGCCACCGTGCGCGGGACGCGGCCGACCGGCCAGGTCGACAAGGATCGTCTCGCGATGCGGGTGTTCCGCGGCGAGCCCGCACGCGCGGGCCGCCCGGCATTGCCCGCCGCGCCGGACGCGGCGCCGTCGCCGGCAACGGCGCGCACGGCGGCGCGGCCGATGGCCGACGGACCGGTGCGCCCGACCGTGCCGCGCGTCCCCGATCCGACGTTCGCCGATCCGGACTACGATTTCACGCCGATTCCGGACGATACGTTCGAATCGGTCACGCTCGATCATGCGTTCCGCGGCGCGCTGGCCGACCGGCCCGGCGTGATCGGCGACGCCGCGCGCGTGACGCGCGCCGGCGGCACCGTCAGCCAGCACTGGCCGAGCGGTTTCCTCGACGGACCTGAGCCGACCCGCGTGATCGACGGCGTGATGCAGGCGTTCGACGAGGCCGGGCTGACGAACCTGCGCGTCGAGTTCGTGACGCGCGAAGGCACCGTCGTGCTCGGCGAAGGCACCGATTTCGGCGCGCTCGATCCCGAGGAGGGCTGGTTCCGGTTCAGCGGCACGGTGTCCGACGCCACGGCGGCGGCAACGCACGCACAGGGCCGCGCGACGCCCGATGGGCAGCGCGCGTTGCCGGAAGGTACGCGGGTGGTCGCGCACGACGATCTGGGGCAGGCGCTCGATGCGGCGCATCCCGCGCCGCGCAATTACGCGTACGTGCCGGCCGATGCGTTGCCGGACGAAACCGCCTTCGCGCAGGGCGACCTGACGGCGCAGGAACGGGTCGCGGCCCACGCGGCCGCGAACCTCGACGCCGTCGGGGCCGCCGCGCCGGCCGACGTCGTGCTGTTGTCGGCGCTCGGCCACGATCCGGCACGCGCGCTGCGCATCACGACGCCCGGCGGCGAACTGTTCAAGCCAGCCGGCGTCGACATGTATGTCGTGCGAACCCGTGACGCGACTACCGGCGACGTGTCGTACCGGCTTGCGGGCGTCGATCGTTCCGGATTGCCGGAAGGATATGCGCCCGTGCATGCCTCCGGATTGCGCGCGGTCGGCTCGGTCGGCGGTCGCCCGGTCTGGCCGATGCTCGGCGGAGCGGATCCGGCCGCCGGCCGCCTCGCGGGCACCGCCGGCGATCCGTCCGGCGCGGCGACGCCCGCCACCGTCGCCGGTCAAGCGGGTGCGCCCGCCGCGCCGCAGGGCGCCGCGGTGGCCACAGCGGCCGAACAGCAGGCGCGTGCCGCCGTTTGGCTCGACAGCGTCGGCCGGCGCGCGCTCACACGCATCGACGGCCGGCACGAGCCGACCCTCGACGGGCTGGCGCGCCAGCTCGGACCCAACGCGCACGTGCTGATCACGACGCATACCGCGCCGCCTGCCGCCGATGCCGAACATGCGCCGCCGACCGTCATCGCGGTGCTCGAGACCGACGCGAACGGCGCGCTCGGGCCGGTGCGGATGCTGGACGGCAAGCGTGTGCCGAACGCGCTCAAGAAGGCGTTGACGAATGCCGGCAGCAAGGGGCGCAATACGCGCCGCAGCTACGATTTCTATGTGTCGCCGGTGGCGCACGACGAACTGACGCACTTCGGCGGCCCGTCGACGATCAAGACGCCGGACGGCAAATCGTCGTGGACGGTGGCGGCATCGAACCGGCAAGTCGACGGCGAGCTGGCCGCCGACATCGCGAAGCTGCAGGACGCACCGCGCTTCAAGCGGCCGCGCCAGGCCGTGCGCGCGGTCGAAGGCGACCGTCGCTGGATCCACGTGATCGACGACGAGACGGGCAAGGTGCTCGGCTACGCGGAGCGCAACGCGGATCACGAATGGAAGTACTACGAGAAGGCGCCGCTCGCCGACACCGAGATTCCCGAACAGGATCTGCGCGCGGCGTTCCGGCGGCAGCGCAGGGGCGGCATTCCGGTCGGCCGTTCGCCGCGGCGCGGCATCCGCTTCGTGGCCAGCGACGTCAAGCCCGAGACGGTCGACCGGATCGGCGGCTTTCGGCCGGCGAAGGAGCCCGATACCGACACGAAGCCGCGCCGCACGGCGGGCGACACGTTCCAGTCGATCGTGCCGACCCGCCGGCCGCTGGTGCGCGCGGACGCGGAGCAGGGCGCGGGCGACACCGCGTCGCGCTCGCCGCTCGTCGATCCGCACCTGTTGCCGTCCGACCAGTCCGCGTTCAACGCGGTCGACTTCAGCGGCAACAGCGTGCCGCACCTGCTGACCGCGATCAGGAACGGCTCGGTGAGCGGCAGCCAGCACGTGATCTACGTGTTCGAGACGGACGGCCCGGTGGCGGAAGCGCTCGGCGACCCGCGCGGCGTGATCGCCGAGCGCAACGGCGAGATGCGCTGGTTCGACAACGTCCGCGACGCGAACAACGCGAGCCGCAACGGTGCCGCACTCGACGAAATGCCGATCGGCACCGACCGGTTCGGCGCGGACATGCATTTCGTGCTCACACAACTGTCGCCGCGCGAATTCCTGAAGGCCGCGCGGCCGACGCGCATTGCGGCGCTCGAGGCGCGCGAGCAGGCGCTGCTCGGGCAACTGCGCGACGCGGAGGCACGCGGCCGCCAGTCCGCGCCGTTCCGCGCGCTCGCGGCGCGCACGCGGCTCGGCTACAACGAAGTGCGCGGCGAATTGCAGCGCCTGCGGCGCAGCGGCTTCTCCCGCAACGGCGCGGCGCCGGAGACGCTGGCGATCGAGCCGTACCAGCCGGGGCTGTCGTCGACCACGGTCGTCGAGTTCAATTTGCGCAACGGCGCGGCCAAACCCGAGCAGTACTTCCCCACGCACGAGCAGGTCGAGGCCTTCAACAAGCAGGCGCAGCGCGCCGGCAACGTGGAGGATCTGGTGCTGAAGGGCGAGCCGCAGGCCGTGATGGTCGACGTGGGCATGTGGCGGACGCTGCTCAACAAGCTGTATGTCGCGCGCGACGTGTCGACGTCGGCGTCGCGCTTCCTGCCGGTGCCGGGCAGACAGCACACGCGCCGGTTCGGCGCGGCGACGGTTGCCGACAAGCGGATCCGGCAGATCTTCACGCGCTCGAACGCGCAGTTGCAGGACCGCATGGTGCCGATGGCGCGTTCGTTCTCGCTGAGCGACGATCCGGCGCTGATGACGAAGCAGGTCGAGCGGCACGGCGGCGTGATGCCGGTCGCCACGCTCGTGGTCGATCCGCATTCGCTCGCGGCGGCGCTCGGCAAGGCGCACGACCCGGATTTCCTGCGCGCGGTGGATGCGCTCGGCGATCAGAAGAACGCGGTGTTCGACGGCGAGAACGGAACGATCCATCCCGCGCCCGGCACGGACGGCAAGGCGCTCGTGCTCGACGATCTCGCGCATCTGCATCGCTGGCTCGACGAGGCCGCGCGCTCGGGTTTCGCGATCCGGCTCGAGACCGCGCCGTCGCGCGCGCTCGTGTCCGGCGCCGACTACCGCTTCCAGTCGGGCACCAACGACACCTATCACGACTATGTACGGATGTTTACGGCGCTCGAACGCTGGGCCAACGCGAATCCGGGCGTCGCGGCGCCGAACGTGATGGTCACGTTCCACGGTTGGGACGCGGTGCCGGAGTCGGTGCCGGGCGGCGGCCATGAAAAGCTGCTGCGCGCGGTGCTCGAACGCAACGGGCTCGAGTGGGTGCACATGGGCCTGTCGTACGGCACGCACGGCGCCGACTTCATCGGCAACCACGATCTCACCGGCGCGCTCGCGAAGCTGATCGTCGAATACCGCAACCGGCCCGACGTGATCGGCCGCCTGCACGGCGCCGACGCGCTGACGCGCGTGTTCGAGCGCGTCGACCGGCAGACGCTGGCGAACCAGCATCAGCTGCTGTTCGCGGAAGTCGAGCGGATAGGCGCGGCGCACGGGATGACGCCCGCCGACGTGGCCGCGCTGCGTCAGAAGCTCTACGAAGGCAACACGACCGTGTGGCTGAACCAGGCGCGCAAGGCGACGATCGAGCATGCGATGCCGCTATGGGAGGCCGACGGCAATCCGCCGCGCAACGAGACGGAGCGGGGCGCGCGCACGTTCGGCGGGCGCTGGCTGGAACGGTACGGCGCCGGCGTGCCCGACCGCGTGACCACGCGCGCGCGGCCGGCCGCCGCGGACCCGCTCGACTACTGGCGCGCGGTCGTGCGCGATCCGGCGCTGATCGACGACGGCACGAAGCCGATCGGCGCGAGCCGTCGGGAAGCCGCGCAGCTCGCCAAGGTGAAGATTCCCGACGTGAAGCGAGCGCAGGCGGAACTGCATGCGCTGCGGGTGCATGACGAGCCGCTCGGCAACCAGACGCCGCCGCCGTCGCCGCAGCGGATTGCCGGCGACATTGCGGCGGCCACCGCGACCGGCGGCGCCGGGGCGTTCGCGCTCGTCACGCTGGGCAGGGAGTCGCTTCGCACCGCGTCGAATTCGCTGTATGCGGGGCTGCGGGTCGGCCGCGTGTTCCAGGCGCTGCATCACGGCGCGGTCGCGAGCCTGAAGAACGGCGACCCGCGCGTGTTCGACCGGGTGGTCGACCGGCTCGTGCGCGGGTTGCAGACGCAACTGAAGGTGAATGGCTTCGACGTGGACGGGCGCGGCGCGCAACTCGTGCAGATCGCGCACGAAGGCAAGGCCAAGGCCGCGCAACTGCGCGCGCTCAACGATGACGGCGTGCTGTCGTTCGACGACACGGTGACGCACACCAAGGCGATCGCCGCCGACATGCTCGCGCAGATGCAGGGCGTGGTGGGCGGCACGTCGCTGAAGCTGCTGCACCACGGCAGCCCGCGGCACTCGGTGGGCCGGGTCGGCCGCGTGCTCGCGCTCGGCGGTTACGGCGGCTCGATCACGATGAACGCGGCGCGGGCGATCGCAAAGGGCGACTGGCTGGCCGGCGGGCAGGCCGTGGGCGGCATCTTCAGTGGGCTCTATACCGGCATCGTCTACAAGGGCAGCCTGCGCGGCGTGAATGCGGACAATCGCAGCCAGCTGGCGCGCACCGTGAGTGCGACCGGCGACTACCTGACCTCGGCCATGAGCATCGCGAGCGGCATTCATACCGCGATGACGGGCGATCCGACCACCGGCGCGCTGACGACGATGTCCGGCATGCTGCTCGGCGCAGGCCGCCTGCATACGCATTTCCCGAATGCGACGCCGTGGCTGGAGCGCCTGCCGACCGGCATCGCGCTGGCGCCGGTCGCGATCTTCGGGGTCATGCAGGGGATCAATCTCGTCACGTCGGCGATGGCGCCGGACCAGCAGAACCAGCCGCCGGCCGGTCCGAACGCCGGCACGCCGACGCCGGGCGCGTCGCCCACGCCGTCGGCCGGCGCGACGACGGCGCCGGCCCAGCCGAGTGCTGCCGCGACGCCGTCGGCACCGGCGTCTGCCCAGCCTAGTGCTTCCGCGACGCCGTCGGCGTCGGCGCCGGCCCAGCCGAGTGCTTCCGCGACGCCGTCGCAACCGGCGCCGCCTCCGTCGAGTTCGCCAAGCGCCACGCCGCTGACCGTGAACGTGGCCGCGGGCGATTCGTTGTGGACGATCGCCGAGCGTCACGAAGGATCGCTGCTTGCCGCGGCCCAGGTGCCGGCCGATCAACAGCAGCGGATGTCGGACGGTCAGCGGATCAACGTCGCGCTCAACGAGATCCTGCAGCTCAACCAGAATCTGGCGAGCAATCCGGGCGCGATCTCTCCCGGGCAGCAGGTGATTGTCGGGTGATGGAGGTAGGCGAGTTCGGGTGGTGCTTGCCGGCGTATCGCGGCGGCCGGGCGTGGATCAGGCCGCCGCGCTCCGGCGATCGTCACGGAGCATCGCCCGGCCGATCGCCGAGAGCAAGTCAGCCCTTGGTGGACTCGCCCGCCCGTCGCTGCAGACGATAAGCCAGTTGCGCACGGGTAATGCCGAGCGTGCGCGCCGCTGACGACAGGTTGCCGTTGGCGCGCCGCACCGCGTCGTCCAGCAGTTGCTGCTCCAGCGCCGGCAACGAGGTGCCGCTGCCTCGCACGTGCTGGCTCCAGCCGTCGACCAGGTCCAGCAGCGTCTCGGGATAGGGTGCGGGCGTGTCGCCGGGTTGCTCCGAGGCCAGCGTGGCGACCTCGCCGGCGATGGCCAGGGACAGCACTTCCCGGTTGAGCGTCTCGCCGCTGATGAACATGTGCGACAGGTCCACCAGCCCCGCCTGCGCGAGGATCACGCCGCGTTCGACCAGGTTCTGCAGTTCGCGGATGTTGCCGGGAAAGCTGTAGTTGAGCAGTGCCTTGATCGCGCGCGGGCTGAACCCGCGCACGGCCAGCCCGTGCTTGTGCGCGTAGCTCTTGACGAAGTGGCTCATCAGCAGCGGGATGTCGTCGCGGCGCTCGCGCAGCGGCGGCAGGTGGATCGGGAACACGTTGAGCCGGAAGAACAGGTCCTGGCGGAAGCGCCCCTCGCGCACGGCTTGCTGCAGGTCTTCGTTGGTTGCGGCCACCACCCGCGTGTTGACCCGCTGCGTACGAGTGGAGCCGACGCGCTCGAATTCGCCTTCCTGCAGCGCACGCAGCAGCTTGCCCTGGGCGACGAGGCTCAGCGTGCCGACTTCGTCGAGGAACAGCGTGCCCTCATGGGCGAGCTCGAAGCGCCCTGCGCGCGAGTGTGTGGCGCCCGTATAGGCGCCGCGTTCGACACCGAACAGCTCGGCCTCGACCAGCGTTTCCGGAATCGCGGCACAGTTGATGGCGATGAATGGCTTGTCCAGACGCCGGCTGATCTGGTGCAGCATGCGCGCAAAGCGCTCCTTCCCGACACCGGATTCGCCGGTGAAAAGCACGGTGGCGTCGGTAGGCGCCACCCGCTGGAGCAGATGGCACGCCGCGTTGAACGACGATGACGCACCCACCAGCGCCGCGCCGGGAACGTCCTCGCTGTCGCGCTCTTCCGACGTGGCGGCTGCGCCGCCTGGCTCCGCGTCGCCGGGCCGCGATGTCGGCCCGGGCACGCTGGCGGTCAGCATGCCAGAGTCGACGAAGTCCTGCGCGTTCAGGTAGCGCAGGTCTTCGCTGGCGTCGTCCCACAGCTCGGCCGACTTGCCGATCACCCGGCAGACTGCCGCACCCATCGAGCGGCATTCCACCTCGCGAAAGATCACCAGATGCCCGAGCAGCGTGCTGACGTAGCCGATTGCATAGCCGAGCTGCAGCCAGCAGGCCGGCGAGGTACCCACACCGTAGGCGTCGAGGTGCTCGTCGTCCTCGCTCGAGTTGTGCCACAGGAATTCGCCCTGGTAACGGCCGCTCTCGGGCTCGTAGCTGAAGTTGACAGGCACCACCTTGACCACGCCTTCGAGCGTATGCAGCCGTGTGCCGGCGATGAAGATGGCCGAGGGTTCGGCGTCCGGCCATCGCTCGCGGACCAGTCTCGCATCGTTCGCGCCCGACACGTAGCCCGAGCGTGTGAGTAGCCCGCGTGCCTTGTCGATACCCAGGCTGTCGATCAGCTCGCGCCGCAATGTGCCCATCGCCCGGCTGTGCAGCAACAGCATGCGCTGGTCGTTCAGCCAGATGCGCCCGTCGCCGGGCGAGAAGTACAGGCATTCGCTGATGTCGGCGAGAGTCGGCTGCGAGTCGGCACTCCAGCGGTCGGTGCCGGCCGGGCTGAGCACCTTGCCGGTGGTGCGGGCCACTTCGGCAAGGGAGATGCGGGACAGCTGTGCCATGGCGACTCCGGGTGGGTTCTTCAAATGAATATATCAGGCGACCTGATAATGTATCGTTTTCATCAAATCCGCAACCGCGATCCGGGCGAGGGCATTGTTGCGCCGCGGCAGATGGATGCTTGATCGGCGAGCAATGCGATACCGGTCAAGGCGCACACAACTTGTTGCCGGACGGCAAACGCGTGCGTGGTCGTCAGTGGCACGGCGCTTGCGAATCAGGGTGCCGACAGCCGGCTCGAGACGAGCAGCCGGACACGATCCCACTCACAGGAGACACGATCGATGAATGCCCCCGAAGCCACGCGCTTTCTGGATTCCGCCCGATGGGACGGCCTGCTGTTCCAGGGCACTTGGGTGCCGCCGCTGCACCAGCAAACGGTTGACGTTATCGAACCGGCAACCGGTCAGCGACTGACACATGTCGGCGTTGCCGACGCCGATGACGTGGCTGCCGCCGTGCAGGCCGCCTGCGTCGCCCAGCGGGCCTGGGTGTCGATGGCACCGCGCGAGCGCGCCGAGGTGTTCCGCCGCGCCGCTGCGCTGTTTGCGCAGCACCTGGATGAATTGGCGTTGGCCGTCGCACGCGAGACCGGCGGCGTGCTGTTCAAGGGCCAACACGAAGTACGCGAAGCGGTCACGCTGTGTCATCTGGCTGCGGGCATGCCGCTGGACGCACAGGGCCACGTGCTGGCGAGTCCCGCAGGCCGCCTCAGCTATGCGCGTCGCGCGCCGTTCGGCGTGGTGGGCGTGATCTCGCCGTTCAATTTCCCGTTGATCCTGACGCTGCGCTCGGTGGCGCCCGCACTGGCAGCCGGCAACGCAGTGGTGGTCAAGCCGGATCTGCGCACGCCGGTGTCGGGCGGATTTCTGATCGCGCGCATCTTCGAGGAGGCCGGCTTGCCGGCGGGGCTGCTCCACGTGCTGCCCGGCGGGGCCGAAGCGGGCGAGGCCCTGGTGGTGCATCCGCAGGTACCGATGATTGCCTTTACCGGCTCGCCCGGTGTCGGTCGCCGCATCGGCGCGCTGGCGGGGCAGCACCTGAAGAAAGTCTCGCTCGAACTGGGCGGCGCAAACGCGCTGATCATCCTCGACGATGCAGACCTCGATCTTGCGGTGAGCAACGCTGCGTGGGGGGCCTGGTTGCACCAGGGGCAGATCTGCATGGCATCCAACCGCATCCTGGTGCATGCGTCGCTGGCCGCCGAGCTGACGGCACGACTGGTCGACAAGGCCCGGCACCTGCCGGTGGGCGACGGCGCCAGCGGACAGGTCGCGCTGGGGCCGCTGATCGACCAGAAGCAGTTGCAACGCGTGCACGCCATGGTGCAGGACAGCGTCGCAGCAGGTGCCCAGTTGCTCGCAGGCGGCACGTACGAGCAACTCTTCTACCGGCCGACCGTGCTCGGCGGCGTACGGCCGGGCATGCGCGTATTCGACGACGAGGTGTTCGGGCCCGTGGCCAACATCATCACCTTCCACAGCGACGACGAAGCGGTGGAGCTGGCCAACAACAGCCAGGGCGGATTGTCCGCCGGAGTGATCTCGGCCTCGGTCGGGCGCGCGATGGCGCTGGGCCAGCGCTTGCGCGTCGGCATGGTCCATATCAACGACCAGACCGTCAACGACGACTGCGTGAACCCGTTCGGCGGCCCCGGCATCGCAGGCAACGGCACCAGCGTGGGCGGTCCGGCGGACTGGGAGGAATACACCCAATGGCAGTGGACGACCGTCAAGGAGCGAGCGCCCCGGTACCCGTTCTGAACCAGGGGTGCCGGCCAACCCGGCACCCGTAAAAATAGAAATCGACAGGAGACAACCATGCAACTGAGCAACAAGACCATCGTCGTGACCGGCGCGTCATCGGGCATCGGTGCGGAGACCGCGCGCCTGCTGCGCTTTCATGGCGCACGCGTGATCGGCGTGGATCGCAACGCGCCGGGCATTACCCTGGACGGTTATGTCCAGGCCGACCTGTCCACGGTCGAAGGGATCGACCGCGCCGTGGCGCAACTGCCGACGCAGGTCGACGCGCTGTGCAACATCGCCGGCGTGCCGGGCACCGCGCCACTGGATCTGGTTGCGCGCGTCAACTATCTCGGCTTGCGGCATCTGACCGAAAGCCTGCTGCCGCGCATGGGGGAGGGCAGTGCCATCGTCAACGTCGCATCCGTCCTGGGTGCGGAATGGCCGCAGCGCATTCACCTGCACAAGGCGCTGGCCGAGGTCGGCGGTTTCGATGCGGGCGCCGTGTGGCTGAACGAGCATCCCGTGCCGCAGGCCACCTGCTACCAGTACTTCAAGGAAGCACTGATCGTGTGGACGCTGACGCAGGCGCAGAAGCTGTTCCTGCAGCACGCCGTGCGCATGAACTGCGTGGCGCCCGGGCCGGTGTTCACGCCTATCCTGGGCGACTTCGTCACCATGCTCGGCACCGAGCGCGTGGAACAAGACGCGCACCGCATGAAGCGGCCCGCCTATCCGGACGAGGTCGCTCCGGTGATCGCGCTGCTATGCGCCGACGAGACCCGCTGGGTCAACGGCGTGAACGTGCCCGTCGATGGCGGGCTCGCTTCGACCTACTACTGACGGGTGTTTCCTGCGGCTGAAACCAGGCGGGGAAAGCCTGTCGGCCGATAGGTCGGCTTCGCGGCTTTCCCGCATGCCTTCATTCGCCGTGTGATCCAGCGCGGCGACATGGAGGCGGGGCCGGGATTCATAGTGGTGCGAAACATCTGATGTCAGTGCCCTTGTGGAAGCATTGTCGCAGCAGGCCGTTGGCATTTTCATCAGCCCTGCGCCGCCACGGGCTGCGCGGGTCGCAGTATCACGTGAAAGCGGATCCACCCTCGCAGTGCGAATCGTCCACTGGCGACGGCGCCGGGTAGGTCAGTTGCGCTCCTGCTCCAGCCAGCGTCTTTGCGACGCGTAAAGATGTGTCCGCATGGCTGCCTGTGCCATCAGCACTTCGCCATTCTCGAGCGCATGAAGGATCGACTCATGCTCCTCGAATGCCTTGGCCCACGTTTGCCCGCTCTCGGCCCGTGCGCTGACGCGTGACGAGATCGGGCTATGGCGTCCATCGAAGAGCTCGCCCACCAGTCGGACCAGAACGGAATTGCCCGTCATCGCGGCAATTGCCACGTGAAGTTCGCGATCGTGCTGAAGCGGGGAGCGGCCTTCCGCAATCGCGGATCGCATCGCTTCCACGGCGCGACGCACGGGTGCCAGCAGTTCAGGCGTCGCGCGGGCGCAGGCCAACTCGATCACGCTGCCTTCCAGCGCCGCACGGGCATTCATCAGCTCGATCGGGTTTTCACCCAGCGATGTCGCCGGCGCGGCCGGGGCCTTCGCGACAGCACACACGAACACGCCGGCCCCCATCCGCACTTCGACGATGCCTTCGATCTCCAGGGCAATGAGCGCCTCCCGAACGGACGGCCGCGAGACCCCCAGCTGTTGCGCGAGATCCCGCTCGGGCGGCAGGCGTTCTCCGTCGGCAAAGCGCCCCTCCTCGATCAGCGAGCGAATCTGGTCGGCGATGCGCTGATAGAGACGGCGGGTATCCACCTGATTGAACTGGCCCAGCAATGCTCCCCCTCGCCGCGTACCGCGCATGTGTGTTCCGGAGCAATGAGTCTACTGCACTTCGAATGGCCTGACCAATTTGCCAAGCGTTCGGATGAGCGGCGCCGGAGTGGTTCGCACTTGGCTTTGAATTGGCCTTACCAAATCGTCGTGAATCGGTATCGTCCGATGCTCCGCGCGTGCGGGCTAATCCCCTCGTGTGCCATGCGTGTTGGGCTTTCCATGGATTTCTCGGCGGCGACGCGACTAGGTGTTTTCCATGGATTCGATGAAATTGGCTTGACCACAATAGGTCAGGCCAATAGTCTTCGGCTGGTCAGGCCAATTTATGTCAGAACCGTCCTCTTTTCATACGTTATCGAGATCCCGATGAGAACAGTCATTTGCGAAGAACCCGGCCGCCTCGTTGTTGCCGAGCGTCCGATGCCGGCCGCGGGGCCCGACGATGTGCTGATTCGCGTGAAGCGGGTCGGCGTATGCGGTACCGACATGCACATCTTTACCGGCAACCAGCCGTACCTCGCGTATCCGCGCGTGATGGGCCACGAACTGGCCGGCATCGTCGAGAGCGCGCCGGCGGGCGCGCGCGTCAAGGCGGGCGACCAGGTCTACGTGATGCCGTACCTGTCATGCGGCACGTGTGTCGCGTGCCGTGCCGGCAAGACGAACTGCTGCACGCGAATCCAGGTGCTGGGCGTGCACGCGGACGGCGGCATGGTCGAATACCTCGCCGTCCCGCAGGCATTCGTGTTCGACGCGAACGGCGTCACGCTCGATCAGGCCGCGATGATCGAATTCCTCGCGATCGGCGCGCACGCCGTGGCGCGTGCCGACGTCCGCTCCGGGCAGCGCGTGCTGGTCGTCGGCGCCGGTCCGATCGGCATGGCTGCGCTGATTTTCGCGACGCTGCGCGGCGCGCAGGTCAGCGTGCTCGACGGTCGCGCAGACCGGCTCGCGGTTTGCGCGACGGCGCTGGGTGCGCACGCCACCGTGCCGCTCGATACGACGGGGGAGGGGGCGGACGTGCAGCGTCTCGCCGCGCTGACCGACGATGAGTTTTTCGACGTCGTGTTCGATGCGACCGGCAATCTCGCAGCGATGGAGCGCGGCCTCGACTTCGTCGCGCACGGGGGCAAGTACGTGCTGATCTCGCTCGTGAAAGGTCGCATCTCGTTCTCGGACCCGGAATTCCACAAGCGCGAAACGACGCTGCTCGCGAGCCGCAACGCGACGCCGACGGACTTCGAAACGGTGCTCGCCGCGATGCGTGCCGGCCAGGTCCCGACCGATTCGCTGAAGACGCACGCGCTGAGCCTGGCCGATCTGCCTGACCGCTTCGCGGAGCTGCTCGAACCGGACGCCGGCGTGATCAAGGCGCTCGTCGAATGCTGAGCGCGGACGGCAAACCGATGACCAATCCGATCCTGCAATTCGGTACCAGCCGCTTCCTGCAGGCGCATGTCGACCTGTTCACGTCGGAAGCGCTGGCCGTCGGCCGTGCGCTCGGTGCGGTGACGGTCGTGCAGACGACGTCGAGCGCCGAGAGTCGCGCGCGCATCGATGCGCTGCGCGCGGCGGGGCGCTATCCGGTGAGAATCCGCGGCAGGCGGAGCGGCGCGACGATCGACCGGCAGGTCGACTGCGTCGCGATCACGGAAGCGCTGCATGCGAGCGAGGACTGGGCGCTGTTGCGAGAGCGCGTGGCGCTCGACGTCCGGGTGATCGTATCGAACACCGGCGACAGCGGTTATGCGCTGTTCGACGACGACGGTGCGGACCTGCTCGACGGGCGCCGCACGCCGCGCGGCTTCGCGGCGAAGCTTGCGGTGCTCCTGCACGAGCGCTTCCGGGCGGGCGGTGCGCCCATTACGCTGCTGCCGTGCGAACTCGTCGCCCGCAACGGCGACACGCTGCGCGACCTGGTGGTCGGCGTCGCGCGGGGCTGGCGCGCGGACGCGGCATTCGTCGATTACCTGATCGGGGGCTGCGTGTGGGTCAATTCCCTCGTCGACCGCATCGTGTCGGAGCCGATCCATCCGGTCGGCGCGGTTGCCGAGCCGTATGCGCTGTGGGCCGTCCAGCGCACCGCCGGGATGACGTTGCCGTGCGAACACCCGGACATCGTCGTGACCGACGATCTCGAGCGCTACGAGCGCCTGAAACTGCTGCTGCTCAATCTTGGACACACGATGCTCGCGCAGCAATGGCTCGCGCTCGGCAGTGCGGCGGACATGACGGTCGGCGCGGCGATGGACGATCCCGCCTACCGCGAACCGCTCGAAGCGGTGTGGAACGAAGAGGTGATGCCGGTGTTCGTCGCGCTCGGCGAGCGCGACGCGGCGCTCTCGTATCTGGACGAGGTTCGCGACCGGTTCGCGAATCCATTCCTTGCGCACCGGCTGGCCGACATTGCCGGCAATCACGACATGAAGAAGATGCGACGCCTGCGCCCGGTGCTCGACATGGCGCGCGCGCTGAAGTTGCCCATCGGGCAGCCGCGCCTGATCGCGGCGCTTGGATGAACGGCCGCAGCGTGCGGGCCCGTTGCAGTGGCGTCCGGGCGCGGCGACAAGACAAGATGAAACGACAAGGAGACAAACGGCGATGACGACACGCATTATCGATGTGCAGGTACGCGACATCCGCTTCCCGACGTCGAAGAGCATGGACGGTTCCGACGCGATGAACGGAAATTCGGACTACTCGGCAACCTATGTGACGCTCGTCACCGATGCGCGGAACGGCATCGACGGGCACGGCCTGACCTTCACGATCGGCCGCGGCAACGAACTGTGCGTCGAGGCGGTGAAGTCGCTCGCGAAGCTGTTCGTGATCGGCCGCTCGCTCGTGGAGATCACGGCAGACTTCGGCGCGTACTGGCATGAGATGGTCGCGGGCGATTGCCAGCTTCGTTGGGTCGGCCCCGAGAAGGGCGTGGTGCACCTCGCGACGGCCGCGCTGATCAATGCGATCTGGGACCTCTGGGCGAAAACTGCCGGAAAACCGGTCTGGAAGCTCCTCGTCGACATGACGCCGGAACAACTCGTGAGTTGCGTCGACTTCACGTACATCGACGACGTGCTGACCCGCGAGGAAGCCGTCGCGATGCTGCGCCGGGTGGCGCCGGGCAAGGCGCTGCGCGAACGGGAGATGCACGAGCACGGCTACCCGGGCTACACGACCGCGGCGGGCTGGCTCGGCTACCCGGAGGACAAGATGCGCATGCTCGCACGCGAGGCGGTCGCGGACGGGTGGACGCACCTGAAGCAGAAGGTCGGCGCGGATCTCGAGCAGGACGTGCGGCGCGCGCGGATCCTGCGCGAGGAGCTCGGCTGGGAGCGCAAGCTGATGATGGATGCGAACCAGAACTGGGGCGTCGACGAGGCCGTCGCGAACATGCGCGTGCTCGCGCAGTTCGACCCGTGGTGGATCGAAGAGCCGACCAGCCCGGACGACATTCTCGGTCACGCGACGATCCGGCAGCGAATCGGGCCGATCGGCGTCGCGACCGGCGAGCACGCGCACAACCGCGTGATGTTCAAGCAGTTCTTCCAGGCGGGCGCGCTCGACTTCTGCCAACTCGATCCCGCGCGGCTCGGCGGGTTGAACGAAGTGCTTGCCGTCGTCCTGATGGCCGCGAAGTTCGGTGTGCCGGTGTGCCCGCACGGCGGGGGCGTCGGCCTGTGCCAGTACTCGCAGAACATCGTGCTGTTCGACTACATCGCGGTGTCGGGCTCGCTGGATCGGCGCGTGCTCGAATACGTCGATCACCTGCACGAGCATTTCGAGGCGCCGATCGTGATTCGCCGCGGGCGCTACATGCCGCAGGAGGCGCCCGGTTACGGCGTCACGATGAAGGCGGCATCGCTCGACGCATTTGCGTACCCGAACGGGCCCGAATGGCGGGCGTGAGCGATCGGCCCCACGACGAGAACAATCCCGGAGACAACGATGACCCATGATCCGCAACAATCGCAGCACCTCGCCGGCGCGGTCAGGAAGGCCGCGATCCGGCTCCTGCCGTTCCTGACGCTGATGTACGCGCTGGCGTTCATCGACCGCGCGAACGTCGGTTTCGCAAAGATCGCCTATCAGGCCGACACAGGCCTGAGCGACGCCGCGTTCGCATTCGGCGCCGGTATCTTCTTCATCGGCTACGCGTTGTTCGAGGTGCCGAGCAACCTCATCATGAACCGCGTCGGCGCCCGCGTATGGATGAGCCGAATCATGGTGACGTGGGGCTTCGTGTCGGCATCGATGATGTTTGCCCACACGCCGACGCAGTTCTACTGGATCCGTTTCCTGCTCGGTGCGGCGGAGGCCGGATTCTTTCCCGGGATCATCCTGTACCTGACCTACTGGTTTCCGGCGAAGGGGCGCGCCCGCGCGCTCGGGCTCTTCTACTTCGGCGTGCCGATCGCGATGCTGATCGGCAACCCGCTGTCGGGCTTCCTGTTGCAGATGCATGACATGTTCGGCTTGCGGAACTGGCAATGGATGTATCTGGTCGAGGGCCTGATGGCGACCGTGGTCGGCGTGATCGCGTTCTTCTACCTGACGAGCCGGCCGAAAGACGCGCGCTGGCTGACCGAGGACGAGAAGCGGGCGCTGAGCGGCGCACTCGACGCCGAGGAGCGCGCGAAGCCGCGGCATCTGTCGACGACCGTGTTCGGCGTGCTGAAGGACCGCCGCGTGCTGACGTTCATTGCCGCGTACTTCTGCATCCAGATCGGCAATGCGCCGCTCGCGTTCTACCTGCCGTCGAAATTCGCCGCGACGATGGGCTCCCAGATCAATGGAAAAATCGGTCTGCTGCTGATGATTCCCTGGTTGTGCACGATCGCCGCGATGATCGTCGCGACCCGCTTCGCGGATCGTCGCGACAATCATCTGCAGGTCGCGGCCGGCATGCTGACGGTCGGGATTCTCGCGTTCGCGTCGCTGTCCGTGATCAATACGCCGGCGCTGACCTTGCTCGCATTCTGCATCGCGATTCCCGGCCTTGTCGCGTGCCAGCCGGTGTTCTGGTGCCTGCCGACACGCTATCTCGGCGGGACGGGCGCGGCGAGCGGCATCGCGTTCATCGTGTCGATCGGCAATCTCGGCGGCTTCGTGTCGCCGCAGATCAAGGCGTTCGCGGACGCGGCGTCGCACGATGCGCGCGCCGGCTTCGTGGTCGTCGCCGCGTTGTGCTTCGTCAGCGTGCTGCTGCTGCGTTCGCTGCGCGGCATGGGGCACGCGGCGGCCGAAGGCACGCACGGCGGTGCACAGGTCGGCACGCATCGGTGAAGCCTCCACCGGCTCGCCACCTCACACGACCTATCCAGGATCATCATCATGACCATCTCCGCCACCGAACAGGCCGCGATCCGACTGCATCCGAATGACGATGTCGTGATCGCGACGCGCCAGCTCGTATCCGGCGCCCGGATCGCATCCGAGGCGCTCGTCGTTGCCGGCCTGATTCCGCCCGGTCACAAGATCGCGACGCGCGACATCGCGAAAGGCGAGCCGATCAGGCGCTACAACCAGATCATCGGCGTCGCGCGCGAAGCGATCGTGCGCGGCCAGCACGTGCACGTGCACAATCTCGGCATGGCCGAGTTCGCGCGCGAGCATGACTTCGGCATGGCCGCGAGTCCGACGCTGTTCGACGAAACACCGGCGACCTTCATGGGCATTCGCCGGGCTGACGGACGGATCGCGACGCGCAATTACATCGGCATCCTGACGAGCGTAAATTGTTCCGCGACGGTAGCCCGCGCGATCGCCGACCATTTCCGGCGCGATGTGCACCCGCAGGCACTGGCCGGATATCCGAACATCGACGGGGTGATCGCGCTCACGCACGGGCTCGGCTGCGGAATCGACTCGCGGGGCGAGGGGATCGAGATTCTGCGCCGAACGCTGGCCGGCTACGCCGTGCATCCGAACTTCCATTCGGTGCTGTTCATCGGCCTCGGGTGCGAGACCAATCAGATCGGCGATGTGCTTCGCGAAGGCGGGCACGCGGATGCCGCACGCTTGCGGCATTTCACGATTCAGGAAAGCGGAGGCACGCGCAAGACGATCGAACGCGGCATCGCGATGGTCACGGACATGCTCGCGGATGCGAACCGCACGGCGCGTGTTGCGGTGCCGGCATCGCATCTCGTGGTGGGGCTGCAGTGCGGCGGCTCCGACGGATATTCGGGCATCTCCGCGAATCCTGCGCTGGGTGCGGCGGTCGACCGCCTGGTACGCCAGGGCGGCACCGCGATACTCTCCGAGACGCCGGAGGTCTACGGCGCCGAGCATCTGCTTACCCGGCGCGCCGTCAGCCGCGAGGTCGGGGAGAAACTGCTCGCGCGAATCGCGTGGTGGGAAGGCTATTGCGCGCGCAATGGCGCCGCGCTGGACAACAATCCGTCGGCCGGCAACAAGGCGGGCGGACTCACGACGATCCTCGAGAAATCGCTGGGCGCGATCGCGAAAGCGGGCACCACGAACCTCGTCGACGTGTTCGAGTACGCACAGCGGATCGATGCGCACGGCCTCGTCTTCATGGATTCACCGGGCTACGATCCGATGTCCGCGACCGGGCAGGTCGCGTCGGGCGCGAACCTGATCTGCTTCACGACGGGGCGCGGATCCGCATACGGCTGCGCGCCGGCGCCGTCGCTGAAGCTTGCGACGAATACGGCGCTGTGGGAGCGTCAGGAAGAGGACATCGACATCAATTGCGGCGGCGTGATCGACGGCACGACGACGGTCGGCCAGCTCGGCGACGACATTTTCAGGCGCATGCTCGACTGCGCATCGGGCGCGTATTCGAAAAGCGAGTTGCACGGTTATGGGCAGAACGAGTTCGTGCCCTGGCAGGTCGGCGTGGTGACGTAACACGAGGTGCTCAACCTGGCGCGCACTCGACTCTCTGGCATTCCCCAACTGTTAAAGCGCCTGGTTCGACTTTCCATGCTCGGGTGGAGCGATCGAGTTCGGATCGCACTCCGAAGCTGCCAACGTCTGGACACTGACCTTCGCCAGCGCCTCGAATATGGCCGGCGTGCGTTCCAGGCGGGCGATGGTTCGTGCGCCTTCGAGGGCGGCCACCAACGCGGCTGCGGTAGAGGACGCATGCATCGGAGAGAACCCGCAGCCCCTGAAATGCGCCGCAATGATCTCGGTCGAATCCACGAACCCGCGCGCTACCCGTTCGGTCAGCTCGGCGTTGAGCGCAGGCAGCTCGTTCGCCAGGTTCTGCATCAGGCAACCATACTGGAAATCGGAGTCGACCATCTCGGCCGCGAATGTTTCGAAGAGCCGATGGACAAAATCCAGCGCGTTACCCGCCGTATCCGCGGATATTTTCCGTAGCACGGCCATTCTGCTCGCGACGTACTGATCGATGGCTTCTTCTGCGAGCTGCGCCTTGCCGCGCGGGAAGTGGAAGTAGAACGATCCTTTGGGCGCACCGCTTTCCTCGAGGATCTGGGTCAATCCAGTCGCTGTGTAGCCTTGAACGCGAAACAGTTGCGTGGCCGTGGCAATCGCGCGTGTGCGGGCGTCGGTTTTACGTGTCATGCCGCGACCATATCACGTCTCGCTTGACTCATATATGGCAATCGCCATAGTATGGTGATCACCATATTTTGGGGTGAACTATGCCACGCGACCAGATCGAGCCGTCGGCGTCCCGGCGAGCTGTCTTGACGATGGGGGCGGCCAGCCTGGTTGTGGCCCTGCTTCGACCAGCGAGTGCAAACCCTGGGGGAGGAACTGACGTGACCGCATCACCGTATGGGGGTGGAACGCTCCCCAAGCAGGTACGCTCGCGCATGATCCACGGCGTCAACGGCCTCGATGTCCATATCCTCGAGGCCGGTTTCGAGAGCCCCGGCCGGCCGCTCGCGCTGCTGCTACACGGCTTCCCGGATTTGGCCTATGGCTGGCGACACCTGATGCCCTTGTTGGCTGATGCCGGCTACCATGTCGTGGCGCCCGACCAGCGAGGTTTCGGTCGCACCACCGGCTGGGTGAACGACTATGACGCGCCGCTTGCGCCTTTCAGCCTGCTGAACGTGACGCGCGACGCACTCGGGCTGGTTTCGGCCTTGGGGTATCAGCGGACGGCCATGCTGGTCGGGCACGACTTCGGATCGCCCGTCGCGGCCTATTGTGCGGTGGCCCGACCTGATGTGTTTCCGTCGGTGGTGCTGCTGAGTGCGCCGTTCCCCGGCACGCCGGCATTCCCATTCAACACTGCGGAAAGCGGCGCATCGTCGGTTCAACCGAACACCGACAATCAGAAGCTGGCCGCCGCGCTGGCAGCGCTCGATCCGCCCAGAGTGATCTATCAGCAATATCTCAGCACAAGCGAAGCAAACCACGACTTATCACACCCCCCGCAAGGCTTGCACGCGTTTCTTCGGACATTCTTTTACGTAAAGAGCGCGGACTGGCCGGGTAACAGGCCGCGTCCATTGAAGGCGCGAACGGCCGAAGAGTTTGCACAGGTACCGACCTATTACGTCATGGAACGCGGCAAGACGATGCCCGAGAACGTCGCTCCATTCCAACCTTCGGCTGCCGAGGTCAAGGCCTGTCAATGGCTCACCGAACCCGAACTTGCCGTGTATGCGGAGGAGTATGGCCGCACCGGGTTCCAGGGCGGCTTGCAGACTTACCGTGTCTATACCGATCCTGCCTTGAATGCTGAATTGCGCCTGTTCTCGGGCAGGACGATCGATGTCCCGTCGCTTTTCATCGGCGGCAAGAGCGATTGGGCGACCTATGTGTCGCCGGGCGCGCTCGATCTCATGAGGACGAAGGCGACGACGAGGATGGGTGGCATCGAGTTGATCGACGGCGCCGGTCACTGGATTCAACAGGAGCAGCCGGCTCGGCTCAGCGCGCTTCTCCTCGCTTTCGCCAGGCAGGTGGGCGGGGTGAATCACGTCAACAGTTAGGACGAGAACCGTCTTATCCGGTTCGCGCGGGCGATCGGCCAGGAGTTGCCGGTCGGCTTATGCTAGTGATCGGGAGATATCCCGGTATGGCGAGGGGACGTAACGGGTGCGACCTTGTGGGGCGCACCCGTTTTCCTTTTTGATCTTGTTCAATTTTCTCCGCAACTGACTCGGCTGATCGGAAGGGTGGAAACATGCACTTCCCATCTTCTTGTCGTCGTTGAAAATCATTCAATCGCGAAGCCAATTATCAAGATCGACCGAGGTGCAACAAAATACAACATCGCGCTCTCGTATAGACATGAGTTATGCATTTCGACCACGCCACCATCGTCACCGATGACATAGACGGTACCCGCCGCTTTTTCGATGAGGTTGTCGGTCTCGATACCGGGCCTCGACCGCCGTTCAGCGTGGACGGCTATTGGTTGTACCTCGATAGTCACCCGATGATTCACGTTACGCGCGCGACGCTTCCTGCGCAGACAGGCCGTAGCGCACCACGTATCGATCACATTGCGCTGCGCGTCGACGCACACCGCGAATGGGAGGCGTTGATCGAGCGGCTGACCAGCAGGCGGATCCGCTACACATTGAGTGACGTACCGTTGTCCAACGAGCTGCAGCTGTTCGTGTCTATTGCGCCGGGCGTTTGCGTCGAATTCGTTACGACGCTCACAACCAATAGTCAAAGCGAGATTCCGACAATTTAAGTCGGTGTGTCGGCCGCACGTCACCCGTTAGCGATGGACACGCCTGGTGCATTTGCCAGATGGCGATTGCCGATTCAATACACCGAATATTTCTTCATGATGAGCGATCCTAATCTTTTTACCGCCGCCACGCTCGCCGGACGCGACGTCACGCACCGGGTTGTGATGGCCCCGATGACCCGGGCTCGAAGCGCTCAGCCCGGCGATTTTCCGACCGCCGACAACGCGCGTTATTACGCGCAGCGTGCGTCAGCGGCGCTGATCGTGACCGAAGCCACGCAGATTTCTCCGCAAGGCAAGGGCTACTCGTTTACACCTGGCATTCACAGCGACGCGCAGATCGAAGGCTGGCGTACCGTGACAGAGGCGGTGCATGCGGAGGGAGGGCGCATTTTTTTACAGCTCTGGCATGTAGGCAGGATGTCGCATCCGGCTTTCCACGACGGTGCATTGCCGGTCGCGCCATCGGCGGTGGCGTTCGAAGGGCAGATCTGGAAAGTCGATCCGCTCACGGGAAAGGGAGCGATGGTCGACTGTCCGATACCGCGTGCGTTGTCGACGGCAGAGGTAAAGCAGGTCGTCCAGGATTTCAGGCGGGCCGCGCGCAACGCAATATCGGCAGGCTTCGACGGCGTCGAAATCCACGGTGCAAACGGCTACCTGATCGATCAGTTTCTCCGAACGACGTCGAACGTTCGGACCGACGAATACGGAGGCTCGCGCGAGAACCGGGCACGCTTCCTGACGGAGGTCGTCGATGCCGTATCGGACGAGGTCGGCGCATCGCGCACGGCAATCCGTATCGCCCCGTTTTTGACGGCTCGCGGCATGGCGTGTCCTGACATCTTGCCGACGATCCTCGATGTCGCGGGGTATCTGCAAGCGCGCGGCGTGGCTTACCTGCACCTCGTCGAAGCCGATTGGGACGACGCACCGCAATTCACGGAGATCTTTCGGCGGGAGGTTCGCGCACGTTTCACGCGACCGATCATCGTCGCGGGAAAGTACGACGTCGAGCGCGCAAACTGGGTCCTTTCGCATGGCTACGCCGACTTCGTTGCTTTCGGCCGAAACTTCATCGCTAACCCGGATTTACCGCGCCGTCTCGCAGAGAATCTGCCGCTTGCCAACTTCGACGGCGACACGTTGTTCGGCGGTGACACCCACGGCTACAGCGACTATCCGGCTTGGAGAGCCAACGACTCTTTGCCACAAGCGGCGTCCTGAACTTTTGATGCGTGCTACGGGCACGGCTTTGCGTACGGGAACGCACTTTTTAACGGAGGAAACGGGCGATGAAACTCAATGATCAAAAGGTGTTGGTGGTTGGCGGAAGCTCCGGGATTGGAGAAGCGACCGCGCGTGCATTTGCGGAGTGCGGAGCGAGCGTGACGATTGCATCGCGCGACGCGGCAAAGCTGACGGCGAGCGCAGATAGGATCGGTTATGGCGTGCGCACCGGCGTCATGGACATTACCGAAGACGCGAGCGTACGTGCATTTCTCGATTCGGCAGGCGAATTCGACCACGTTGTCGTGTCGGCCGCCCAGACACCCACGGGTCCGGTGCGCGGTCTGGAACTCGCCGACGCCTACGCGGCGATGAACAGCAAGTTCTGGGGAGCGTATCGCGTCGCGCGGGCCGTCCGCATTCGGCAAGGCGGTTCCCTGACATTCGTGTCGGGCTTTCTGAGTGTGCGGCCGAGCAAGACCTCGGTCTTGCAAGGCGCGATCAACGCAGCGCTCGAATCGCTGGCGCGAGGACTTGCGCTTGAACTATCACCGGTACGTGTCAACACGGTATCCCCGGGCCTGATTGCGACACCTCTCTGGTCGAAGATCGATGCGCAAACGCGCGACAGGATGTACGAAGGCGCCGCGGCACGATTGCCGGCCGGTCGTGTCGGGCAACCTGAGGACGTTGCGAACGCCATACTCTACCTCGCGTCGACCCCGTACGCGACGGGTTCGACGGTGCTGGTCGACGGGGGTGGCGCGATCGCGTAGCGCCTCGTCGATTGAACTTTGATCCCGCCAGGACCAGCGTGGTCCTGGCGGGGCGTGCCGATCGACTAGTCGGGAATGCTCGATCGTCGTTCTTCGGGACACGCCGCGCGCTGTATTTGTCGCGAATATCGATTTCGGGGAGAGACGCTTGTTAGACAATTTTCCGGCGCTGTTCACGTTCGCGGAAATCGTATCCCACGGTAGTTTGTCCGCGGCCGCGCGTCATCTGGATTTGCCGCTTTCCGTCGTGAGCAAGCGACTGACGCAACTTGAAGCCACCGTCGGTGTGCGCTTGCTGCTGCGAACGACGCGACGGCAAGTGTTGACGGAAGAGGGCACGTTATTCCACGAACAGGTTCTGCGCATCATTGATGAAATCGCACAGGCAGAGACGCTGTTGCAGTCGCGTCGCAACGATGTGAGCGGTAGCTTGCGAGTGACTGCGCCGGGGCAACTCGGGCGTGCATGGATCGTACCGATTGTCAGTCGGTTCCAGCACCTTCATCCCGATGTGACTGTCGAACTGCATCTTTCCGACGCGGTCGCCGATCTGCTCGACGGTGGTTGGGATCTCGCTGTACGGTTCGGCGAACTACCCGATTCGTCGTTGGTTGCCCGAACGCTCGCGCCCAATTTCCGCGTGCTGTGTGCATCGTCGGACTATCTTGAGCGTGCCGGCGTGCCCAAAACACCATCGGATCTGACGGGCCACGCCTGTATTCTGATCGGCCGGCAACGCCGTGTGGAATGGCAATTTATCGCCGACGAGCCAACGTCGATCCGCGTCACGGCAAGGGTTTTGACGAACGACGGTGAGGCCGCTCATCGTTTTGCGCTTGCCGGTGCCGGAATCGCAGTGAAATCGATCTGGGACGTCGGTGACGATCTTCGTGCCGGGCGCCTGAGGCGTGTGCTGCCCGGATACAAGCTAGCTGCCGCGCCGTTGCATGCGATCTTGCCTCACGGCCGCCTGCTGGTACCGCGCGTCCGTGTTTTCGCGGAATTTCTCCGCGAATCGCTCACGTCCGTACGGAGTTGGGGCGACGGGTAGTATCCGCCTCCGGAGCAGCGGTTACGTCTGCGCCGCAGGCGTGTTCAGAATGCCGTTAGCGCTTCCCAATACGCGGACGGCGGGATGGCTCTGACGTGCGTACCGAATCGTCGCCTGGCGTTTCCAGGCCAGACGAACGGATCGTTTGCAACAGCGCCTCTTCAAAACGCTCCATGGCGGGTGTAAAGGTCTTGCCGCGTCGCCAGCGCAATGCAGCGATGCGCGCCAGGCCGTCGTCCACGATAGTCATCGTTACGATTCGCGAGCCGGGCTGCACTGCCAGCGGGCTCGCGATCGTTGCGTAGTCGGCACTCTCGACGAGCCGTATCAGCGAATCGACATTGGCGGCCTCCACCCGAACGTTCAGCGCGATGTTTGCATTCGCACATGCGGCGTCGATCTGCCCGCGCATGGCGAATGCCCGATTCAGCAGCGCGAGCGGGTGGGGCGCAACTTCCTGCAGGCTGACGGTCTTTCCGATCCTGCGATGGGTAGATCGCCGGACGAGCGCCAGCCGTTCCGTGAACAACGTTCTCTGCTCGATGTCCGCATTCGACAAGTGAGAGAACGACACGCCGATATCCAGTTCATTTTCGATCAGCCCCTGATCGATCGCTGCGGCCGGGATTTCGTGAACGGACACGTGTAGCTGAGAATGTCGCGCGAGTAGCGTTGATATCGTCGGTATCACGAGCGATCTTGCGTATGTGTCGATCGCACCAATGCGCAACGTGCCGTGAACTTCGAGCGAGCGGTTTCGGACGTTGGCAAGCGTCACGTCGAGTTTATCCAGGATCGGCTCGATTTCCCCGAACAGATCCGCGCCCGCTTGAGTGAGCAGAATGCCGCGGCCCACTCGATCGAACAACGTCACGCCGAGCAGATCCGCCAGCTCACGGAGGTGCTGCGACAGTGCGGATTGAGTCAAGTGCAGCCGGGCTGCCCCTCGGGTCACACTGCCGGAGCGTGCGACCGCAACGAAGCTGCGCAACAGGCGAAGATCGATAGCTGAATGCATAACGGGGGCTAATGAATCGATACGTAAGACATTAATTTACATCAACTGGCCCGGGTCCTAACCTCTCGCCAACGCATGCTCTCAACAGAGGTGAAGATATGCCGCATCTGATCATTGAATCTACGCCCCGAATTGCGCGGCTGGTCGATTTCCGATCGTTGATGAGTACGTTGCACGAACGGCTCGCAGCACAAGGGCATGCTTTGCTCGCCGAATTGAAGAGCCGAACCTATACGGCCGAACAGTTCTTGTCCGGAGATGATCCGACAAACGAATTCGTCGTCGTCAGGTTGTTGCTGACGAAGCCCAGGAGCGAGCGGGTACTGCACGAAATGGGGAGACTGATTCACGACGTCGTGCGAGATGACGTCGAGCGTATCCAACCGGCGTTCGGCTGGCAGTGCTGCGTACTCGTCTGCGATTTCAGCGGTGCGCCTTACATCAAGACCGTTCGTGACGGGACCAACGCCGAGACCGGCGCGTCTACGTGACCTGGCACGTGTCAACAAGAATTCATGGAGACTGAAATGGACATCACGCGCAGCACCGGGTGCGATACGCCCGACGAACGAAAAGCAATCCCGGCAAACTTGTTGCCAAAGGATCTCGACGCACTTTATCGACGCATCGGTTGGAAACTGATGCCGTTGCTTCTGGTTGCACAGGTTCTTGCGTATCTCGACCGGGTTAACGTCGGGGCCGCGAAGCTGCAGATGGCGGGTGAGCTTGGATTGAGCGATACCGTCTACGGTATCGGCGCCGGCATATTCTTCGTCGGCTATTTTTTGTTCGAAGTACCGAGCAACCTTCTGCTGCATCGTGTGGGCGCGCGCTTGTGGATTGCCCGCATCATGGTGACCTGGGGTATCGTTTCGGCTGCTGCGGCGTGGGTCAATTCTCCAGCCACTTTCTATCTGCAGCGGTTGATCCTTGGCGTAGCGGAGGCCGGATTTTTCCCTGGCATCGTGCTGTACCTGACCTACTGGTTTCCTGCTCACCGGCGCGGTCGGATGACGACGCTGTTCATGAGCGCGACGGCGGTCGCGGGCATTGTCGGCAACATGTTGTCGGGTTGGATCATGACGAATCTCGACGGGTTCGCGGCGCTGTCCGGATGGCAATGGACGTTTGTCATCGAAGGCCTGCCGACGGTCGTCGTGGGTCTCGTCGTGCATTATCTGCTACCGAGCCGCCCGGCCGATGCACGCTGGCTGTCGCCGGAAGAGGCGGACACGGTGTTGCGAGGCCTCGATGTCAACGCAGGTCGTGCCGAGGAGACGCAGCGCGCATCTCGGTTGTCGGCATCGGAGATGGTGTTGCTGACGACGATTTATTTCCTGCTTCTCGTCGGTCTGTACGGAATCGGCTTTTGGCTTCCGACGCTCGTCAAGGACGCGGGTCTGACGAAACTGTCATGGATCGGCTTTTGCAGTGCGATTCCTTATTTGATTGCGGTGCTGGCGATGAATATCGGAGCACGTCGCGCGGACCGTGCAGGTAACTGGGCAGCCTATGTTGTAGGCGGCGCCTGTGTGGCGTCGGGTGGTTTCATCGTGAGCGCGTTGTTCAGTGGCGTTCTGCCTGCAGTGATCGCGGGGCTTTCGCTAGCCGCTGCGGGCACGCTGACGGCATTGCCGCTGTTCTGGCACCTGCCGACCATGCGATTGACCGGCACGGCCGCGGCAGCGGGGATCGCGACGATCAATTGTTTCGGGAACCTCGCGGGCTTTGCCGGACCGATCGCGTTTGGGTGGTTGAAGGACCGTCATCACGATGCGATCGGGCCGACCATGTTGCTGGCACTGAGTGCTTTGGCTGCGGCGGTACTCACCGCTATTTATCGGCGGGCGGCGAGGCCTTGAAGAGATGCATGCGGAGTTTGCGTGCCGTGTCTCGATGGGATAGGAATTTTTTGGTCTGGATTGAAAGTCTATTCATTTCAAGGCCCATTTTCAAAGTATGGGTGCTTGCCGAAAATTCATTTCACGCGCACGGTTTGGCGCGACATTCAATACCTGTTCATTCGTCATCATGCACCGCAATGCGGTGACAGAGACGCGCTTGCGCGTCATGAGGAGATTATCCATGGCAATTCAAGTCGATCAAGCGGATCGTGATCCAGCCAATCAGGCGCCGGATCAGCCGACGCGCCGTTCCTTCCTGACCAAGGCCGGCGTCGGCGCAGGCGCTTTCGCCGTCGGTGCGATGCTTCAAACGGCACAGGTCAGCGCGCAAACGAGTAGTCCCCGATTGAGCGCGGTAGCTGCGTCTGGGCAGGGAGAATTCTGGCCTAACGGCGCGCGGCTGGTTATTTCAATCTCGATGCAGTTCGAGGCGGGCGGGCAGCCCCCGAAGGGCGCAGACAATCCGTTCCCGAAGGTCGATTTCCCGGCGAGTGTCCCCGCCGATCTTGCCGCCGAAGCGTGGTTTGCGTATGGATACCGCGAAGGGATTCCCCGGATGCTGGATCTCTGGGATCGTCATGACGTGAAGGTGACGACTCATATGATCGGCGAGGCAGCGAAGCGGCATCCGGAGCTTGCTCGGGAGATCGTGGCGCGCGGCCACGAAGCGTCGGGCCACGGGCCGACGTGGAACTCGCAGTACGCGATGTCGCGACCACAGGAACGCGAATTCCTGATCCAGGCGCGATCGATGGTAGAAGAGGTGACAGGTCAACGCCCGATCGGCTATAACGCGAACTGGTTGCGACGCGGTCCGAACACGCTGTCGTTGCTGCAGGAGCTCGGCTACGTGTATCACATCGATGATACGAGCCGTGATGAGCCGTTCATCGAAAAGGTCAATGGCAAGGATTTCGTTGTGGTTCCGTACACGCTGCGCAATAACGACATCCTGTTGGTCGAGGGCCGGAATTACTCTCCGGACAAATTCCTCGAACAGATCAAGTTCGACTTCGATCAGCTGTACGAAGAGGCGGGAACGCGTCGACGCATGATGTCGATCAGCGCGCATGATCGTATCAGCGGAACGCCGCAGATGACGCGTGCATGGGACGCGTTCCTGCGTTATGCGAAGAGCCATCCCGGCGTTGCGTTCATGCGCAAGGACGACATTGCACGGTTCGTACTGAAAAGCCCGATTACGGTACGCGAAAGCGAGACAATCTAGGGCGCTGCCCGAGCGGCTCCGCACCGGTTCGATCGTGCGGAGTCGCTCGAATTGCCGGACCGGCAGAGCATGAGCCCCTGCTCGGCGTGGTCGTTGTGCGAGGTGTCATTGCTGCGCTGGAGGAGGTATCAGGACGATGCCGAACCGGCTTGCCGCTTCGCGCATGCGAGTCTTCGACGCGTCGGTGGGCGGTGCCGGCACCGCAGCGCCGTCGTACGTATCGGAGCACGTCTCGACGAAGCGATCGAAGCCGGCCGGCGAGCACACGAGCAGATAGTGCGCAGTCGTTGCGCCGCGATTCACGAACTGATGCGTCGTGCCGCGTCCAAGCACCACGTTTTCGCCGGGATGCAAGTGATGCGGCGTGCCGTCGACGACGACCTCCAGATCGCCGCTCAGCAGGATCAGTGTTTCGTCTTCACGCTCATGGCGGTGCACGGGTGTGGCGCGACCGGCGGGCGCGAAGATTTCGAGCATGCACCACGCACCGCCGGTGTGCTCGCCAGGTACGACAAGCCGGGTGCGGGAGCCGCCGAAATCATATTCAGCGGGTGTCTGGTTGAGGATGAACACCGTTCATGGTCCTTTCAATGGGAGATGGGCGGGATAAGCGTGATGCCACTTAATTTATGCGAACGACGCGAGGATTCAACCGATGCGTGAGTCGTATCACTGAAGACATGCTGTCCGGAATTGCCTGATGAAGAACCTGAGCCAGTTTGTCCATTTCGCGGCCGTCGCGCGTCATTGCAGCTTTGCGAAGGCCGCGCGCGACCTCGGCCTCGCGCCTTCGTCCGTTGCGAAAAGCGTGGCACGGCTCGAGAAGGATCTCGGCGTACAGCTTTTTCATCGCACGACGCGTTCGGTCAGTCTCACGGCGGAAGGGCGGCAGCTATATACGAAAAGTGAACGCTTGATCGAAGAAATCGAGGCACTCGATTTGGGGGCGGTCGGCGCGCGCGACGAGCCTGCCGGCCCACTCCGCATCGCGGCGCCGGTCGGCTATGGTTCACGCGTTCTATTGCCGATTCTTACGCGCTTGCAGCAACGTCATCCGCTACTGGAAATCGACCTGCGCCTTGCCGATGGGCGCGTCAACCTTCTCGACGAGGGTATCGACGCGGCGGTGCGGTTCGGTGCACTGGACGACTCTTCGCTTGTCGCCCGTCGCATCGGCGAGCAGGCGCTGATCCTTTGTGCGCATCCGGATTACCTGGCGGCCAACCCGACGATTCGTTCAGTTGACGATTTGCGGAAGCATCGCCTGATTGCGTTTCGCATGCCGACCACCGGCCGCGACCGGCCACTCGAGTTCATCGAGCACGGTCGAACGGTCGCGCTGACTATCGAGTCGGGCTTCCGCATCGACCACGGTGAAGCGCTCGCGGAAGCCGCCGCACTCGGCGCGGGCCTCGCGCAGTTCCCCGCGTTCCTCGCCAATGCCCACCTGCGTAGCGGCACGCTCGTGGAAGTGTTGCCGACCTGTCGTCCCGCTCCGCTGCCCATCAATCTCGTGATGCCGGGATCGCGTACGAGACCCGCTCGCGTGCGTGCGCTGGTCAACGCCCTGGCCGGTGAGGAGTGATCGGGGCCAGATCATGCGAGTGCCGCGATCCCGCCGATTTTCTTGTGTGGATTGAAAATAATTCAAGACGCAGGCCAATTATCAATCGGCACGGTGGCAAGCAGAATGACTCCATGTCCACTGCGGCTTCGCCGCCTTCCTGGAGACAGCCATGCCACTTCCCATTCTCGCGCTGGCCTTGAGCGCCTTTGCCATCGGCACCACGGAGTTCGTCATCATGGGCATCCTGCCTGATGTCGCGCAGTCGCTTTCGGTTTCCATCCCGTCGGCGGGGCTGCTCGTGAGCGGCTATGCGCTGGGTGTCGCCGTCGGCGCGCCTCTGCTCGCCGTTCTCACGAGCCGCATGCCGCGCAAGTGGGCGCTTCTGCTGCTGATGGGGATCTTCATCGTCGGCAATATTCTGTGCGCGGTCGCGCCTGGTTATACGAGCCTTATGATCGCCCGCGTCGTCACTTCGTTCGCGCATGGTTCGTTCTTCGGCATCGGGTCGGTCGTCGCCGCGTCGCTCGTGCCGCAGGACAAGCGTGCAAGCGCCGTAGCGTTGATGTTTACCGGTCTTGCGCTCGCGAATGTGCTTGGGGTGCCGCTCGGCACTTTCATTGGCCAGATGCTCGGCTGGCGCGCCGCGTTCTGGTCCGTCGCCGGTGCTGGCGTGCTTGCGGCGCTGGCTCTGGTGGCGCTTGTGCCGAAAACGCACGAAGTACAGTCCGCGAGCCTTGCGCATGAAGTCGGTGTGCTCAAGAACCCGCAGGTATTGCTCGCGCTGCTGATGACCGTGCTCGGCTTCGGCGGCATGTTCGTTGTGTTCACCTATATCACGCCCGTGCTCGAGCAGGCGGGCGGGTTCGCGCCGAGCGGCGTGACGAAGATTCTTGTGCTGTTCGGCATCGGCCTGGCTATCGGCAATGCACTTGGCGGCAAGCTTGCGGATCGCGGCGTCATGCGGGCGTTGATGGGAGTGTTCGTGCTGCTGGTCGCGATCATGGTGGTGTTCAGTCGCACCATGCATCATCCCGTGGCATCGGTTGTGACGATCTTCATCTGGGGCATTGCAGCATTCGCGACCGTGCCGGGCCTGCAGATGCGCGTGCTGAGCAAAGCTGCAAGCGCACCGAACCTCGCATCGACGCTGAACATCGGCGCGTTCAACGTGGGTAACGCGATGGGGGCGTGGCTCGGCGGCCTGGCGCTTTCGCACGGGCAGGCACTCGACACGCTGCCGCTCGTGGCCGCCGCGGTGACGTTGATGGCGATTGCGGTGACCGCTTTCGCGTCCCGGATCGATCGACGCGAGGCAGCACAAACGAATCGCGCAGCACGTCTTACAGCCTGAACATCCCAAGTCGCGTCACTTCCGGATTCAATCCGTTCATCGAGCACACCACCAAGGAGCCTGACATGAAATCCAGCACCGTCCTTTCCACCGTTTCCCGCGTCGCGCTGGCAGCCGCCACGGCCGCTGCCGCATTGCCTGCCGTTTCCGCCACCGACGACAATCTCGTGCAGCCGAAAACGCTGATTGTCGACAAGAGTCTCTCGAAGCATCAGGCCGAACAACAGATCCGTGCGGCACGCCTCTACGATACGTTCTGGAGCACGGGCGACGAGGCACAGGCTCGCGAGGCGCTAGCGGCCGATTTCACCGACCGCACGTTGCCCGCCGGCCGGCCGCAGGGCATCGCGGGGCCCCTGGCGGCATCGAAGGGCTTCCATGGCGCCGTGCCGGACGTTCACGCCGAGGTCGAACAGATGATCGTCGCAGGCGATCGCGTCATCACCCATCTGCACTTCACCGGTCACTTCACGGGCAGCTTCAACGGCGTGCAGGGAAAGGGGCAGGTGGTCGACTTCATCGCTACGGACATCTATCGCATTCGCGACGGCAAGATCGCCGACAACTGGCATCTCGAAGACAATCTGACGTTCCTCCAGCAGCTCGGCGTGGTCGCCAAGTAAGCGGGTCTGGGGCCGATCCTGCCGGTCGGCCTTTCCTTGGTCGATCCGCATCGCGTTACCATGCCCGGGTCCACGCGGGGCATCGCGCGGCACAACCCAATATTCTTTTCGCGTGACGCGATCATGGACAATCTCGGTGATATTCGCCTTTTCGTTGAAACAGCAAGCCAAGGCAGTCTTTCGGCTGCCGGCAGAAAGCTCGGTCTGTCTCCCGCCGCGGCGAGCGCCCGGCTCGTAAAGCTCGAGGGAGAACTCCATACGCAGCTGTTCGAGCGTTCGACCCGCAAGCTGCGCCTCACGGACGAAGGCCGCCTGTATCTCGTACACTGCCAGCATGCGCTGCAAACCCTGGAAGATGCGCGCGCGGCGTTGCAGGCCGGACGGGAATCGGTGAGTGGGGCGTTGCGCGTATCGGCCACCTCCGATTTCGGACGCACCGTGCTACGTCGATGGCTCGACGAATTCAACGAACGCCATCCGAACGTCACGCTGACGCTCGTCCTCTCCGATTCGCTGTCGCATTTGCTGCAGGACGACATCGATCTCGCGATCCGCTTCGGCGTGCCGGCCGACAGTTCGATGGTCGCCAAGCGCATGGCCGACAATCGCCGCGCGCTATGTGCGTCGCCCGACTACATTGCTGCGCACGGTATGCCGAGCCATCCCGACGATTTGCGCGAGCATCGGTTCATCGTACTTTCTTCGGCAGCGGGCGCGGCGAACAACTGGCGTTTCGCGCGCGATGGGGAGACCGCGTTGTTCACCGCGCCGCTCGACAGTTCACGTCAGACCAACGATGGTTCGCTTGCCCGCGAATGGGCTATGGAAGGCTGCGGCGTGGCCATGAAGTCGATCTGGGACATCGGCGCCGATCTGCAGGCTGGGCGGCTGAAGCTGCTCCTGCCGGAGTGGCGCTGCCCGGACGTGCCTGTGAACGCGCTCTTTCAACGCACGCCTTATATGGCTCCGCGCGTGCGCACATTGCTCGACTTCCTCGAGAAGCGGTTCTCCGAAGCCTCAGAAGCATTGGCGCCGTTCCTGAGATAGTTTGCGGCTCTCGGTGGCGGTCGATTGGACCTGTGGAGATCATTGCGGCCTGTGAGCGAGGCGAGGGGATGTCGGCGGCTCTCATGGCTTCGAGTCGTTTCTGTGATGCCGGAATGCCGCGAATGTTTGTCGCCTGTCCAAGGCGACTTGGACCTATCATGCGTGGGCCGGGCGCGTGGTATCCCTTCACGGAATGTCCGCTCGCCGTCCTTATACGGCTCGTATGCCCGGCATATCATCCCGAAAGCGTTGCCACGAAATCACCGAGAACATGCAGCGATCGTTCATTCAGCTTGCAGTCATTCGATCCGACCGCTTGATCGTCAAACGCGGCTTGAGCGACGGGGGACGACCGGTCCTGCTCGTAACGCTTCCCGCCAACGTACCATCGCGCTCGGCCGAGGCCCGCTTTCAGAACGAACTCTCGCTGGCAAACCAGCTCGACCCCGACTGGGCCGCCGTGCCGATCGGTCTCACGCGCCACGAAAACGAGATTGCACTGGCACTTGCCGATCCTGGCGGTGATCCGCTCGCCGCCCTATGTGCCGAGACGCTCGATATTACGCAGCGGCTCGTGCTGGCGCTTGGCGTGGTCGACGCAATCAGGCGACTGCACGGTCGCGGTATCACGCATGGAGGCCTGAGCCCGCATGCGATACTCGTCAGCGTCGATCTACGCCGAGCATGGCTTACCGATTTCGGAATTGCGTCGCGCGTACGCTTCATGCCGGACTCGAATGAGCGCATGTCGGATTGCGGACTCGCACCGGTCTGGTGTGCACCGGAGCAGCGGCTAGGGTCGAACCGCTACGTCGATCATCGCGCTGACCTGTATGCGTTCGGTTGCTGGATGCACGGGCTGCTGATCGAACCGTTATCCACATCCGCGAGCGAGGCGCAACGGTGGCCCGTTGCGTCTGTTCGATCTGTGGGAGTCGGGAGCATCAGCCAAATTCAGCGACCGCTTGCCGATATCGTTGCGCGCTTGCTGGAGCATGAGGCCGACGATCGCTACCAGTCTGCGGCTGGCGTGGAAGCAGATCTGCGGTGTGCGCTCGCAGCGCTGACACGGGGGCGCGCGATACCCGCATTCCAACTCGGTGCTTACGATGCGCCACCGCCGCTGAACCGGCCGCGTCGTCTGTACGGGCGCGACTCCGAACTCCACGTGCTGAATCAGTGGGCCGAAGAGGTCGCCCAGCGTGGCACCACCGCGCTAGTGTGCGCATCCGGTGCAGCGGGATCAGGAAAGTCGGCTGTCGTCGATACGTTCTGTCGTATTCAGCGGGAGAACGGATGGCTCGTTGCGGCGGGCAAGTTCGACCCGCACCCTGGTGTGTCTCCATATCGGACGCTGTGCGAGATGCTCGGTCGTCTCATTAGCCGCGAGATCGCCGAACGCACCGACCTGGAGCAACTGCGGCAGGCAGCGCTGAGCGCAGTGGGTGGCCTTGGTGCGCTGATCACCGACGCGATTCCAGAGGCGCGTACATTGCTGGGCGATCCACCGCCTGCCCCTGACATAAGAGCGGACTCGGTACGTGCACGCTGGCATGAAACGCTGGCCCGTTTTCTGCATGTGTTTGCACTGCCAGCTCATCCGCTCGTGATCTTTCTCGACGATATTCAATGGGCCGATGACGCGACCCTCGGATTCGTGACCGAAATGCTGGAGCGCAGTGCGATCTCTTTCCTCCTTCTTGTGGTGGTCTCGCGCGACGGAGCCGATGATGTGCGCGATGACCCGCAGGGGAAATTGAAGGTAGAACCCGCATGCGCGGCGACGATCCATTCCCTGCGGATCGACGCGTTGCAAGGCAACGCGGCAGCCGAACTCCTCGGCGACGTACTCGGCACGAATCCAGGCGAGACCATGCCGCTTGCCGAACTCCTGTATGCACGCACATCCGGTAATCCGCTATTCACGCTCCAACTCGTCCGGAAGCTCGTCGATGAGCGCATCGTCACGCGCAACCTGGTGAGTCGACGTTGGGAATGGACGCCGGAACAAGTCAATGCCGCGCTGGGCGCACCGAATCTCGTGGCGTTGATACGCTCACGTGCCGGCGCATTGCCGCAACCCACCAGCGACGTGCTTTTCGCCATGGCATGCATCGGCAACGTCGCGCAGGTGGATGTGCTCGCCCGCACCGTCGACCTCGACGAGGAAGCGTTGCACGTTCGCCTGCAACCAGCTGTAGTCGCCGGAATGATCATGCGTCGCAGCGGTGATTACTCGTTCGTTCACGATCGCATTCGGGAAGTGATGCATTCGATGCAGCGTCCAAGCGAACGCGCGGAATGGCACCTGCGGATAGCCACGATCCTGAGGGCCATGCCGAACGATCCGGCACTGCGATTCGACGTCGCCGACCATTTGAATCGTGCGAGATCGTTGCTTGTTTCGCGCGAGCAGCGTGTGGACGCGGCGCGGAGCAATCTGGAGGCAGCCATGTGTGCGAAAGCCTCCGGTGCGCACGGCGCAGCGGCGCAGTACCTCGAAGCAGGCAGTGGGCTGATGCATCCGCACGACCTTGAGGTGCGTGATCCCCTCCATGTGCAGATCGTCCATGAAGCGGCGCATTGTGACCTGCTGCGCGGCGCGCTCGACGCCGCCGAGGCTTCGATAACCCGATTGCACAACGCGCGACTCACCCGGGAGCAGAGAGCCGATGTGGTACAGCTCGAGGTAACCCTCAACATGTTGAGATCGCGCAACGAGGCGGCGGCGGCCATTGCGCTTCGATTTCTGCGGGATGACTTTGGGATCAGCCTGGCTCAGTATCCGGGAGACGATGCGGTCCACGCGGGCTGCGAGGTGGTATTCGCCAAGCTGACGGGCCGGTCGATCGAGTCGCTGATGAACTTGCCCGACATGACGGATCACCGAATGGTCGTGGCGGTCAATGTGCTATCAAGTCTGTTGCTGCCGAGCTTCTATACCAGCCGCAACCTCTTCGTGCTCCATCTGGCTAAGATGGTCGAGCTCACGCTTGATTACGGCGTAACGGCCAATTCGGCACATGCGCTCAGCTCGTTCGGTGTGGCGATCGGTGAATTGCTGGGCCGTTACCACGATGGCTACCGATTCGGTTTGCTGGCGCGGGACCTGGTACTGTCACGAGGGCTTCTCGCAGCCAAGGCCAAGACACTGGTGGGACTCGAACTAGTCAGTTGCTGGACGCAGCCGTTGTACGTGGCACGGGAGATCATCCAGCAGGCGTACGAGGCGGCACACGAATCCGGCGAGTTCGATATCGCGTGCACGGTACGCAGCATCCTGGTGACGAACTCGCTGGCCATCGGAGTTCCGCTCGACGAAGTGCGGCGCGAAGTGGAAGCAGGGCGGATTTTCGGACTGCGTGCCGGTTTTCGTGATCTTGCGGAGATGATGGTCGTCCAGCGCTGTTTCGTCGACGCGATGACCGGCCGGACCGTAGCGCTCGCGTGCTTTGATCACGAGACGTTCAGCGAAGCTGACTTCGAGAGTCGCCTGAAGGATGACGGAAATGCCAGCCTTTGCTGTATGTACTGGATCATGAAGGGCGTGGCGTGTTATATGGCAGGGGCTTATGCGGAATCGGAGGACGCGTTCGTTCGGGCCGAAGCGGTAGCCTGGTCCTTGACTGGCTTCTTTCAGCTGTTCGAACTTCGATTCTTCCGCGGTCTGACCTGCGCCGCGTTAATTCATGATGCGAACGAGCGAGGCACGACGGACCGTGAAGGAATTCGTGCGCGTCGCGAGCAGTTACAGGTATCCATCGAGAAGCTGACGCAGTGGGCCAATTCTTGCGATGCCACTTTTTCCGACAAGCGGGATTTACTGGTCGCCGAGGCTGCGCGATGTGACGGTCGCCATTTCGAAGTGCTCGGGCATTACGAATCAGCCGTGCGGCTCTCGAAGCAAAACGGCTTCGTACATTACGAAGCCATCGCACTCGAGCGCGCGGCTACCTTTTGTCTACGGCACGGGCTCGAAGGACTCGGCCAAAGCTACGCCGACCGAGCTTGTTCCTCCTATCGAAAATGGGGCGCCTCGGCAAAGGCCGAGCAACTCGAAATGGAGTACGCCGTTCAGGACAGCAACGCCCGCGCACGCCCGGACACCACGAACGATCAGCATCTGAGTGATGACGACGTACGTTACCTTATCGACACGACGCACGCGATTTCGGGCGAGGTCATTGTCGAGCGGCTGATGCGAAACCTCATGACGTCGACGCTCGCGTACGTGGATGCGGACTTCGGTGCGTTCTTGCGACGTGGCGCGCTACTGGAGACATTCGCGATTGCGCGGCGTGACGGGGAGGCGGTAACGGTGGAGCTTGGGTTGGATGGCCCCGTCTCGGCTTCGCTCCCGTTGTGGTTCATTCATGGCGTAATCGCAGATTGCCGGCCGCTCGTGCTCGACCAGACGGCAATTCGACAGCGTTACGCGTCGGATGCCTATTTCCGTTCGGGCGGCATAGTCGGCGCATTGTGCGTGCCGGTGGTCAAGCACGGTCAATCGGTCGGCGCGTTGTATCTCGAGTGTCACCGGGCTGCGAGTGCGCTTCCCGCTCGAAAGCTGGCGGTGCTGGAGAGGATGCTCGCCCAGGCCGTTATCTCGATGGAGGTCGCGAGGCTGTACGCGGACATATCCGAGGAAAATAGCGAGAGGCGACGGATAGAGGCAATGCTGCGCGAAAAGGAGGCCGCACTGGCGCAGGCGCAGCGAATCAGTGGTACGGCAAACTGGCACTGGTGCGTGGAATCGGGCAAGGTGACGTGTTCTATCGAACTTCTGCATATGCTAAGGCTGGAGAGTGCAGGGAAACCGGTGACGCTAGACCGCCTTCTCGAGGCGACTCACCCTGACGACCGCGATCACGTGCGACATGTGCTTGATGACGCGGTGCGGAACAGGAGAGGATTTCGTTTTCAGTTCCGCGGTCTGGAGGACGAAGCAGGGAGCCGGCATTTCGAGGCAGTCGGCGATATCCAGACGCGTAATGAAGAGTCGCCGCGCTACGTCGGCACGACGATGGACATCACCGATCGCGAGGAGCGTGAGCAAGCCCTGCAGGTCGCCCGAAATGAGCTCGCACACGTGATGCGGGTCCATATGCTCGGTCAGCTTGCCGCGTCGATTGCGCACGAAGTCAATCAACCGCTCTCGGCCATTATTGCGAACGGCACGGCGGGCTTGCGCTGGCTACTACGCGAGGAGCCCGATCTCGGCGAGGTCAGCTGTGCATTGCAGCGTATCGTGACCGAGGGAAACCGCGCGAACGACGTGATCCGCGGCACGCGCAGCCTCGCACGTGGAGCAACGCCGCATCGTGGGCTCGTGAGCCTCGGAGATCTGATTGCAGAAACGAAAGTTCTGTTGCACCGCGAATGCCGAAACCAGCACGTCGTGATCGAGGAAAACGTAGCCAAGGATCTGGCGAATATCGTTGCCGACCGCGTGCAGATCCAACAGGTGCTGATCAATCTGATGCTCAACGCAATCGAAGCGCTGCGTGCCATTACGGATCGCCGGCGCCGTATTTTCGTCGATGCGCATGCGTTCGGCACTGGTCAGATTGCCGTTGTGGTGCGTGACAATGGCCCGGGCCTCGGCGACGGCGACCTGCAGCGGCTCTTCGAGGCATTCTACTCAACCAAGGTCGACGGGCTCGGTATGGGCCTGTCGATCTGTCGTTCGATTGTGGAAGCACACGGCGGCACGCTCGACGTCGCGGCGGTCGACTCTGTCGGGGCCGCGTTCCGATTCGTTCTGCCCGCGCAACAGATATCGGCTGCAGAAGAATTCGGCCGGCGAACGGGTGATCCGTCAGAAATGCGCAATTAGCGAGTCGGCTGAATGCCGAGCGAAGCGGTCATGAGTACCAATTCGGCAATCGACCGAGCATCCATCTTCTTCATGATCTGACCGCGGTGCTGCTTGACGGTGATTTCGCTCAGGTGAATTTCCGTCGCGATCTGCTTGCTCATGAGTCCGCCCAGCACGAATCCCAATACCTGCTTTTCGCGGGCCGTCAGAGATTCATAGCGATTTCTCAGGTCGGCGAGTTCGTGTTCTCGAGCCAGACGTTCGCGGTCCTTTTCGATCGCGTGGGACACGGCATCGAGCATGTCCTGCTCGCGGAACGGTTTGGGTAAGAAGTCGTGCGCCCCGGCCTTCATCGCCTTGACGGACATCTCGATATCACCGTAGCCGGTCACAAAGATGACAGGCATGTTCAGACCGAGCTTCATGAACTCCTCATGGAGTGCCAGCCCGTTCCTGGTGCGCAGACGCACGTCGAGCACGAGGCATGAAGGGACGAGTGGTCGGTGGCTGGTCACGAACGCTTCAGGCGTGTCGTAGAGCGCAGTTCGCAGCCCTACCGAGCGCAATAAGCGGCTCAGGCCGTCGCGAAACGGTTCGTCGTCGTCGACGATATGGACCATGGCTATTTCGGTGTTCCCCATCTGGCGCCTATGAGTGTATAAGGCGAGCGCCGGGCTTTCCGGCGTCGCGGCGTTCATTTCAAAAAACTGCCGGTGATTTTGTTCAATAAAAAGTCGTTGGTCAAACGCATACTTGGGACGTCGACGTTGCCATGTCGCGTATGAGCGGCGGTCCGCTTCCTGGTCTGGACGTGGCGCGGCCATCTTCCAGCCGAACAGAGGTTCCGATGTTGAATGACACCGACGCACTCACGACGCTGCGCGAGTCTGCTCATGACGTTGGCGCGCCGGCCGACTCATTCGATACGAAATGCCGGGCCGTGCATGCAACGGACACGAGGCGCGAAATCGGGCCATGGGCCGATCCCGCAGCGATGCCACTTGCCACCTTCACCGAATTCGAACCGTTGATCGACGTTGAGATCCCGCCTTCCGAATCGCTCTCGAAGCTCCAGGCCTTGTGTGATGCGAGGCGTCCGTCAAGTCATATTTTCTACGCGTTCCGGCTCGATGGCGTGTTTCCGCTGATTCGTACCGAGCCTACGCATGATACAAAGTCTGCCGGGCTATATCCCCACGCCATTCGCGGCAATATTTCTGTGTGTGAGCTGACGGACGTGTCCGGCACCGTCGTCGGTCTGTGGTCGCCCGGTGTGTCCAGCGTGTTCAGTCTGCCCGGCTATCACTTTCAATTCGTCTCGCCGGGGCGTCGTGGAACCGGTCATCTCGTCGCGTGCATCTCAGGCACATTGCGACTCAGGATGGAACCACTTACCGATTTCATCTGGCACTGCCTGCGGACGCAATCGTTGCAAACCTGAATGGAAGACGGGGCAGCCATGCAATGTGACGACTTTGAGATCTGGAGACATACGCTGCGAATGTTGTTCTCCGTGAGCCAATGTGAACACAGGGTATTGGCGGCACGCGTGCAATCACCCGAACGTGGGTCGTCGGCCGGCGCGGTTCCAACGATCGTGCTCCTTGAGCAGCTTGATGCAACGACCATTTCGCTGTCGTGGCACGATGCCACGGAGTGCAACTACGAAGAGCAGAAGTGGATCGTGGGCAAGGCCGCTCGTGGAGGGCGCTGCGCGCTTTCCGGGCGACCGATCAACCGTGGCGACAGTGTGTTTCGGCCACTCAGTCGTCGTGCCGCCAGGCCACGTAACGCACACTCGATGATTCGAGCCGACGTGATTGCGATTCACGCTGTCTGAGCGCCAGATGCTGGTCTGCGGAGCGACGGCAATACACAAGTGGCAATCCCGCGCGGTTAGTTCGACGGCTCATACCCGAGTATGGTGACTTCACCATTCGGCGCGTTACGTCCATTCGAACGTAGGCTGGTATTCCACCCGTGCCGGCTATAACTTTGAATCCGGGTGGATCCTCTGCCTGATTCACGTGGATTGAGCGGCCCTTCGCGTGTTCGCGTTGCGCTATCGTGCCTTTACTGAGCGGCGGCAGTCGATTGCGCTTGACGTGCGACTCGCGATTTCGTTGCCGAATGTGCTGGCTATCACGACGGGACGGAACAAGAGTATGTCGACCAATGGTGGCATCGCAAGAAGTGACATCATGGCGGATGAGCCGCCGAGCCGGACCAATGAAGAGGCGGTGACTCGCCTGTTGAGTGAGATTCTCGTCTTCGTGCTCGATGACCGGCGGAACGGGAGCGAAGACCTGACTCGCCATCTTGTGCTGGCGCTACGCGAACATGTGATCCGCACTTACGGTCGTGCTCGAGATTCGCGGCCGCCGCGCGGCGCGCTGGCACCGTGGCAGTTGAGACGGGCGCAGGACTATATGAGTACGCACTTGAACGAGGATATTTGTGTGGGACATGTCGCCGCACAGTGCGATCTCTCGGTCAATCATTTCGTCCGGGCGTTTCGCGAATCGGTAGGTACGACGCCGCATCGCTGGCTTATGTCGCAACGCCTGGCGGCAGCCATGGCGCTTATGCGTGACGCTCGCAATTCCATCGCCGAGATTGCAGGGACTTGTGGCTTTGCCGATCAGAGTCACTTCACACGTGTGTTCTCGGCGAGATTCGGCATGCCACCGGGACAATGGCGACGCGTCTGCCTCGAGACTGTATCCGCGACAACCACGGAAACTGCAGGCACACGCCCGGATGACTAGGCACGGCGGGTAGCTCCGTTCGGCGAGAGGTCCTTGTCTTGCGCACTGGAAAGACGATTTGTATCGTTGACGACGACGAGGCTGTTCGGCTTGCTTTGTCGAGTTTTTTGCGTTCGTCGGGGTGGCGAGTGGATACGTTTGATTCGGCTCGGTCGCTTCTCGACTGCGCCAGCGTTCGCGAAATCGCGTTTTTGATAGCAGATGTCTGCATGCCTGGGATGTCTGGCATTGAGTTACATCGTGAACTTCTGACCGGCGGGTACGCACCGCCAGTCATCTTCATCACGGCCTATGCGACGGCCGAGATGGCCCGGCGAGCAGTCGACGCCGGTGGTCTTGCATTGCTGCAGAAACCGTTCGATCTCGCACTGCTCTCAGGATGGCTGAAGTATGTGCTGGAGTCCATATGAATATTGCGAGCGCCATAACGCGGTCTGCCGGTCGTAAGCCGGGAAGGGGGGCGCCATGCATTTCGTTCAAAGTGTGCTGATCTGATCCAAGACGGAAGCGCGGCATCGAACGATACTTGGTCGTGTACATGCAACTGGCGGAGGCAATCTTGCGTTCGATCGTGTTCTTTTACAGATCCCTTTGCGGTGCCGGCGTGCTATTCGCCGCGCTGGCGGCTTCGGCGGGTGCGCCCGATGATCCGTCGCGTACGGTTGCCGCGCAGCTCGAGACAGTCAGGACGTCTTCGCAGATGCCATGGAACGCCGTCGCGGTCGACTCGCGAAGCCGCATCATCGTAAGCGCCCCCATTTGGGCAGGCAATATTGGGCCGGCCGTCGCCGTGGCCGAGCCGGACGGCGCGCTCATTCCCTGGCCATCGCGCGAATGGAACAGTTGGCGACCCGGGGCTGATGCAACGCACACATTCGTGAGTGTCAATGCGCTACACGTGGATGCAGATGGTTCCTTCTGGGTGGTCGATACCGGCGCACCATTGTTCGGCGGTGCGATTGTTCCCGGCGGCGCGAAGGTTGTTCATGTCGACGCGAATGATGACAAGGTGCTCAGGATCTATCCGATCCCTGCTGCGGCTCTGCGTGCGAATTCATATGTGGACGACATCCGGCTCAACGGTCGGCGCGCGTATCTTACGGACGCAGGAGCGGGCGCACTTATGGTGCTCAATCTCGACAGTGGGGCGGTGAGACGCCGCTTTGATGATGAGCACTTTACGAAGGCGCGCCCTGAAGATCTCATCGTCGTGAACGGCAAAGTTCTGAGCGCGCCGGATGGCGCGCCGCTGCATGTCAATGCCGACGACCTCGAACTTAGCGTGGACGGCCGATACTTCTATTTCGCACCGCTCTCGGGCCCGATGTATCGGATCGAAACGCGCTATCTGGATGACGAAACGCTTGCCGACGCACAGCTTGCCCAGCATGTCGTCAAATGGTTCGATCTTCCGGCCGTGGGCGGAACGGCGATGGCACGGGACGGCACGCTGTACTACACGCAGCTCGATGAGAACGCGCTAATGCGTCGCAGTCCTGACGGGTCGGTTGCGTTGGTCGCACGTGACAGCCGCCTTCGCTGGGTCGATGCGCCGTTTCTCGACGGCAAAGGGAATATCTATCTGCCCGCAGCGCAACTTGATGGTGCGGCGGTGTTCAATAACGGCCGGTCCACCATGAAGATGCCGATTCATCTCTACAAGCTAAAGCTGTGAGATCTGTATGGCGTCGACGTCGAGGATCAGTCGACCAGAGTTTTAGTTCGTCAATTCGGGAGCACCCATGAGCACAATCCGTCTCGGTCACATTGACCTGAGCTTTCACGCTGCAAGCGCTGCCGTTGTGCAGCGCCTGCTCGAACGTGCGGGACACAGGGTGATTACTTCCGCCGAGCCGCACGAGGCGATGTTTCGAGGTTATGGCGAAAGCCGTGTGGACATGCTGGTATCCGCATGGCTGCCGGACAGTCATGGCGATTATCTGCGGCCATACGCTGCAGATACCTATTCCCTTGGGGTACTCTATGAGCCGTATTGCATATGGGGTGTACCGGATTACGTGCCGGAAGACGAGGTTGCCGAGATTCGAGACCTGAAGCGACCTGAAGTCGTCAGGCGTATGGAGAAACAGATACGCGGCATCAATCCGGGTGCCGGTATCAGCAGGTTCTCGCGGGAGATTGTGCACCGCTACCAACTTGATGCAGACGGCTACCAGTTCCAAACTGGCGACGAAGAAGCGTGCTATCGGCGCTTCGAGGACGCCGTGGAGCGCCGTGCTTGGGTAGTTTTGCCGCTTTGGCGGCCGCAGTTCTTGCATGCAAGATATCGCATTCGCGAGCTGCGCGATCCGCTCGGGCTCCTGCGCGGCGCGGATCGCGCGACACTGATTGCTCACCGCGGTTGTGTAGAACGGCTCAGCTCTGAATTGCTCGGCACGCTTGCATCGCTAACGCTCGGCAACGAGGCAGTCAGCCAGCTCGACTACCTCGTCTGCCGAGAAGGCAAGACGCCCCTCGAGGCAGCCGATGTTTGGCTTCGCGCCACCTGAGTGCCGCTGTTGAATGATCCGTTTGCGGGATGATTTGGGAGATCGTGGAGGTGGGCTGGCGCCTGGTCGAGCTGGTGCAAACGGGGCGATCCCGGTACTGGAGTGAATGGGGCGCCGCGGAGCCATGAAGGAGGGCGCGTAAGCGTTGGCGTCGGCCACCGTGTTGATCCGGCTTGATCCGGCGCAATCGCATCTCCTTGACTAATCGGTCCTGCAGCGTCAGGTGTGCACGCTCGACACGCCCTTTGGCCGAACTGCTGTTCGCGCAGAACGTGTCGATGTTCAGCTCGTACATCGCCCGGCCGAATTGCGTGACGCTGCTGCCTGATTTACCCGCGTTCGGGCTGCGAAACACGCTGTACTTGTCGCTGTAGAACGCCACCGGCTTGCCGTAGCGCTCCAGATATGCCCGCGTTGCCTCGAAGTAGCTGAAAGTGGACTCTGTCTGCGTGAAGTGCAGCATCATCAGTCGGCTCGTCGCGTCGTCCACGTACACCAGCAACGTGCAGGCTGGCGCCCGCTCCTCGAACCACCGATGATCTCTACCGTCGATCTGCACCAGTTCACCCAGGCAAGCACGCCGCGCCCGCGGCTGGTAAACCTTCTCATGTACCACATCTACATCATCCATAAGAACATTGGAGGAAACCCTGATTCGTCGCGACGAACCGGGATTGAGATCTCAACCTCCTGTCAGGATTGCCAGCTTGCTCACATCCGTGGCCAGGCATGTAATTCGACCGCAGCGGCTGGCTAAGCGTGATACGGACGACGACGCATCCCCACGCATGAAATTGGCGTATTCAATCCCGCTTTTCAAAGCCTCTCTGAAGCTCGACTTAGCGACTCGGCCATTGCTGCATCAATCAGGACCGTGATCTCGCGGATCGCTGAAATCGATGTGCTTCCGGATGCCCTGGAGCCCCAACATGCACGACACAACGCATCGCTATGACGTCATCGTTGTCGGTGGAGGGCCCATGGGCCTATCGACCGCCTACCATCTCGGCAAGCGCAAGGCCAGGACGCTGGTGCTCGAGCAGTTCACCTTCGTGAACCAGCTTGGCAGCTCGGCTGGCGTGTCGCGCCAGTTCCGCATTCCCTATCCCGACGCCTACATGGTCAAGCTGGTCAAGCAGTCGATCCCCTATTGGGACGAGTTGCAAGGCTTGACGCCGCTGCCGCTCATGGACACGGTCGGCACCTTGTGGTTCGGCGATCCGTCAGTCAAGTCGACAGAGGGCAATATCCCCGCCGCCGAGCAAGCGCTGAAGGCCGAAGGGGTTGCCTATGAAACGCTGGATGCGCGCGAATTGGAGAGGCGTTTTCACTTTCGCAATCTGCCGTCGACGTATACGGGACTATTTCAGGCCCAGGGCGCCAGCATCGATCTCGCGGCCACGCAGCGGACGCTGCTCGACTGGAATCAGCGCTCCCCCTTCGTGCAGCTGTTGCAGGAGGCGCCGGTCATCGGCATCGAGCGTCGGCAGGGCCTATTTGAAGTGAAGACTCCGCTTGGGACCTTCAGTGCCGAAAAGCTGGTGCTGACGCCGGGCCCCTATGCCGACGACGTGTTCAAGCTGCTGGGGTTCCGTATCGCGGCGACCTACTGGAATATGGCCTCGGCCTACTACCGCAAGACTCGGCCGGATATCCAGTACCCCACCTGGTTCGTTTTCCAGAACCCGGTGGGCGACAACGGCAATCAGTTCTACGGCTTCCCGGAGGTAGCCTGGAATTACCCAGGCTATATCCGTGTCGCCTCCGATTTCGTCCTCGCGCCGCTGACGTCCCCCGATCAGCGCACGCCCATTCCGAATCCTCAGGAGCTCGCGTTCACGGCCGAGTGGGTCGGCGAGCATATGGATGGTCTCGAGCCGGTTCCGCGCTTCACGTCGACCTGCCTCGTTGCACTCAGCAAGATTGCGAACAAGGAATTGCTGATCGACTTCGCGCCCGACTATGTGCAGAACCACCGCGACATCGTCATCTATGCGACCGGCTGGGCCGGAAAGTTCGTTCCGCTGCTAGGCGAAATTCTTTGCCAGTTGACCCTGGACGGTCATACCCCATTCGACATCTCGCACTTCTCCACCGGCAGCCGCTATTTCAACAAGCTGGCCTGAGCGCAGGCCGGGCATCTACGGGAGCAGGACACCATGGCAAGCAAGACCTATTCGATCTTCGGGTGCGGTGCCGCCGGTCTATACACGGCCTGGCGACTGTTGAATGGCCGGACGCGAGCGGGGGGCGATCCGCATCGGCAGTTGCAGCAGGGCGACGTCCTGGAACTCTTCGACTGGGGCAAGTACGATTTTTCGAAGGAATTTCGGGGCACCCGTGCACCCGGTGCCCGGGTCTGCACCTGGCACTACCAGAACAATCCCGACCATTCGTACCTCGAGTTGGGCGGCATGCGCTATTCGCAATGGAACGGCAAAAACGACGGTAAAGCGCAGGGCCACCGGCTGGTCACGACGGTGATCGCCAAGCTCGGGCTCGACCGCTATGCCGTGCCTTTCAACGAATCGAGCAATCCCCTCTACTACCTGCGCGCCAGGAATCTCTATCAAAACGATATTTCTTCGCGCACGCCGGCGCCGTACGCGGCCAACAACTTTGGTGCCGCGACCACGCCCGACCAGGGCTTCGCCGTCGTCGAAGCGTTGTCGGTCACGAGCACCAGTGGTCCGAGCACACGCAAGCAGTGGGACGCGTTTTATCAGCATGGCCGCATCACGGCCGAACTGCCGTCGAGCTCCATCTTCCAGAAAGGCGATTTGCTCAAGGACATCGGCTATTGGAACCTGATGTACGACCAGCTCGGCTCGGAAGGCTATCAGTACGCCGCGGACGGCAACGGATACTCGTCCAACGTGATCAACTGGAATGCCGCGGTCGCCTTCGAGTCGAACAACGAATTCACGCCGGGCAATCAGTACATGACGCTGACGACCGGCTACTCGGGCATGTTTCACGCATTGTTTGCGGCCATTGAGCAGTTGGCGAGGCAGCGAGGCGTCACGCTTCAGTACTACCCGAACCAGCGGCTGCGCTCCATCCATGTCGAGGACGGCGTCGTCCATTACACGATCGCGAAGCGGGAAGATCCCTACCGGGAGGCTGCCCGTCAGACCACGTCGGCCGCCTGGCTGGCCATGCCGCGCGCGGCGCTCGAACAGGTTGCCCAGGGCTCCCGCTATGACGATCGGGGCGGACTGGACGTCCTGAACGACCAGAAGGTCAAGCTCTATCTCGAGTCGGCCATCATGCAACCGTCTTACAAGGTCGGCATGTTCTTCGAGAATGAATGGTGGTTGGACCCGGTTACGCCCTATCCGCCAAAGATCAACGGCTATGAAGTAACGGATGCCGTGATCGCGTCGCTCAAGGAGCAGGACTTTCCGCCCGTGTTCGTGCAGGCGATGTCCGGTTCGGACACGATCCTGAATGTCCAGTTCGCGAGCGCCGACGAGCTGGTCAAGGCTGTGGAAGAAGCTGCCGACGAGCGGATGACCGTCAAGCAGGAAACGTTGCTGCTCGCCGTCGCAAAGCGCAACACCATGGGACCGAGCGTGACCGACACGCCGATCCGCATGGTGGTCTACTTCGGCAATAACGCGGCTGACAAGAATACAAAGCCGGTCTACGGCCTGCTGGCTTCCTACGACGACGAAACCTTCACGACGTTCTGGCGCGAGCTGGAGCTCGGGCCGAACGAAGAGCGGCATGTGCCGATCGCCGACGATATCCAACCCCTGATCGGGCCGCGCAAGGTGCCCGACAGAATGGTCAAGATGCTGCGAAAGCAGCTGGCGGAATTGCACTTTGGGCCGAACTCGGACTTTGCGGACGTGCCCGAGCCGCTCGAGGCGGCCTATGTCGACTGGTCGCTGCCGCCGTTCCGTGCGGGCTACCATGCGTGGGCTGCGCACTACGACGTTGCCGACGTCCAGCAAAAAATACGCAAGCCGTCGCAGCTGATTGACGGCAAGGATGCGCCCGTCTTTATCGTAGGGGAATGCTACTCAAACGATCAGGCTTGGGTGGAAGGCGCCTATTGCACGGCGGAATCGGTGCTCAACGATTTCTTCGACATCGAGCCGTTGATCGATGATTCCGAATACCCGTTCATCTGCCGGCCAATCTGATTGTTCGGCGCATGCGGTCGCAGTCAAACGTGCCGCGGATCTCTACGGAGAGCCGGAGCCGAGAAAGACGAGCGGGAGGGGCGGTGACGCGCCCGCTCGAACGACCGCGCGGCTAGTCGAAAGACGTTTGGCGCGCATCAATACCGAAGTACCAGCCATTCCCTGTAGTTCTGCACGACCCTCTTTTTCAGACGCAGGTAATAAGGAGCGGCAATGCAATCTCTCAGATTGTGGCGGCATCTCGCGCCCGGCGGTTCATCCCTGGAGCGGCTTGCGCTTGGCGAGCCGGTCGCCGAAGACTATTCCATCAAGCATGAGCTCTCGACGCGCGACTACGTCACCTATCTGCTGTCCATCGACGCGGAAATCGAGCATTGCCTGATGGTGCAGTATCTGTACGCCGGCTATTCGCTGGGCGGGCCGCAGGTGCCGGCGGCGTTTCGCGACACGGTCCGCAGTTGGCAGGAAACCATCCTCGGCATCGCCAAGGAGGAGATGGGCCACCTGATCACGGTGCAGAACGTGCTGCGTCTGATCGGCTCGCCGTTGCATTTCGAGCGTGACGATTACCCGTGGGATACGCCGTTCTATCCGTTCCCTTTCATGCTCGAACCGCTGACGCTGGATTCGCTCGCGAAATACGTCTATACGGAGGCGCCGCTCGATTGGGACGGCGGCGAGCTGGGCAAGGATATCCGCCGACGCGTCGGAAAGCAGGCATCCAGGCCTCATAAGGTCGCCGAGCTGTTTCATACGCTGATTCCGCTCGTCAGGGACCACCTGCCCGATGATGTCTTCCAGGCCGACACCTACCGCTGCCAGGCGGATTTCGCCGAATGGGGACGCGGGTACAAGGGCGGCCACCGGGGCAGCAGCGGCGGTCGCTCTCTAGGCGGAACGCCGGACGTGCTCGTGATGCCCGCCACCTCGCGCGACGACGCGGTGAACGCGCTGGATAAAATCTCCAAGCAAGGGGAGGCGCCCCACGGCAAGGATCCCTCGCATTTCGTGCGCTTTTTGCGGATCTATGTCGAGATGCTTGCGGTCCTCGAAGGCGAGCTGTGCGGCGTCGACATCTGGCTTGCCGCACGCCCCGACGACTTTCTCGAAGAAGCCTGGACGGAAGCCTATCCGGCAGCGGCGGCCGAGCTGCACGCGGCGAAGGTAGTCGACACTTGGCGGCCTTCGCGGCCCGTCGCGGTCAATCCCTACGTGGCGCTCGACCCCGAGCTCGAGCCGGAGCAGGGCGGCGCACCCGTGACGCCCATCACCGAGCCGGTGACCCAGCTGTGGGCGTCGCTGTTCAACCTGCGCTACCGCATGCTGCTGCAGTACCTGATCCACAGCTTCACGCTCTACGGCGGGCTCACTGCGGCCGGGCAGTTCACGCCGCGCGGCACGATCGTCAATGCGGCGTTCGGCGAGATGTACAACCTGCGCGCGCTCTCGGAGATCCTGATGCAGTCGCGCGTGTCGATTGAGCCGGACGCGTCGCTCGCGGGGCCGCCGTTCCAGATGCCCTATACGCTCAACAGCCCGTTCGGTGAGGCAAACCGCTGGCGCGGGCACCTCGATCTGCTCGCGGCCTCGGAGAACCTCGTGGTGGCCTTGCTGGCCAGGACCGATGCCGCGCGCCATCCGTATTTGCTCAGTCTGCGCGAAGCCGACAAGAACCTGGCCGCTGTCGCCAGGCGCATCCTGTCCGGCGACGTCGACCTGGCGCTACTCTAGGAGCCGCACATGCCGATACTGGAACTCCGGATCTTGCCGCCCATCGCGGTCGGCAGGCTGGGCGCTGCGGCGACGCCGCTGGAAGCGTTCGACCTCGTCGTCGATCCCGACAACCCGCTCGACTTTCGACGCATCGTGCCGTGCACCACGCTGGAGGTGGATCCCGAAAGCGGCGAGATCGTGAAAGCCTATGTGCCCGACACGATTCGCTTCAAGGACGAGAACAGGAAGGTGCGGCCTGTCGCGCCTTTTCTCGAAGTGTTTGCGCGCACGAGCGAGGCGCCCCATACGCTGCAGCCGCTCACGCTGCAATTGCTCGCGACGGAACAACTCGATCTCGACGCCCTGCATTGGGATATCCATCTGGGCAACATCAAGATCTACCGCCGCACCAACGACGCGAACGACAAGATCCACGCGAACCTGACCGGCCTCAAGGATCACAAGCGGCACGCGATGCAAGGCCATTGCGAGCACTTTCGCCAGGGGCGGTATCTTCCGCTCGGCCACGTCCAGTTCGTCAAGCCGACGGCGCAGTTCCCCGAGATCCGCCTGCGCTACACCCCTGCCGCCGGTATCGTGTACGGCACGCGGCTGGTGCGCCGCACCTCGGACAAGGAACGCGAAGACGAGCTGAAGCCCGATCCCGTCATCGATCGCGACGATCTCCTGCTCTACGCCGAGACGCCCGGCAAGTGGCTCGGCTTCAGGGAGGCGGGTGGCCCCACGAAGGCGCATCCCGCGCCGACCAACCCCGCGCAGATTTTTGCCGGATACGCCGACAAGGATGGCAATCAAGTCAGCTGGGGCTATCTCGACGACGAATGCGATGGCCACGTGCAAGTCGTGCTGACGAGGAAGGACGGCTCCACGCTGCGCGCGCACGGCTATATCGGCGCCGGGCCGCCGGCCTATGCGCCCGATACCATGCCGGTGCGCGTGGTGTCTGACGAGATGGAGCAGATTCTCCACGGCATCCACGTCCCGGAAGAGAGCGTATCGATCGACGAAGCCACGGAGATCGTCCTGCGTGCGCTCGAAACGATCCGCCTCATGAACACCGCCGTCATGAACGGCAACCCGGTCAACGGAAGGCTCAACGTCGCGAGCACGATGGTGCGGCAGAACACGGCCGACTTCGAGCGCTATTACGAGCCGATCGCCGCCGAATCGATCGTCGACAATCTCGCGCTGCGTGCGCTGCACGAGCGCGTGTTCAGCACGCTGGCGGCGGGTGGCGCGCCGTGGTTCGCCAAGCTGCTGCGCCAGCCCGAGGAGATCGGCGACCTGACCGCCGAGGGCTTGCGCAAGATGCCGGCCCTGATGCGCGGGGCGGATGGCCGTAGCCTGACGCTCACGCGCCGCCACATCAACCTTGTGATCAAGGCGGCGCGAGACGCGATGTTCGGACAACCTGATCCGAAGGGAGACAAGCATGTCGGCTAACGATCCGAACGTTCCGAAAGACCTCGAGCAGCCCGGCAACGGGGAGATCCGCGCGTCCAACCTGACCGCGCAGATTCACCATCGCGGCGTGGGCAACCCTGCGTCGGCGATGCCGCGCACGGCGATTTCGAATTGCTTCCCGGGCCTGGAGTTCGATTTCCGCAATCTCTGGCGGCGCGCATTCGTCGGCATCACCCTGGTCGAGAACAACAACTACGTCGTCGATGCGGAGCGCGGCTACGAGTATCTCAAGACGCGCCGCCTGCTGAGCTTCGACGGCCACAAGGTCGGCACGATGGTCCTCACGAAAGGGCCGGTGCTGCCGGACGGGGATCCTGTCACGCTGGCGAGCGCGCCCAATCCCCATGCGGTGTCGTTCATGGAGTGGTCGAACTCCATCGCCCGCATCGTGCATTTGCAGGGCAAGTCGGTCGAATGCGAATTCACGGCTCACGAGAACGCCCTGGAAGAGGTGTACTACGACCAAGGCAAAACCGAGACCCTGAAGGCGACGCTCACGCTGAGGCGCTTTTTCGAGGGCGACACCGCCAGCTTCAACCTCGAGATGCTGAAGCCGGGCGAGCTGACGCAAGGCCTCTGCGCGCCCTGGCAGAACGACTATCGCGAATGCGCGTGCTACTACTGGGCCGCGTCGCGACCCGACTTCGTCAATGTCGAGCCGGGCGACGACGGGCTGGCGCGCGGCGACATGTGGCTCGCCAAGCGCCGCACGGGCACGTACGTGCCGGACAATCGCGTCGACACGCGGTTGTGGTCCTACGACGATCTGTTCCGGTCCTGGCAGGAGGATCTGCAGTTCGTGATCCGCGGCAAGGATGCCGATGAAACCTGACCCCGCCGTCGAGACGCTCGCGCCGCTGGCGTCGGCGATGGCGGCGCGCATCGTCGAGGCGTCGCGCCCGCGGCATCCCGGGATCCACGTGGTCGAGGATGCGGAGGGCGCGCAACTGTTGCTCGTGAACGGAAGCCGCCTGTTTCATGTGCCGCACGATCTGCATGACGCGTTTCAGGCCGCGCTCGAGGACGGGGATGCGCAGGCCGTCGCGTCGCTGGTCGCGAGCCGCGGGCTCGACATGCGCCCGGCGATCGACGACGAGCCTTTGACCGAGATGCCGGTGCACGCGTTGTCGCTTGCCGTCGCGCAGAAATGCAATCTCGGCTGCACCTATTGCTACGCCCAGCAAGGGGAATTTGGCGGCAAGGCGAAGAACATGCCGCTCGAAACCGCGCTTGCGGCAGTCGACCTGCTGATCGAGCAGGCGAGCGAGGGCGGCAAGATCAATCTTGCATTCATGGGCGGTGAGCCGCTCGCCAATCGCGCGGTGCTGCGCGCGGCGACGGTCCACGCGCGGGAGCGCGCCGATGCCCGCGGAATCCGATGCCAATTTTCAGTGACGACGAACGGCAGTCTGCTGCAGGAAGACGACGGGGCGTTCTTCGAAGAGCACGGCTTCGCTGTCACCGTCAGCCTCGACGGCCCCGCGCCCGTGCATGACCGCTTGCGTCCGTTCAAGGGCGGCATGGGCTCGTTCGATCACATCGTCGAGCGCGTGACGCCGTTGCTTGCGCGCCAGCGGCGCATGCAGGTCTCGGCGCGCGTGACCGTCACGCCGTTCAATCTCGACTTGCCGAGCACGCTCGATACTTTCGTCGACATGGGGTTCCACAGCGTCGGCTTCTCGCCGCTGCTGCGCGCTTCGAACGGCCGCGCGGAAATGGGCCCGGACGATATGGCAGACATGCTGCAAGGGATGATCGCCTGCGGGCTCGCGTTCGAGCAAAAGGTCATGCGCGGGGAGCGCTACCCGTTCTCGAACATGCAGAACGCGCTGCGCGAAATCCAGCGCGGCACGCATCGGCCGTATCCGTGCGGCGCAGGGGCGGGGTATTTCGGCGTCTCCGCCGATGGCGAGCTGGCGGCGTGTCACCGCTTCGTCGGCGACGAGGCCGGCGTCATGGGGCATCTCTCCACGGGCGTCGATCAGGCGCGCCAGACGATCTGGCTCGCCGAGCGTCACGTGCACAAGCAACAGCCCTGCAATGCATGCTGGGCGCGCTATCTTTGCGGCGGCGGATGCCATCACGAGGTCCTCGAGCGCGGACGCAGCGCCTGCGATTACATCCGCGGCTGGCTGCACTATGCAATCGGCGCGCACGGCAGGCTCGCGCGCTATGCGCCGGCCTGGTTTGCCGGTTCGCCTGGCGCGTCGTCCAGTGGTGCGGGAACGGCGTGAATCGCACGTTCGACATGCTCGTGACCGGCGCAGGTCCCGCGGGCCTGTGCGTGGCGCTTCGCTTGAACCATCTCGGGCATCGCGTGCTGCTCGTCGAGCGAAGCCCGTTATGGCCTCGTCCGCAGATCGGGGAAGCGCTGACGCCGGGTGTCAGAAACATCATCGGCTACCTCGACGCGGACGAGGTGCTCGAATCCGTTCCCATCCTCGCAGGCAAGCCCACGCGCGTACGTTGGACGAGCGAATCGATCGAGACGGTGGCGCACGACGGCGCCGTCGTGGAGCGCGCCGCATTCGATGCGGCGCTGCTGCGCTTGGCCGTGGCGCGCGGCGTGGAAGTGCTGCGGCCGGCGAGCCTCGCGCAAGTCGGCGGAGCGCCCGGTGCCTGGCGCGTGCAAATCGCTACGCCCGACGGGCTGCGGAACGTCGAGGCGCACGTGCTGCTCGATGCCCAGGGCCGGCAGAGCCGGCGCGAGCCGCAGCGCTTGCACGCGCCTCGGCTGTCCACGGTATGGGCCGAAGCCGCGATGGAAACACCGGCTGCGCATGCCGATGCCGCCACGCGCGTGGAAGCGCTCGATAACGGATGGATGTGGGGCGCTGCGCTGCCGGGCGGCCGTTACCGCGTCATGTTCACGTTCGATCCCTCCGCGCGGGACGACGCGCTCGAACGCGAGCCGGAGTCTGTCTTGCGCAACGCCTGCACGCGAAGCGCCTTGTTCAAGGACATTGCAGGTTTGCCTTGGTGCGATTCGCCGCGCATGTGCGTATCGACGCCCTACGTCGACGCGCTCTCCTGGCAGGACGGACGCATCAAGCTCGGCGACGCGGCCTTCGCGCTCGACCCGATCTCATCCTCGGGCGTCGAGAAGGCGATGCGCTTCTCGCTCCAGGCCGCTATCGCGATCAACACGTGGTGCCGGGCAAGCGATGCCTCGGAGCACGAACTGGCGCAGCGCTTTTACGAATCGCGCCTGATCGAAAGCGCGGCGCGTCACCTCGCATGGACCGCCGGGTACTACCGTCAGGCATGGTGCGCCGAATCGCCTTTCTGGCGCCTGCGCTCGACGCCCGCATTGACGTCCGATACGGTTGCGACGTCCTCGCTCGGCGACGAAACCGCGGCGCGCGTAGGCCTCATGACGCACGCGCTGCAAGACGAATTGGCGCACGTGCCGTCGAACCAGCCCCAGCCCAGCGAGCCCGCGCCTCCGTTGCCCTTGCACAGTCCGATCCGCTTCGCCCGCAATACCGGCATTGTCGTGGTGCCTTGCGCGACCGGCGACCGCGTCACCGCGCATCCTGCCTTGCAGCATCCGAGTCTTGATCGACCCGTCGCGTTCTGGAATGGCGTGGCGCTGTTTCCGCTCCTCGACATGCTGACGCGGGCAACGCATCCGCTCGAGCTGATTGCGTTTCTCGGCAGATCGATGGAAGCGGCCAGGGCGCAACAGCTGCTCGAATGGCTGTGGAGCAAGCAAATGGTCGAGCCCGCTGTCTTCAGCGCGGGAATACCTATCCAACCATCATAGGATTCCTGATTCAGGCGAACGCGCTCAGCGCGGCCGGAACGATCGCGGCTCCCCCGTTTTGTTGACCGACTCGTTTTCGTTCCGACACCATTCTTAGGCGTTCAACAACTGCAGCCGCCATCCTGGCTTTCCCCGCAGCACCTCAATTTTTGGTTCATCGCATGACCGTGAAATGTTGCGGGAACGGCGTTTCGGTATCCGGCCGCCCCGCAGCGCCGTCGGCGCGCGCCAGCGGCGCGCCTGCCAACAGCGGCGTCATCAGCGCCGGAATGATTGCGCGATTGATCGCATCGCCAAAGCAGCGATGCAGGCCATAGCCCCACAGGATATAGATGTCCCAAGGCCGGTCGGTGCGGAACGCGTCCGGATCGTCGACCACGGCCGCATCGAACATCGCGGACAGGTTCGACGCGAACACCATCGCGCCTTTCTTCACCTGGCACGCGCGCGTCGTGCCCGACGCGATCTCGCAGTCACGCGTTGCGCGACGATAGATCACCGGATTGACCGGATTGAACCGCAGCGCCTCGAAAAGGATCGAGCCGACCGCCTGCTCGTCGCCGCGCGCCGCCGCGGCCTGGGCCTGCGCGAGCATGTCCGGATGATCGAGCAGCACGTCGAGCGCCTGCACGCACGCCTTCGAAATGGTCGGAATCGCGCCAATCACGAGGCCGATCATGTTGTTGCGAATACCGGCGCCGCCGAATCCGCCCGTGCCGGCATCGCGCAGTGCAACCGCGCGCTTCAGCACGGTGACGGGGCCGCCGGGGTTCGCGTCGAGCCTGGTGATTGCCGCATCGATCGCGCTCAGGCATTGGCCCGCGTAATCGAGCGCCTTGCTTTCCACCACCGGATCGCCTTGCAGATCGGCGAACAGATACCAGAACATCGCGGTCGTCCATTCGACGAGATCGGGAACAGACGCGGTATCGACGCCGAAATACTCCCGCACCATCAGTGCGGGCACGACCGTGGTCAGCACCTGCGGCAGATCGATCTCGTGCGGATGCGCGGCCACGATCCGCCGGGCCGCATCGCGCGCCTTCGGGACGACGATGTCGACCACGTCGCCGCGCTGCGCGGCGAGTCGCATGATCGACGCGTTGAGCTGATACTCGGCGCCATCCTGCATCCCGAGGAAGAAATTCGGGCCGCCAGTGATCTTGCGCATCCTCGGCTCGTAGACGACCTCGAAGTCGCCTTGCCGATCGAGCACCTCGCGCACGTCTGCCGCCAGGGTGACGATGACCGACCCGTCGCACGGATAGGCGGTGACGAACGTCTTGTCCGTGGCGATATTGGGCGCGAACGCGCGCAGTGACGTGAATACCGAGCGCTGGCCGGCAGGATCCGTCAGCACGGCTTTCAGCCGCGCCGCGAGATCGCCGCTGCCGCTCGCGAGCTTCGCCGCGATCTCGTCGCCGGCGAGCACACCCTTGCCCAGCGAGTGGGCTTCGAGCGCGATCGCATGGAACAGGTTCGATGCAAAAGCAAAGGACATCGGCCCGCTCCGCGTCAGGTAGGATCGGTCAGGCCCATGCCGATCAGGCGCAATGCCGTCATGCTGGGCATGAAGAAGTAGTCGCCGCCGCGCGTCTCGACAAAGTTCGGGATGCCGCTCGCGATGAATGGCGGATTGCCCGATTTCGGATCGGCCGCGATCACGTAACGCGCATTCGGCGCATGACTGCCGACGAGCGGGCAGGTGTCGTTGCCGAGATTGAAATCGAGGCCGTAGTTCAGCCACTGCTGCTGAACGAACTCGAACTGGCGCGACAGGTTCGCGCAGACCGCAAGCATGACGATCCCGTGCTCGCCGTGGGCGTCGTCCTTGCTGCCGTATGGAAGACCGCGGCGCAGGATGCGCCGGCGGTTGTTGAGCGCGGACCCGGCACGGTTGGCCGGATTGTCGTCGCCGACGTGCGGATCGAGCAGGTCGCGCGTGTTCATGCGGCGCGTATGCGCGCCCATTGGGCAGCGCAGGCCATCGAGATCGCCGCGATAGACGAAATCGACCAGGCGGCGCGACCGTTCCGGATTGAGCTCGCCTGGTTTGTCCTTGTCGAAAAGCGGGTATTGGGCGTTGAAGGCCTGCCATTCGGCAAAGGTCGACGCCGCCATCAGCGGCACCCCGTCCTGCCAGCGGCCGGCCATTTTTGCCATCAGTGTCTGCTTCGCTTCGTCTTGCGACCCGAGGCGCCAAAGCCCATTCAGCTGGTCCGCCGTCTTGTCGATCCAGCCGTGAAAACCGCTCACGTCCTGATGCAGCTTGCGATACGCGAAGAACGTTCCGTTGCGGCTGAAATCGAGCGGCATCGCGGCGCCGGGGATTTCCTGCGCTTCATCCGGCCAACCCAGCAGGAACTCGCCGCGCGCGAGCGGCGACCAGTTGCCTTGGCCGTCCACCTTGCCCTGGCCGACGGCCGCTTCCATCGCGACCTTCCTGTTGCCGGGCACCTGCCCGTCGAAGACCGGATCGCTGATCGCGTCGGTAAAGCCGAAATGCTCGTCGGGCGTCGCCACGATCTTGCCGCCGAATTCCCGGGTGATCGCGGACAGATCCTGCCAGCGCTCGTCCGAGCCACGATGACCCACGCACAGAGCAACGCCGCTGTCGGCATGTGTGCACCAGCCGATGATCTCGTCGGTGACCGTCTGCAAACCGGGAACAGCGGTGCCGTCATCCTGCATCCGCGCATTGAGCATCACGAGAATGTGCGGCTGGTTCCTTGGGTCCTTCGTTTCCGACTGGTTCCAGACCGGGTCCCAGTCGGTCGCGTCGTCGCTGAGGATCGATGCGCGTGCCGCCATGCCGTCGATGAAATCGTCGGGCATTCCGCGCAGCGTGCGCGTCGGCACGCCGAGCGCGACCAGCCCCCAGAACGTGAATGCGAGGTTGATCGTCACGTCCGGCCGCTCCACCGAGACCTTGCCCGTGGGCCTCAACGTGGGATGACGAAGGGAAGGCCATCGCATCGCGGTGGTCGCTTTCCGGCGCATATGCTCGACGAACGCGCGTCCCCTGGCGGCGTTACGCACGTTGAGCAGCATGAAGCGTCCTTTCGGAAAGCCCTGACGGCCATATGCGGTGAGGATGTTGCCCTGGATATCGGCGAGATCGAGATCGACGTCGTACTGTTGCTCTGTCATGACTGGGTCACCCCTGGTGCCTCGTTCGAGTTGGCCATGGCGGCGGCGGGAACGGTTGCCCTGACGCTCGGGCCGACTCTGTCGGCGGCAGGAACGTCGGTGTCGATGACGCCCGGCGGCTGGGTCGGGCTCACGATGTCAGTGGGGCGGTGCGCCTTGAGGAAATCGCCGAACGCCGCGTGAAGCCTCGCCGGATCGTCGCCTTGGTGATCGATCGCGAAGCGCGCGAAATTCTGTTGGAGATACAACGACTTCAGCACCGAGCGCAGATCGGAGAACGGCGCGGTATCGAACGGTACTTCACCGCACTTCATCACGTACCGATAAGCGCCGTAGATGCCCAACGCGAGCGCTACGGGCAGCGCGAGCCATGCCAATTTGCCCGCCACCATCGCTACGATGAGCGTCACCACCAGCGTGAAAACCGCGATCGCCGCGCCAATCTTCGGAATCGAAATCGACCGCGACAGGAATGGCGGCGTCGTGATCCAGTAATCGTTGAACGGCATCGTCGTTTCGACCTGGCAGCGCTTGATGTAATGCGCGAATTCGTCGCCGGTGCCGACGGCCTCGAAGCCGTAGCAATGTCGATAGACCGCGCTCAGCTCGTCGCGCATCACATTCCACAAGCTGACGAGATAATCGTGCAGGCCGCCGTCGTTGTCGCTGGCGTGACTGGGCGCGGGATCGAAATCCACGCTCAGGAGCAGCCACGACGTCGATAGGTTGTCGACGTGCTGATCCTCGAGAAGATTGGTTTTCCGGATCGCGTCGACGAGCGAGTCGACCGGCACGCGACCGTTGAAGGCCGGCTGGTCAATCACCGCGAAGCGGGCGAAGTGCGTGCTGTGGGAGCGCGAGAACGGGCTGTTACGGCCGCCGGCCTCGCATGCCTTACTTTGCATCGCAGTCGGCAGCGTGGCGAGCACCTGGCGCAGCGACGACGTGGGCGACGTCACGTTGCCGTCGTTGTCCTTCCACGGCTCGACCCGAACCGGCGACAGCACGGTAAGGAAATAATGACCACCGTCAAGGTTCACGATTGGGTGCCTCCTGCCTTGCTCTTGGGCCAGGCCCGATCGACGAAGGGCTGGCGGTTGGTATCGGCGTTGGCCGTGTCGTTCGACGCGACGGGCGCGAAGCCGTGCGTGCCGAGATCGTTCTGCACGGCGACGAGCATTGCGCGATAGGCTTGCGCAAAAGCATCGGGGGACAACGTCGCATATTGATCCGCGAGCGTGACCAAATTCGACCGCACACGCAATGCGGCCTTGATGTCGCGTTGAGCGGCGCCGGGCGTTGCGTTGTAGTAGTAGTCGGTATCGATCTGATTCGCGCGAATGTAATTCTTGAACGGCGTGATCGGAATGGAATGCGGATATTTGGTACTGGCATACCAGAACAGGTCAAGGCCACTCGGAATGCCGTCCGAAAAGGCGTCGATATACTGATCCCAGGTGCCGTTGAAGTTGCTGATGAACAGCATGTAATCGTTTTTCAGATCGGACTTGGGCTGGCCGAGATCGGGCCAGTCTTTTCGGCGGATGATGGCCCAGCGCGCAAAATGGATGATCGATAGACCGATCAGTCCGGTCAGCGTGGCGGGCAGCGCCCGCGCGATCATGAAGATGAATCGGTTGATCCACGTCCGATGCGGCGGCATCGGCGTCACGACGTTCATGCCATAGGCTTTGCCAGCAACATTCGACATGCCCCGTCTCCCGTCAGGCCCTCACCGGCGCGATCGCGGAACGGGGAGGTTGGTCGTTTGCTTTTTCGGCGGACAGGCTTTGGCAGCCGGTCCCGTCATATAACGTGTTTTCAGGTTTTCGGAGTTTGAAGCCGCAGCACTCCTTGGCGGTGAGAATAGCACAGTGAAATTCGTCGGCAACGACTTTTTTATGAGCAATTAAAAATGGTTTCTTCTCATCTTTTTCGGCAAAAAAACGAGGTCATGTCCGCGCACAAAAGATAAACACTTTACGGAGAACTTGCGGAGGCCGGTATCAATGGGACTTTTGTGAGCATAAATGGAATGGCCGAACGCCCACAACCGCAGGATTGTTGAATAATTGGCTCAATAGTGACGAGCAGTGACGCAGAGGGGGGCCCTGGACTCGGGTTACCGTGCTATCAAAAACCGCTCTCGACGACATACCGGACCCAAACTTCCCCGCAATCGCAGCAAACATCAAAACGTGCCGACCCTCGAAATGACGTGGGAGGCGTGATTGAGAATGTGAAATTGCGCTGACTTTTTGCACTGGTCGACGCAGCGCTAGTGGCGCCGTGAGGGGCTGCGAATGCCACAGGCGTTCACTCGTATGGATATCTACGCGGAAAAACATGCGTCTTTGCTTTTCAGCCCTGTCAAGCTTTACAGGGTGTATCCACGATATCCGACGCCTATATTGCTCTGGCAGGTGCGCGACCGACGCGCTTGACTGCATCCTCCAAATTCATAAAAAATGGAGATTCCCATGGCCAATGTACCTCTCACCGGCACCTATATCTCGTCGGACAAGAATTTCACATTCAAAATCACGTCCGCCGATGCATCCAATGGCGTCATCGCCGGTGTCTATACCACCAACTATAGTCCGATCGGCGCGTTCACTTCCGAAGGCAACGTTGGACACTATGGCTGGGTGTTCAGCAAGGCCCAAGGCAAGGACGGCGTCGCGCCATTCAACATTAGCTTCGGCGGCAGCCAGCGCCCCGACCAACGTCCCTACAACATTGTCGATAGCTGGAACGGCGCCTATTTGACCAACAACACAATCGTTGCCGAAGGTACGCGTTCCTTCGTCAATAGCGATGGCGTGGTCGAAGTCGGCAGCCTGGGCACGTTGAAGTTCGCACTCGGCTAAGCTGATTTGTCATGACGTTGGCGGCGGCAAATCATCGCTGCCGCACGGCCGGTGCGCATTGAAGCCGCTCTTCGGCGGCTTCGCGAAGCGCGCGTTGTAGGCGGCCATGAAGGAGGGCGCGTAAGCGTTGGCGTCGGCCACCGTGTTGATGCCGCGCAATCGCATCTCCTTGACCAATCGGTCCTGCAACGTCAGATGTGCGAGCTCGACTCGTCCCTTGGCTGAACTGCTGTTCGCGCAGAACGTGTCGATGTTCAGTTCGTACATCGCGCGGCCGAACGGTGTCACGCGGTTACCTGTCTTGCCTGGCTTCACGTTGCGGAACACGCTGGCCTTGTCGCTGTAGAACGCCCTAGGTTTGCCGTGCCGTTCGATGTACGCGCGCGTCGCTTCGAAGTAGCTGAAGGTCGATTCGGTTTGCGTAAAGTGCAGCATCATCAACCGGCTCGTCGCGTCGTCGACGTACACCAACAGCGTGCAGGCCGGCGCCCGTTCCTCGAACCACCGATGGTCGCTGCCATCGATCTGGATCAATTCACCCAGGCAGGCCCGGCGCGCTCGCGGCTGATAAACCTTCGGCGGACGCTGCCGACGCGGAATCCAGAGCCCAGCCTCCGTCATCGGCGTCCTGACCGTCTCCTTGGCCAGCCGAATGCCGTGACATTCCCAGAGCTTCTCGCAGGCCAGCGTCGGTCCGAAATCGGCGTAGCGATCGCGGATGATCGATAGTGCCCGGTCGGCAATGACAGCGTCCAGCCGATTGTTGCTGGGCTTCGCAAACCGTCCCGACACGAGACCTTGAGGCCCGTGTTCCCGCAGCCTGGCGACCAGCCGGCGAACCTGCCGCGTCGTCAGTTCCAGCCGTTCCGCTGCGCGCCACGGCGTGAGCTTGCCGTCCGCCACGTCCTGAATGACCTTGAACCTGTCCAACTCGCGCATCGTCATCGTGATCCGTTCCGTTGCAGCCATCGCAGCCTCCGGCGCTGGATTGCCAGCGGTCGGTCAGCTTACGATGGGTCGAAAAGCGGACATTTCAATCTAGCCACTACAACGCAAACTATCGATAATTCACGTTATGTAAAATAATAAATTTACCAGGTGATCCGTCTTGCCCTTCGCCCGTATTGATTGCGCGGGAAACGCACCCCGCTGAAGCTGCTGCCGGACGGCGGCGCCGTGCTGCGGCAGATGTTCGGGCTGCCGCTGCCGGGCTTCATGTCGCCGCAGAGCGCGGTCAGCGATGCGTTCCAGGATCTGCACGCACACCAGATCGGCATGGTCGCCGGCATGCGCGCCGCGCTGATGGATCTGCTGACGCCCTTCTCGCCGCAACGGCTGCGCGAACGCGACGATGCGATGCGCTGGTACGAGAAGCGCGTGCCCGCGCTATACAAGGCACGGATGTGGGATCGCTACGCGGCAACCCATCGCGATACGGTGTTCGCGATCGAGGACGATTTCGCGTCGGTGTTCGGCAAGGCGTTTCTGGCGGCGTACGACGCGGAAGTGGAAAGCTATCGCGGCAGCAGCCGGCACTGAGTCGCGTCACCGCGTAACCCCCGTAGCCGAGCATTCGCGAATTGGGATACGCTCGCCCTGCACAGGCAACCGACGCCGGTCAGGAGCGAAATGAGCACGATGACGGGGACTTTCGATCCAGCGGCACTGCCGCCGCGCGTCGCGCGGCTGGTGCTGGTGACGCCGGATGGCGCGGTGGTCGGTTGCCTGCCGCCGATGCCAGTCGCGATCCCGTGGTGGCAGGAAGTCGAGTCGGTCGTGCGGGCCGCGCGCGAACGCCATGGCGTCGACGTGACGATCCTGCGCCTGCTGGAAACCGTTCGCGACCGCGCGCCCGGCGGCGAAGTCACCTATCTGGCTGAGATTGCGGAACCGGTTGCGGCCGAATCCTGGACGGGGAATATCGAGCCCCATTCGCTGCGCCGAAGTTACGCGCGGCCGGGCGGCCCGGCGGACGATCTCGGCTGGGCGGCGCGCGTGCTCGCCGGTCATGGCCTGTCGCCTACCGCCAAACCCGTGCAGGTCCGAACCTGGAACCTTTCGAGCGTCTGGCGTATTCCGATCGGGGCGCAATCGGCCTGGCTGAAAGTGGTGCCGCCCTTCCTCGATCACGAAGGCCGCGTAATCACGGCGCTGGCCGGCCGGCGCGTGCCGACGCTGCTGGGGCACGACGAATGCGGACGCATCCTGCTCGCGGAGATCCCCGGCAATGACCTGTTCGACGCAGCGCTGCCGCAACTGCTCGGCATGGTGACGCTGCTGGTCGACATCCAGGCTTCGTGGATCGATCGCGTCGACGAATTGCACGCGATGCGATTACCCGACTGGCGCGGCGCGGGTCTGGCTGCCGATATCGCCGATGTCGTCGAACGGACCGGCGAAGGACTGTCGCGCGCCGAATGTGCATCGCTACGGCATTTCGTGAGCGGCCTTCAAGAGCGGTTCACCGGGATCGATGCATGCGGATTGCCGAATACGCTGGTTCATGGCGACTGCCATCCCGGCAATTTTCGCGGCACGCGATCGGAACTCACGCTGCTGGATTGGGGCGACAGCGGAATCGGCCACCCGCTGCTCGACCAGTCCGCGTTTCTCGACGCCGTTCCGCGCGACTACGCGGCGACGATCAAGGATCACTGGAATCGCGAATGGCTGGCGAAGGTGCCGGGCTGCGACCCGGTGCGTGCCGCCGCCTTGCTTGCACCGATCGCCACGGCCAGACGGGCCGTGATCTACCAGCGATTCATCGACAATATCGAACCGTCGGAGCAGATCTATCATCGCGGCGATCCGGCCGACTGGCTGGGCCAGACGGCGGCGCTGGTCGCGACGCAGGATTGATCCAGGATCTGCACGCGCACCAGATCGGCATGGTCGCCGGCATGCGCGCCGCGCTGATGGACATGCTGACGCGCTTTTCGCCGCAACGGCTGCGCGAGCGCGACGATGCGATGCGCTGGTACGAGAAGCGCGTGCCCGCGCTGTACAAGGCGCGGATGTGGGATCGCTACGCGGTAACCCATCGCGATACGGTGTTCGCGATCGAGGACGATTTCGCGTCGGTGTTCGGCAAGGCGTTTCTGGCGGCGTACGACGCGGAGGTGGAGCGTTATCGGGGGAGCGGCCGGCATTGAAGGGGCCGATGCCGGCCGCGTCGCATGGATCGCGCGACGAACGTCAAACCAGCGGCGGATGAACCGCCTGCTTCAAGCCGCTCGAGTAGTGCTTGTAGTCCCAGGCCACGCTATCGCCGGGTTGCAGCGTGTAGACCGCACATGAGACGTCGGGCATCTGGCCGTTGACGAAATACACCCACCAGTAGCCGTTGCCGCCCTGGTTGGCCTCTACTCCCCCCAAGGCCGTAATGAACAGGCTCGCGCCTGAACCCTGCCATTGCGGGCTGAGAGCCGGCGACACGCCGTCGGCCGTCAGCAGATCGAATACGGTTGTCACGCCGGGGGCAATCGCGATGCTGTCGTTCGCTTGCCACGGCGGATTGTGAAATTCTGAACCCCAATCGACGAATTGATTCGCTACCGAGCTGGCCATGAAGATATCTCCGTAGTGGTGGTTAATGCCTGAACTGCGTCTCTCTGCTCTTTTTCGTTGTTTGTCGAAAGCGCCAGGTTCTGACCTGGGTGCCGGAAAGCTGTATCGATCGTTTGCTGATCGCTCGATTCAAGCCGATCGCCGAATCACAGGCAGACTGTTTCAATCAAATGGCATCGCTCGGTGATTGTTGCAAATTCTGTCAGCATGATTTCCGTTTCGAATGGCGCATTTTCCGTTTTTCTATTACAGGCGCCTTTGCCGTCCGTGAAATCCTGATATTCGTATTGGTCAGAGAATAGGCGATGGACCGCCACCCCGCAATGTCAGTCACTCGACTGGTCCGGGTTCGCTTCGCCGCGGACGTCGATCGTCACGACAAACAAAGGAACCCCGACGATCACCGGTGCCGACGGCGCGCTCGGCGTGGCGACAGCACGGTTTCGCCCGCGATGGCTGAAGACGGCTGGGGATGCAAGGGGCGACTGAACTGAGCTGGTTTTCGAGAACCTGTCCGCATTTATGTGGGCGACGCAGTTGAAGAGCCTATGGCGCAATCGTCATTTCTCCATTACGCGCGCCTTGCCGTCCGTGAAATTCCGATATTCGTATCGATCAGAGAATAGCCAATGGACCGGCGGCCCGTAATACCGCTCGGGCGTGATTAACGCACAGCGCCCCTCCGCTCCCCGGGCAGGTCACAACAGCTCGCCCCGAACGTCCCTTCCTCCTGTGTCCTTCACCCCATGACGTCGGGCAGCGCTTTCGGCCCACAGGCCGTCTGCGTGCGCCTGCTTGTCGTTGACGCATGCCCGCTCGTGGGCCTTCTCCCATCCACGAAATCACTGGAGCCCGTTCATGGATATCGATCGTAACCTTACCGGCGGCACCCTTGGGATCGCCGCATGCTCGTTTGCCGCCGCACTTTCCTTCGCCACGCAGGCGCAGGGGGCGACCGCCTGCTATGCCGTCGACATGCGCGGATCGCCGCTCTACGTGACGTCGGATGTGTTGCGCGACGCCGCGCTCAAGGTCGCGAACGCGAGAGTCGACGCCGCCGGGAATACGGCGTTGACGCCGGTAACGCCCCCGCCCGACCCGAAACGTTGCGACGGGGCGAACGATCACCTCCCTGCGGACGGTCCCGGCACCCGCAACTACTTCGGCAATGTCGTGAGCCCGTCGAAGTTCCTGCGTCTCGCGGCGTATCAATGCGCGGGAGCAGGAAACCAGAGTCAGTTCTTCTCGATGAACCAGGCCATTTATTATCGTCAGTGTGGAGGCGGGCAATACTCGAACTACATTCACTTCTGGGGACGCGCGAACGGGAACTCGAGCACGTGTTTCGCCAGCGACTACCCGACGATGTTTGCCAGGGCCACCAAAGGCAGGACGCCGGCGGACCTGCTCAACGCGATGAAGACGGTTTACTCGGGCGGCCTGAGCGGAACCGCCGCGAACGATCAGGCGCTCGGCAACGCGATGGCGGCGATCCTGATCGCCGAAAGCAATCGCGACTATCTGGTCAATCTCGAGAACTACATGCTGATGGACCTGGCGGGCGTGAAGAAGGCCACGCCGGAGCAAATCATCGGGGGCCACTGCGTGCCGAATGCCGGGTCCTGCCAGAACCGCGGCGAGTCGCAGAACGGCAAGCACCCGATCGCGTGGGGCGGAGCGCAGGAAACCATGATGGTGAACGGCTGGGGCCAGGCGGCAGGTGCCAATAGCCCCTTCGGCGTGACATTCGAAGGCAATCTGTCGGCCGAATGGGCAGTCGCGAAAGGAAAGGTCGCAAGCGCGAAGGTCGCCCAATGCGGCACGGTTCCGCTAACCTACGGAAGTCTGAACCCCGACCAGCAGAAGGCAGTGAAAGGCGTCTTTGAAGGCATTCTGCCGGCCCGCTGAGGTTCGCCGTCGGTCAATGCGCCAAGAAAACGCCGCCGCCCCATACGCGGAAGCGGCGGCATCACGACGCTCAACCTGTTGTCAAACCGCCATCACCGTCACCGACTTTGTGACGAGGTACGGCTCGAGCGCTTCCGGCCCGCCTTCCGACCCGTAGCCCGAATCCTTCACGCCGCCGAACGGCATTTCCGGCCACGGCGTCGCCGGCTGGTTGATCCACAGCATCCCGACTTCAAGGCGCTGCGTGAGCAGGTGCACGTTCGCGAACGAACGCGTGAACGCATAGCCGGCCAGCCCGAACGGCAGACGGTTCGCTTCCGCGATCGCGTCTTCGAGCTTGTCGAAGCCGCGAATCGCCGCGACCGGGCCGAACGGCTCGTTGTTGAACACGTCCGCGTCGAGCGGCACGTTCGCGATCACCGTCGGCGCGAAGAAGTTGCCTTCCGAGCCGATCCGCTCGCCGCCCGTCTCGATGCTCGCGCCGACCTTGCGCGCGTTGTCGACGACCGATGCCATCGCGGTCAGGCGGCGCGGGTTCGCGAGTGCGCCGAGCGTCGTGCCTTCCTCGAGGCCGTTGCCGACCTTCAGGCTTTCGGCATGCTTGACCAGCGCGCGCGTGAATTCGTCGCGGATGCTGTTGTGCACGAGGAAGCGCGTCGGCGAAATGCAGACCTGCCCCGCGTTGCGGAACTTCGCGCCGCCGGCGGCCTTCACGGCGAGCGCGACGTCGGCGTCTTCAGCGACGATCACCGGCGCGTGCCCGCCCAGCTCCATCGTCGCGCGCTTCATGTGCTGGCCCGCGAGCGCGGCGAGCTGCTTGCCGACCGGCGTCGAACCCGTGAACGTGACCTTGCGGATCACCGGGTGCGGGATCAGGTACGACGAGATTTCGGCCGGATCGCCGTACACGAGGCCGATCACGCCGGCCGGCACGCCTGCGTCGACGAACGCGCGCAGCAGCGCGGCCGGCGATGCGGGGGTTTCCTCCGGCGCCTTCACGAGGAACGAGCAGCCGGTCGCGAGCGCGGCGCTCAGCTTGCGCACGACCTGGTTGACCGGGAAATTCCACGGCGTGAACGCCGCGACCGGGCCGACCGGCTCCTTGACGACCGTCTGCTGCGCGCCGAGGTTGCGCGGCGGCACGATCCGGCCGTACACGCGGCGGCCTTCGTCCGCGAACCATTCGATGATGTCGGCCGCCGACAGCACTTCGACGCGTGCCTCGGTGAGCGGCTTGCCCTGTTCCTGCGTCATCAACTGAGCGATCGCGTCGGCGCGCTCGCGCACCAGCGCGGCCGCCTTGCGCATCGTTGCAGCGCGTTCATTCGCGGGCACCTTGCGCCATGCTTCGAAGCCGCGCTGTGCGGCGGCGAGCGCGCGGTCGAGATCGGCGATGCCCGCGTGGGCCACCTTGCCGATCGTCTTGCCGGTCGCCGGGTTCACGACGTCGATCGTCTTGCCGCTCGCGGCGTCGACCCACTCGCCGTCGATCAGCAGCTGCGTATCCGTATAAGTCACGTTAGCCATCCAGACACCCCTACATTGCGTCGATAAAACGCGCGCTGCCGCGAACGGCCGCGCGCAGGTTGACAGAAAGAGCAAGGCCGCCGGGGCTGACATCCACCCGGCGGTGCAGACGGCAGGCGCATCGGCCTGCCTTCGTTCCGCATGGAGCCGCGCTCAGCGCGCGGCCGCCGTCGCCTTGCGGAGTTTCGCGACGTCCGCCGCCTGCACCGGCGGCGCGCCGTTGTTCCAGCCGGCGCGCATGAACGTCAGCACGTCGGCGATCTGCCGGTCGTTCAACTGGTTCGAGAACGCCGGCATCGGATACGCGGAGGGCACGCCGTCGATCACGAGCGTGTCGCTGCCGTTCAGCGTCACGTTGATCAGCGACGATGCATCGGTTTCGAGCACGTTCGGATTGCCGGCGAGCGGCGCGAGCAGCGGCGCGTAACCGCGCCCGTCCGCGCCGTGGCAATGCAGGCAGTAAGCGTTATACACCTTCGCGCCCGGATCGGCTGCCGGCCGGCCCAGCACCACCTGCGTCGCCTTCGGATCGTAGCTGTACGGCGGCGCGCCCGTGCCGCCCGCGGCCGGCAGCGATTTCAGATAGCGGGACATCGCGGCCAGATCGTCGTCGCTCAGCGCCTGCGTGCTGTGGTTGATCACGCTCACCATCGAGCCGAACGCGGTCGCGTGCCGGTTCGCGCCGGTCTTCAGGAATTGCGCGACGTCGGCTTCGTTCCAGCGGCCGAGCCCCGTGTTGTGCTCGCCGGTCAGGTTCGACGCGAACCAGCTGTCGATCGGCGCGCCCGACAGGAACGCCGTGCCGCCTTCGTCGAGCGCCTTCTCCTGGAAGCCGACACCGCGCGGCGTGTGGCACGACCCGCAATGCCCGAGCCCCTGCACGAGATACGCGCCGCGGTTCCACGTCGCGTCCTTGGCCGGCTTGTCCGCATACGGCGTCGTGTCGAGGAACACCGCGTTCCACAGCGCGAGCGGCCAGCGCATGTTGAGCGGCCACGGGATGTCGGACGGCCGGTTCGCCTGCTTCACCGGTTCGACGCCGTGCATGAAGTACGCATACAGCGCCTTGACATCGTCGTCCTTCAGCTTCGCGTACGACGGATACGGCATCGCCGGATACAGGTGGTGGCCGTCCTTCGCAACGCCCCGGCGCAACGCGCTCGATAACTCGGCCTCCGTGTAGCCGCCGATGCCCGTGTCCGGATCGGGCGTGATGTTGGTCGTGTAGATCGCGCCCATCGGCGTGACCATCTTCAGGCCGCCCGCGAACGGCGTGCCGCGCGGCGCCGTGTGGCACGCGACGCAGTCGCCGGCTTTCGCGAGATAGGCGCCGCGCGCGACGAGCTCGCTGTCGGCCGGTGCCGTTTGCGCGGCGTGCGCGACCGGGCCGGCCAGCAGTGCGGACAGCGCGAGCAGCGATGCGCCGAGCGTGTTCAGGGTCAGGTTTCGCATGTTCGTTCCCTCCCCTCAGACCGTCTTCAACTGGTTGCCGACCGGCAGCTTGCGCAGCCGCTTGCCGGTTGCCGCGAAAATCGCGTTCGACAGCGCCGCCGCGGTCGCGGCCGTGCCCGGTTCGCCGATCCCGCCCGGCGCTTCGCCGCTCTTCACCAGGTGTACCTCGATCGGCGGCGTCTCGTTGATCCGCAGCATCCGGTAGTCGGTGAAGTTGCTCTGCGTCACGCGGCCGTCCTCGATCGTGATCTCGCCGTACAGCGCGCCCGTGATCCCGAAAATGATGCCGCCCTGTACCTGCGCCTCGATCGTGTTCGGGTTGACGACCATCCCGCAGTCGACTGCGCACACGACGCGCTTGACCTGCACCTCGCCATCGTCCACCGCGACGTCGATGACGATCGAGAAGAAGCTGCCGAACGCGTGCATCACCGACACGCCGCGCCCTTGCCCCTTTGGCAGCGACGGGCCCCAGCCGGCCGCCTTGGTCGCGACGTCGAGCACGTTGCGCGCGCGCGGCGTCTTGCCGAGCAGCGCGCGGCGGTATTGCACGGGGTCGGTCCTGGCCTGCGCGGCCAGCTCGTCGATGAAGCTCTCGACGACGAAGGTGCTGCGCGTCGGCCCGACGCCGCGCCAGAACGCGGTCGGCACGTGGCGCGGCTCCTGCCGCACGTAATCGATCAACTGGTTCGGCAGGTCGTACGGCAGGTCGGTTGCGACTTCGACCGCGTCGGGATCGACGCCGTCCTTGAATGCGGGCGGCGCGAAGCGCGCGAGGATCGACGAGCCGACGATCCGGTGCTGCCACGCGACCGGCTTGCCGTTCGCGTCGAGTCCGGCCGAGATCCGGTCGTAGTAGTACGGCCGGTACATGTCGTGCTGGATGTCCTCCTCGCGCGTCCAGATGACTTTCACGGGCGCGTTGACTTGTTTGGCGATCTTCACGGCCTGGCCGATCATGTCCGTCTCGAGCCGCCGGCCGAAACCGCCGCCGAGCAGATGGTTGTGCACGACGATCTTGTCCGGCGGAAAGCTCGTGAGCCGCTGCACGGTGTCGACCGCGCGCGTCGGCACCTGCGTGCCGACCCAGATTTCGCAGCCGTCGCTGCGCACGTGCACCGTGCAGTTCACGGGCTCCATCGTCGCGTGCGCGAGGAACGGCTGTTCGTAGACGGCGTCGATGCGCGTCTTCGCGCCAGCGAACGCCTTGCCGACGTCGCCGTCCTTGCGCGCGACCGCGCCCTTGCCGTTCGCCGCGGCCTGCGCGAGATCGGCGACGATGTCCTTCATCGACACCTTCGCGTCCGCGCCTTCGTTCCACTTCACGACGAGCGCCGACGCGCCGCGCTTCGCGGCCCACGTGTGATCGCCGACCACCGCGACCGCGTTGTCGGCGCGCACGACCTGGCGCACGCCGGGAATCTTCTTCGCGGCGGTATCGTCGACGCTTGCAACCGTGCCGCCGAACACCGGGCTGTTCACGATCACCGCGTACAGCATGCCGGGCAGGCGCACGTCGAGCCCGAACTGCGCGGTGCCGTCGACTTTCTCCGGTGAATCGAGGCGCTTCGCGGGCGTGCCGATCAGCTTGAAATCCTCCGGCTTCTTCAGCGCGACGTCCTTCGGCACCGGCAGCTTCGCCGCTGCGTCGGCCAACTGGCCGTACGACGCGCGCCGGCCGCTCGGCGGGTGCTGCACTTCGCCGTTCGCCGCGCGGCAGGTTGCCGGATCGACATTCCATTGCTTCGCGGCCGCCGCGACCAGCAGCGTGCGCGCCGTTGCGCCCGCGCGGCGCAGCGGTTCCCATGCGTAGCGCACCGACGTCGAACCGCCGGTGAGCTGGCCGCCGAGCAGCGGATCGAGGAACAGCTTCTCGTTCGGCGGCGCATGATCGAGCGTCACGCTCGACAGCGGCACTTCGAGTTCCTCGGCGATCAGCATCGGCAGCGCCGTATAGACACCTTGCCCCATCTCGACCTTCGGCATCACCAGCGTGACCTTGCCGCTGCGGTCGATCTGCACGAACGCGTTCGGCGCGAACACGCCGGCGCGCGCGGTTTCATCGCCGTCGCCGCCGATCACCGAACGGCGCGTGTCGTCGCCTGCCGCCGGCAGGCTGAAGCCGAGCAGCAAGCCGCCGCCCGCCGCCGCGCCGAGCGTCATGCCGAGTTTGAGAAACGACCGCCGCGACACGCCCGCGCCGGCCCGGCCTGCTTCGATCAGTCCTCGCGACATGTCAGCCTCCGCAGAGCCGCCTCAAGGGGGCTGACCGCCCCCTCGGGGGGCAGTGAACAAAGTGAACGTGGGGGCTGTTTCATCTCACGCCCCCTTCGCGGCCTGCTTGACCGCCGCGCGAATCCGGTTGTACGTGCCGCAGCGGCAGATGTTGCCGGCCATCGCCGCGTCGATGTCGGCGTCGCTCGGGTCCGGGTTCGACGCGATCAGCGCGGTGGCCGCCATCACCTGCCCCGACTGGCAGTAGCCGCACTGGACGACGTCGAGCTCGCGCCACGCCTGCTGCACCTTGTGACCGGCCGGCGTCGCGCCGACGGCTTCGATCGTCGTGATCTTGCGGCCCGCGACGGCCGCGACCGGCAGCACGCACGAGCGCGCGGCGACGCCGTCGAGATGCACGGTGCACGCGCCGCATTGCGCGATCCCGCAGCCGAACTTCGTGCCGGTGAGGCCGACGACGTCGCGCAGCACCCAGAGCAAGGGCATGTCGTCGGGGGCGTCGACCGTGCGGGTTTCGCCGTTGATGTTGAGGGTGACCATTCAGCCTCCGGGGCCGGTGTATTGGGGAAGCGGCGCGCATGACGCGCCGCGCGGTGTCGTCGTTGTTATCGCCGTCGCGCGGTGCGCGACGGGTGCCGCGCGGCCCGGGTGGGACGAGCCGCGGCGGTGGTCCTGCGCAGTTACTCGGCCACGTCGACGCCCGACAGCACCTTGATGACCGGCGGTGCCGTGAACCAGTCGGCCGACTTCGTGCGGAATTCGCCGAAATACGGGCTGGCGAGGTGCGCGTCGAATGCGGCCTGGTCGTCGTAGATCTCGTACAGGTGCAGGTTCGGCGAGCCGTCCTGCTCGCGGAACAGGTCATAGCGCCGGTTGCCCGGTTCGGCGCGCGTCTTGACGACCATGCTGCGCAGTTCGGCCTCGGCGGCCTGCGCGTGTTCGGGTTTCAGGAACAGCGAAGCAATCACGTGAAGCGCCATCTTGTCACTCCTTTCGAAACGGAATCGAGCATGCCACAAGCCGGCGTCGCGCGACGCCAGCGTGCAACCGTGGTGTGTTGCCGTGCCGCGGCATCAGGCCAGTTCGTCCGGGCCCACGCGCACGACGACCTTGCCGAAGTTCTTGCCGGCCAGCAGGCCGATCAGCGCTTCAGGTGCGTCGGCCAGGTCGGGGACGACGTCTTCCAGCGTCTTCACCTTGCCCTGCGCGACCCACTCGCTCATCTCCTTCAGGAACGGCGCATAACCGGTCGCATAGTGATCGAGGATGATGAACCCCTGCATGCGGATGCGCTTGCGCAGGATCGTCGACACCAGCGCCGGCAGGCGGTCGGGGCCGGCTGGCAATGCGGTGTCGTTGTAATGCGCGATGATCCCGCACACCGGCACGCGTGCGTGATCGTTGAGCAGCGGCCACACGGCGTCGAATACCTCGCCGCCGACGTTCTCGAAATAGACGTCGATGCCGTTCGGGCACGCGTCCTTCAGCTTCGCGGCAAACGCCGGATCGCGGTGGTCGACGCACGCGTCGAAGCCGAGCGTGTCGGTCACGTACGCGCACTTGTCGGCGCCGCCCGCGACGCCGATCACGCGACAGCCCTTCAGCTTCGCGATCTGGCCGACGACCGAGCCGACCGCGCCGCTGGCTGCCGCGACGACCACGGTTTCGCCGGCCTTCGGCTCGCCGATCTTCAGCAGCCCGGTGTATGCGGTGAAGCCCGGCATGCCGAGCACGCCGAGCGCGTACGACGGATGCGCGAAGTCGCGGCCGAGCGGAATCAGGTCGCGGCCGTCGGACAGCGCATAGTCCTGCCAGCCGGCGCCCGCGACGACGAGATCGCCTTCGCGGAACGCGGGCAGGTTCGACGACACGACGCGGCTGACCGTGCCGCCGACCATCACGTGGCCGAGTTCGACCGGCGGGGCATAGGACGGCGCGTCGCTCATCCGGCCGCGCATGTACGGGTCGAGCGACAACCAGACCGTGCGCAGCAGCACCTGGCCGGCGCCGGGCGTGGGCACGTCGCCGGACTCGGTGCGGAAGTTGCCGGGCGTCGGTGCGCCGACCGGGCGCGAAGTCAGGAGGATCTGGCGATTTGCGGTCTTGCTTTGCGGCATGTGAGTCTCCGTCAACGGGAATTAACGTGCTTCGTGGGCACGATCGGATCAGGGATGGACCAGCAGAAGGCGCGCACGCGTGGCAGCGTCGGCGGTTGGGCCGTCGCGGTTGCATGCGTGCGGTTGGAACAATCGGGACAGCGTAACGCGGAGCGAGGCGTTCGTCATGCGTATATAAGTAGACCAGTCGTCTAGAATCAAGGCAAAAACAAGGCGCGCCAATGCGCGCCCGGGTTACGACTGCACTTCGTCGAGCGCGGCCGGCGGCAGGTTCAGCATGCGCCGCGTTTCGACCATCGCCCTTTCGAGCGGTTTGCGATTGCGGTGAATCTTTTCCAGCAGCGTTGCGCCCAGCCAAAGCTCGTAAAGGATCGCGGCCGTGTGCGGCGGATCGTCGACCGCACGCAGCGAGCCGTCGGCCAGCCCTGCCTCGATGCCGCCCGCGAGCCGTTCGATGATCTGGCTCGTGCCATGCCGCAGCACCGCGCGCATCGCTTCCGACAAGTCCGACACTTCCGCGCCGAGCTTCACCGCGAGGCACTTGCCTTCGGGATCGTCCGCGCATTGCGTGTGCAGCCAGTTGCCCCAGTACGTCATCAGGCGTTCGGCGCCCGTGCCGGCCTGATGCTTGAGCAGGTTGTCGAGATGCGCGAGATAGCCTTCGAAATACGCTTCGAGCAGCGCTTCGCCGAATGCCTCTTTCGAGCCGAAGTAATGGTAGAACGAGCCCTTCGGGATGCCCGCCGCAGCGAGAATCTCGTTCAGACCGACCGCCGAAAACCCCTTGTGGAGCATGATCGGCTTCGCGATGTTCAGGATGTGCTGGCGGACTTCCGCGCCTGAAGATGCATTCATGATGGCGTATGGTAGCAACGATTAGACCGGTCGTCTAGCAGCGTCGAACCGGCATGTTGAGCGGCACTTTACCCGATCCCCGCGTGGCACCCAATGGCCCGCCGGCGTTCCCCCACCCGCTGCGGTGTTGCCACGTGCGCGCCGTCACACGAGCGACTCGGTTTCGTCGCGGGCGTTTCATCGATCTCACGCATAAATACGCGCGGCGCATGTGCCGGCGAAACGCGAAGCTGCGGCCGGCATTGCACACGTGTGCAATGCGCCGGACCGTCGTTGCCTCTTCCCGAACCCCGCGACCAGGAACGCTCATGACCGCTTCGAAACCCGCCCGCCCGACCGCGCCGAACCGCCGGCGCTTCATCCAGCACGGCGCCGCGCTGACCCTGTCGCCGCTCGTCGGCACGCTGGCCGCGTGCGGCGGCGACGCCAACACGACGTCCGCGTCGTCGTTCGCCGCCAACGGCGCCGCCGATGCGTCCGCGCGCAGCTACGGCATCGCCGACCGCTCGATCACGATCAACGTCGTCAATGCGATCCCGTCGACGACGCTCGCGTACGGCAACGCGGCGAGCCAGAGCGGCTCGCTGCCGCAGGCATCGCACGCACTGGTCGCGACCGGACAATCGACCGCCGTCAGCGCGTCGAACAGTTGGGGCGATTGCACCGGATCGTTCAGCCTGGCCGGTGGCGACGCATCGTTTGCGATTTCGTACACGCATCCGTTCGGATCGCAACCGACCACCGTCAGCGTCACGCCGTCGGCCGGCTATGTGTCGGGCGCCGATGCCGCCACGTTTCCCGGCCACGACTCGGTCGCGAATCTCAACCTGTATCGCGGGGTCGCGACCGCGAACGGTGCATGGGTCGTCCCGCTCGCGCAGCTCGCGACGCCGCCGGCCAACAACTGCCAGGATTTCGCGAACAGCATGTTCGGCAGCAATGTGCGCACGGCCGCGGCGATCCAGTCCGCGTACCAGGGCACGGGCCCCCTCGGCTACGTGCCGCCCGCCGATTTCACCGGCGGCCAGCTCGCGGGCTTCGTCGCGCAATGGGTGCAGCGCTGGCAGAACGGCGCGTCGTATACGGTGCTGCCCGACGCCGATGCGCAACTCATCGACGCGCTGAAGCAATACGTGTCCGGTGCGTCGAGTGCCGGCCCGCTGACGATGTGGGTGCCGCAGATCACGTGGCAGGCCGGCTCCGATCCGGCGGTCTTCGCGCTGACGGGCTATCGCGCGTTTCCGTTCGTCGATGCGCAAGGCAACTGGATCGCGGGCACGCTGTCCGCGTTCCTGACGCTGCTGGCGGCCGGTTCGCACATCGTCGCGATCAGCGCGACGAGCGACCTGCCGGCGGGTGTCACGATGCAGGCGTTCGACGGCTTCATGGGCGCGAGCGGGCTGACGACGTCGACGGATATCGGCAACTCGCACTACGCGTCGGTCGTGAACACGACGGGCCGCTATTACCTGAGCGTCGGCAGCGATTTCGCGCCGGCGAACTGCGGCCTGATCCTGTCGTTCCTGTACGGGCGCACGGTCAACAACCTGCTCGCGGGCGCCGGCACGTACAACACGTTCATCCAGCTCGAAGGCTGGCAGGCCGGCGGTTCGCGTCACAACGCCGACTACGCGACGTATCAGCAGACGCTGTGGAACATCTCGACGTACGGGGCGTCCGCGTACAGCGAGAAGCGCGCGACGTCGATCTTCCTCGCGCCGGCCGGCTGGACGCCGCAGGTCTACCAGACGACGCGGATGATGCCGTACGTCGGCGCCTATGCGCAGTCGAACGGCACGCCGCAGGGCTGGCTGAACACGTCGCTGGTCACGATCCCGGCGGACGCGCCGCCGCTGCCGTCGCGGTATGTGTCGAGTTGATCCGGATGGGCGGGTGGGCGAGCGTTGGCGTGTGTAGCGCTCGGCTGTTGGTCCGCTTGCCTGCTTCGGACGTGCGTCGCGATCGGTTGACGCACGCTTGCGGTTTCAGCGGTTTCACCGTCAGCGCGGCGCGTCGTCGGCGCGCTTTCTTGTGCGCTCCCGCCGCTCGCTTCGCTGCGCGGCGGGAGCCGTCTTGGCGCCGCGCAGCGGTGCCCGCCGTGCAAGCACCGCCATCTCCCGCCTCAACGCATCGAGCTCTTCGACGCGCGCCGCATCGGTCGCCTGCGCGCCGTCGAGCTGCCCTTGAAGCACCCCGCATCGATGCAGCGCATCGCCGAGTTGTGCCTGCAGTGCCGCGACATCGTTCCGCTGCTGCGCATCGCGCTGCTCGGCGCGCGATGCTGTCGCGTCGAGTTCCTTTTGCAGCCGCGCGGCCGCGAGCCGCTCGCGATCGATCTCCTGAAGCGCCCGCTTTTCCGATGCGCGCAAGCGTTCCTCGGCCCGGCCCGCGTCGTCGCGCAGCCGATCGAGCTGGGTCGTGAAATCCGCGCGCGCCTGCGCGAGTGCGCGGTCGCCTTCCGCGTTGTCTGCCTTCAGGCGTTCGATCTCCGCTTGCAGCGCGCGCCGCGATGCGTCGTCGGCTGCCCTCGCCTGCTCCAGTTCCTGGATGCGCACCTGCGCAGCCAGCAGCGCGGCCGTGCGTTGCTCGAGCGCGGTTTCGGTGCGGGCCAGCTCGGCTTGCAGCGTCGCAACTTCCGCCTTCGCCGTCGTCCGTTCGGCTTCGACTTCCGCGCGCAGTGCATCGAGCGCTGTTGCCGCGTCGTTGCTCGACCGATTCCACAACGCCGCGACCAGCTCGCCGGCTGCCGTCTGCAGATCGGCCGGCAGGTCGGGATGTTCGATCCGCACGCGACTCTTTTCCCGCAGTTCGGCCCAGAACTCGCCGAGGACGGCCGTCGGCGTGCTCATGCTGCCCTTGCGGACGAGCTGGTACAGGCGGTTCGCGGTGGGCGTGATGCCGAATCGGAAGAACAGCAGCGCGCAGGCCTCGCGATACAGCTCGCGGGTTTTCGGGAAGTCGGCCTTGAGGCGCTCGATTTCGGCGGTCAGGCGGGGTTCGTCAGCGGCGAGATCGGACATGGTGGGGTTTCGTCGTGAATTTCGTAAATAATATAACGTAAACCGTTCGATATCCAATCATCACCGCTTATTGTTTTGACATTATTTCTATAATGTCGAGATCTTGGAGTATCGGTATGCCCCCGCCGGAGTCGCCGCTCTTCCTTGGTCGTTCGCAATAGCCCCGTTGACAGTATGCATATGCATAGATACCTTTCCCACACGTAGCGGCCTGCGATCCGGGCATCGGATGCAGCCACCCTGCACGGCGTCGGCGGCCCTGCCCGCATCACGGCGCAATCGAAACGGCGACGCGAAGCGCGCGGCGTGCCCCGTTCGCGACCGACTCGCCCGCGCACCTTGCAACGCGATCCAGGAATGCATCATGAGTACACGTGAAGTCGTCATCTGCCACCCCGTCCGTACGCCGATCGGCACGTTCAACGGGTCCCTGAAGGACACGCCGGCCACCGAACTCGGGGCGATCGCCGTACGCGAAACCTTGCGGCGCAGCGGCCTCGACGGCGCGGCGATCGACACGGTCGTGCTGGGCAACGTGATCCAGGCCGGCAACAAGATGAACCCGGCCCGGCAAGCCGCCATCGGCGCCGGCTTGCCGGTCAAGGTGCCCGCGCTGACGGTCAACCGCGTTTGCGGTTCCGGCGCGCAGGCGGTCGTCAATGCCGCGCAGGAGATCCTGCTGGGTTACGCGAATGCGGCGGTCGCCGGCGGCATGGAAAGCATGGAGCGTGCGCCGTACCTGCTCGACGGCGCACGCTCGGGCTACCGGATGGGCGACGCACCGATCCGCGACAGCATGCTGCGCGACGGCCTCGTCGATGCGTTCTCCGACCAGCATTCCGGATGGCATACCGAGGATCTCGCGAGCCAGCTCGACATCTCGCGCGATCGCCAGGATCGCTGGGCGCTGCGCTCGCAGCAGCGTTTCTCCGCCGCGCTCGCGGACGGCAAGTTCGACGCCGAGCTCGTGCCGGTCGAGGTCCTGCAGCGCAAGGCGCGCGTCGCGTTTGCGCGCGACGAGACGCCGCGCCCCGAGACGACGCTCGAAGCACTCGCGAAACTGAAACCCGCGTTCCGCCCGGACGGCACGATTACCGCAGGCAACGCGCCGGGCCTGAACAGCGGCGCGTCGGCGATGCTGGTTGCGGATCGCGCGTTCGCCGATGCGCACGGCATCGCACCGAGCGCCCGGCTGGTTGCGTTCGGCGTCGCCGCCGTCGAGCCGGGCATGTTCGGGCTCGGCCCCGTTCCGGCCGTGAAGATCGCGCTCGAACGTGCGGGCTGGGCGCTGGCGGACGTCGAGCGTTTCGAGATCAACGAAGCGTTCGCGGTCGTGCCGCTCGCGGTGGCGGGTCAGCTCGGCATCGCCGAGGAAATCGTCAACGTCGAAGGCGGTGCGATCGCGCACGGTCACGCGATCGGCGCGACGGGCGCGGTGCTGACGACCCGCCTGATCCATTCGATGCGGCGTGACGGCATCAGGCGCGGCGTCGTGACGCTGTGCATCGGCGGCGGCCAAGGCATCGCGCTGGCAATCGAGGCGCTTTGAGCCGAAACGGCAAAGCCGCGGGCGAAAACGTCCGCGGTGCAGGCTTTCCGGGAAGCGGGACGGCCGGCAAGCTTCGCCGCTCATCGCTTTTTGCGTGGACGGTCAGCGCGTTTGCCTGCGCATCCCGCGCGGATTCGGCGACTCCGCCCGTGTCACGGAGCTGCCACTGTCGACCGGTAGCGTTCGGGGCTCACCCACGCTATCGACAGACGAATTCGCCATGCAGCGTACGTCGCGCGCCACGCCCCACGTTTATGCGGCCACGTCCCGCGCCCTCGCCGTCAGCCTCGCGATCAACCTGCTGCTGCTCGCCGTCGAGACGGGCGCGGCATGGTCCGCGCATTCGTCGGGGCTGCTCGCGGACGTCGCGCACGCGGCGATCGATCTCGCGGCCGATGCATTGATCCTCGTCGCGTGCCGGCTCGACGCGCGCCTGCCGCCGGAGCGGCGCCCGACCTACGAACCGCTTGCGCTCGCGGGCCTCGGCGCATTGCTCGCCGCGACGGGCGCGCAGATGATCTGGCACGCGATGAACCGGTTCGACACGCCGCCCGTCGTGCAGCCGGGCGCAACGACGCTCGCGCTCGTTGCCGTCACGCTCGCCGGCAAGGCCGCGCTGTCGCACTGGATGCTGCGCAAGGCGCGCGAGACGGGCTCCGCGCTGCTCGAGGCGAGCGGCTGGCATGTGCGTACCGATGCGCTGTCGTCGTTGCTGGCGGCGCTTGCGATGAGCGCGGCGCTGGTCGGCTTCGGCCGTCTCGACGACGTGGCCGCGCTCACGATCGGCGCGCTCGTGATCCGCACGGGCGCCGGCTTTATCCGGCGCGGCTGTGCGCAATGGCCGGTGTTCGCTACATGGGCGAATCGCTCGACGCGCGGTTCGTGAACGCTGTCGGCAGCGTCGTGCATGGCGCCTAGGCATGAAACACCCGATACCCGCTACCGGTGATCGGCTGAGCGGAATGGCAAAGAGGCTCGCGTAATGCGAGCCTCTTTTGCGTGATGCCGTCATCTCCGTGCGTTACGCGACGCGTTGACCGATGTCGATGGTTCCCCAGACGAATACGGCCAGTTTCGATGGATCGACATCGGGAGCCGCTTACCCGAGCGGCACCACACTCCCGAGCAGGATCCGCACGAGCGTCGCCTGACGCGTGACGCCCGTCTTCGAGAAGATCGCACGCAGGTGCGTGCGCGCGGTGTTCTTGCTGATCCCCGATTCCTCCGCCGCTTCCTCGAGCGTCAGCCCGTTCGTCAGCAGCAGCGCGAGCGATGTCTCGGCGGGCGTCAGGTCGAACAGCTTGCGGATGATTTCCTGCGCGCCCTGCGGCTTGCGGTCGGGGTCGCGCAGGAACAGCGTGACGGCCGGCCGCCGCTTGTTGTCCTCCGACCAGTCGGACAGCAGCACCGTGCGCACCAGCAGCCCGAGGCGCGGCTTGTCGAAGCTGCGCGTGATCGGCATGGCCTCGACGGTCGCCGCGGCCGTGCCGTGGTGCCCCATCACCGCGTGGCGGATCAGCCGCTTCAGCGTGCGGTTCTCCTGCGCGTCGGTTGCCTCGATCGTGCCGCGCGCAATCGTCAGACCGTTGTTCTGCTTGAGGATCTCGTCGGCGACGCCGTTCAGGTCGATGATCGTGCCGTTCTCGTCGAGCGTGATCGTGCCGATCTGCATCCGGTTGATCGCGTTCGCATAGATCGAGCGTTCGACCTCGGCCGTGTCGAGCCGCGAATGCAGTTCGACCGCGCGCTTCAGGTGCGGCAGCAGCAGCGCGCAGATCGCCTTGTCGCGCGCGGAGAACTGCTTCGACGCATGGTTGCGGCACACGCGGAACCGGCACTCGACGCCCGACGGCGTGCGCAGGTCGGCGCCGAGGATATAGCGCACGTCCTGCGGTTTCAGGAACTGCTTGTACAGTTCGCTCGACAGCCAGCCCGTGTCGCCGAACACGTCGTCGACCGTGACCACGCGATCGGCCGGCAGGCCGACGAACGGGTCGAGCGAATAGTAGTAGTTGTTGTACGAAGCCTCGCCATCGCCCGGGACGACCGGGCCGAATTCCGATGCATGCACGGACAGCGGCGCACGGCGGTCGCTCGCGGCCGCGCGCAGGATCAGCGTCACGTAGTTCGCCTGCAGCCAGCGGCGGACCAGTTCGAGCGCACCGGCCCATGGAGGCGTCTCCAGCGGCCCCTGGTAGATGCGCGCCATCAGCTCGCTGAAATCCGCGACGCCGATATCGGCCTCGTCACTCGTTGCCTGGCTCTCTTGCGGAGCCCATCTCGTCTCCATCAGCACGCTCCATCCTCCATACGACATGTTTCCGGTGCGACTCAGCCGCGCCGCCTTGATTAAGACGCGTCTAAATTCCGGCGTCATCGGGAGATTCACTGAATGGTGAGAATTGGCCATCCGGGCGTGCGAACCATCGTCCAATCGGATGATGTGGCGCGCTGCCCGCTGCGCTGGAATGCCCGTCAGGCCGTGCCGGCAAGCATCCGGCGCGGACTCAGGGAAAACCGCGACACGGGTTTACCTGATTCAGACGAATCCGATTCAGACAGGAGTTCCCATGCCGCTCGACCCCCAGGCGCAGGCGCTGCTCGCCGCATTCGCCCAGGCACCCGCGATCGATTTCGCGCAGCTCACCGTTCCCGCGTACCGCGCGAGCCTCGCCGCGGGCGGTGCCTTCGCGCCCGGCGACGCCGTCGCCGCCGAAGAGGACTGGCAGATCCCCGCGTCGGGCCGTCAGTTGTCAGCGCGGCTGTATCGGCCCGATGCCGACGGGCCGTTGCCGCTGACCGTGTTCTTCCACGGCGGCGGCTTCGTGTCGTGCGGCATCGATTCGCACGCCAACCTGTGCCGCAGCCTCGCGAAACGGGCGCGCACGCTCGTGCTGTCGGTCGACTACCGGCTCGCACCCGAGGCGCGTTTCCCGGCGGCCGCGCACGACGCGTGCGATGCCGTGCGCTGGGCCGCCGCCAGCGCGCGCGATCTCGGCGCGCGCGCCGGCGCGGTGGCCGTGGCCGGCGACAGCGCCGGCGGCAATCTCGCGGCGGTCGCCGCGTTGCAGTTGCGAGGCTCGAGCATCGCCATCGCGCATCAGTTGCTGCTGTATCCGGTCGTCGATTGCGCGACCGAGCATCCGTCGTACGAATCGCTCGGTGACGGCTATTTCCTGACGGCGGACATGATGCGCTGGTTCAAGGGCCACTATTTCGACGACGGCGCCGATCGCGCGTCGCCGCTCGCGAGCCCGCTTGCCGCACCGGACGTCGCGGGCACAGCGTCGGCGACGATCGTCAGCGCCGAATTCGATCCGCTGCGCGACGAGGCCGAAGCGTACGCGCTGCGTCTCGCGCAGGCCGGCACGCCGGTGACGCTCGTGCGCTGGCCCGGCCAGTTGCACGGTTTCGCGAGCATGCTCGGCGCCGTCGATGCGGCCGACCGCGTGCTGACGTTCGGCGCCGACGCGCTGCGCCGCGCATTCGACGCGACGGAGGCGCAATGACGCTCGCCGGCACGCTGGAGATCGTCGACGAGCTTCGTGCGGGCCGCATGGTCCTGCTCGTCGACGAAGAGGATCGCGAGAACGAAGGCGATCTCGTGATCGCGGCCGATCACGTGACGCCCGACGCGATCAATTTCATGGCGCGCTTCGGGCGCGGGCTGATCTGCCTGACGCTGACCGCCGAGCGCTGCGAGCAACTGCGGCTGCCGCCGATGGCCGATCGCAACGGCACGCCGTTCGGCACCGCGTTCACCGTCAGCATCGAGGCGGCCGAAGGCGTGACGACCGGCATATCGGCGGCCGATCGCGCGCATACGATCCGCGCGGCGGTCCGTGCGGGTGCCCGCCCCGACGATCTCGTGCAGCCCGGCCACGTGTTCCCGATCGCCGCGCGTCCGGGCGGCGTGCTCGTGCGCGCGGGGCACACCGAGGCAGGCTGCGATCTCGCGGCGCTGGCCGGGCTTACGCCCGCGTCGGTGATCTGCGAGGTGATGAACGACGACGGCACGATGGCGCGGCTGCCGGAGCTGAAGGCGTTCGCCGCGCATCACGGGCTGAAGATCGGCACGATCGCCGACCTGATCCACTACCGCCGCGAGCACGAGTCGCTCGTCGAACGCGTCGGCGAGCGGCCGCTGCATACGCCGTGGGGACGGTTCCGCGCGATCGAGTACCGCGACAGCGTGCACGGCGCGCCGCATCTCGCGCTCGTGCGCGGCGAACCCGATCCGGCGACGCCCGTGCTGACGCGCGTGCACGAATGCCATTCGCTGCTCGACCTGCTCGACGCGGAGCCGTCCGCGCATTCGTGGCCGCTGCACGCCGCGCTGCAGCGTATCGATGCGGCCGGCTGCGGGGTCGCGGTGCTGCTCGACTGCGACATGCGCGGCGACGCGATGCGGATGCCGGCCGGCAATGTGCGTCGCGACGGACGCGTGACGGGGATCGGATCGCAGATCCTGCGCGATGTCGGCGTGCGGCGGCTGAACGTGCTGTCGAGCCCGTTCCGGCTGCCGGCGCTGTCGGGGCACGACCTGGAGATCATGGCGTTCATTCCGCTCGGGGACGACGATCCGGAAAGCACGCGGAGCGCGCACGCGAACCCGCTTCGGGCGGCGTGATGCGCGGCTGATGCGCGGGATGGCCGGTCGGCATTTCGAGAAACAGGCTATCGTTTGTTTTTGTTAAATACAGTCTAAGATTTGTATTTTGACAATACATGCCATAGACTGTATTTTCCGATTACAAACGATCGCCTGTCATCCTGCGGAGCGCCCGATGGCCTTTCCTGTCCAGACCCTGACCCAGTTGCGCCCGATACTCGTCGGCTTCCGGAAGTCCGCGGGGCTCACGCAGGCGCAATTGGCCGCCCGCCTGGGCGTCACGCAGCAATCCTATGCGCAGCTCGAAGCCAATCCGTCGGCAGTCAGCATCGAACGGCTTTTCAAGGTGCTGAACACGCTCGGCGTTCGGATGACGCTCGACCTGGGCGTGCAGGATGAATTGGGGGAGCCCGCCGATGCCGAAGCCGAAGCCGGTGCCAGTACAGATGCCCGGCCGGCGGCTCGCAAGCCGGCCGCGAAAACACGCACACCGGATGCGACGCGCGGTGTAACGGCAGCAAAATCCGCAAAAGCCCAAACGGGAACCGCGACCGGCGCCGCGCGCAAGCGGCCGGCGACGGCAGCACCGGGCAAGCCGCGCGTCTCGAAACGGGAGGACTGGTGACAGTGGCCGCGCGTACCCGCCACGACCGGCTCGACCTGTGGATGAACGGCATTCCGGTCGGCTACTGGGAAGTCCGGCGCGGCGTCGAGCGCCTCGTCTACCTGCCGGGCTGGCTCGACGATCCCCAAGGGCGGCCGCTGTCGCTGTCGCTGCCCTTCACGCCCGGCAACCAGCCTCACCAGGGCACGATCGTCGCCGACTACTTCGACAACCTGCTGCCGGACAGCGAGCCGATCCGCCGCCGCATCGCGCAGCGTTACCGGCTCCGATCGACGGCGCCGTTCGAACTGCTCGCGTCGATCGGCCGCGATTGCGTCGGCGCGATCCAGATGCTGCCGCCCGGCGAGACGCCGGTCGACCTCGAGGCGATCGACGGCGTGACGCTCGACGACGCAGCCGTCGCCGACGTGCTGCGTCACGCGACCGCCGCGCCGCTGCCCGGCCGCGCGGAGCCGGACGTCGACCTGCGCCTGTCGATCGCCGGCGCGCAGGAAAAGACCGCGCTGCTGCGCCAGCGGAACCGCTGGTTGCGGCCGTCGGGCAGCACGCCGACGACGCACATCTTCAAGCTGCCGCTCGGGCGCGTCGGGAACATGCAGGCCGACATGCGGACGTCCGTCGAGAACGAATGGCTGTGCTCGAAGCTCGTCGCCGCATATGGCCTGCCGGTCGCGCCGTGCGAAATCGGCCGGTTCGACGACCAGAAGGCGCTGATCGTCGAGCGCTTCGACCGGCGTCCTTCGCGCGACGGCACGTGGATCCTGCGGCTGCCGCAGGAGGACATGTGCCAGGCGACCGGCACGCCGTCGGGCGCGAAATACGAATCCGACGGCGGCCCCGGCATCGAGACGATCATGGGCATCCTCGCGAATTCGGCCGACGCCGCGCACGACAGGCGGAATTTCTTCGTCGCGCAGCTCGTGTTCTGGGTACTGGCGGCGATCGACGGCCATGCGAAGAACTTCAGCATCGCGCATCTGCCCGGCAACACCTACCGCAGCACGCCGCTGTACGACGTGCTGTCCGCGCATCCGATCGTCGGCACGCGCCGCAACCAGCTGCCGCCGCGCCGCACGCGGCTCGCAATGGCCGTGTGCGGGAAGAACCGGCACTACGTGATCGGCGAGATCCAGCCGCGTCACTGGATCGCGCAGGGCCGGCGCGTCGGCCTGACCGAAGATGACGTGCGCGCCGCGATGGCGGCCGTCGAAGCGCGCACGGAGCCCGCGATTGCCGAAGTCGCCGCGCAGATCCCCGCGGATTTTCCGGCGGATGTGGCGGACGCGATCTTCGGCGGCATGCGTCGCCAGAGCCGCAAGCTTGGGGGTGGGTGATCGCGCGCGATGTTTCTCCGCGGTGTGCCGGGCCTGGGGCGTGATGCGGCGCTTCAACGCGTCGAATCGATGGTTCGTCCGGATTCGTCCGGATTCGCGCGATTGCGCGACATGGTGCTCGCCGCTTTAGACGACAGCGAACCGCCGCGTAACGATGGCGCGGGCGGCAAGCGCATCGACACGTCGCACGCGTACCGGATCGGACGTTGTCGGCAATTCATCCCGGCGGGCGGTGAAGCCTGCGGGCATTTCATTTCAAGCCGGTCCGGACGAAAGGCTCATCCACCCGGACGATGCGCGCCTGCACCGCCGCCGCACAATGGTCGCCGTGCCCATCCCGACGCCCGCGCCCTCATGGAATCCGCCGACCTCACGACCGCGTTCAGCCCGCTGCAGATCGGTCCGCTGACGCTGCGCAACCGCCTGATCAAGTCCGCCACCAACGAAGGCATGACGCCGAACGGCGTGCCGTCGCGCGCGCTCGTCGGCTTCCACGAGCGCATTGCCGAAGGCGGCGCCGCGCTGACGACCGTCGCGTACTGCGCGATCAGCGACGACGGCCGCACGTTCGTCGACCAGGCGCGACTCGACGTGCCGACCGTCCGGCAATTCCGCGCGCTGACCGACGCCGTCCATCGCCACGGCGCGGCCGCCTCCGCGCAGATCACGCACGGCGGCTGCTTCACGTTCCTGCCGTCGCTGTCGACGAAACGCCCGTTGAGTGCATCGGGCGGCTTCAACAAGGTCGGCGTGATGAGCGGCCGCTTCCTGAAGCAGGCGATGACGCGCGACCAGATGTCGGCGATCGCCGACGAATTCGCGCAGGCGGCGCGGCATGCGCGCGACGCCGGCTTCGATGCGGTCGAAATCCACATGGGGCACGGTTATCTGCTGAGCCAGTTCCTGTCGCCGCTGTACAACCGCCGCCGCGATGCATACGGCGGCGACGCGGCACGCCGTGCGGCGTTCCCGGTCGAGGTGCTGCGCCGCGTGCTCGATGCGGTGGGCCGCGATCTCGCCGTCGTCTGCAAGATCGGCGTGACCGAAGGCGTGCGCGGTGGCGGCACCGCCGACGACGCATGCGAGATCGCGCGGCGGCTGGAAGCCGAAGGCGCGCACCTGCTCGTGCTGAGCGGCGGGATGAACGTCGAATCGGTGTGGCAGCTGTTCGGCAGCCCGCTGCCGGGCGAAGCGCGCGCGAACGCCGACAACGCGATCGTGCGCACCGCGATGACGCTGCAGAAGCTCACCGAGCCGAAGATGGGCGCGTTTCGCGAGATGTATTTCCTCGAACATTCGACGAAGGTGCGCGCGGCCGTCAGGATGCCGCTCGCCTATCTCGGCGGCGTGCGTTCGCGCGAAAACGTCGAGCAGGCGATGCGCGAAGGTTTCGACGCGGTCGCGCTTGCGCGGGCGCTCGTGTTCGAACCGGGTTTCGTGAACGGGCTGCGCGACGGCCGGCTGACTCAGTCGGGCTGCACGTCGTGCAACCGCTGCGTCGTGTCGATGTACACGCCGGGCGGCACGGCGTGTGTACTGCGCGAGCCGAACGACCCCGCGCCGAACCGCGTGCCGGCCGCCGCCGCGTGAAACCTGACGCGTGACGCAGGTGCGCAGGCCGCTCAGCCGGCGTCGCGCGCGCGGGCGAGTGCCGCGAGGTTTCCTTCGCCGAACCCGTGGTGCCCCTTGCGCTGCACGATCTCGAAGAAGATCTCGCCGGGCCGGCGCTTGACGAAGGTCTGGAAGAACAGGCGCGGCACGCCGTCGCTGCCGATCTCGCCATCGACCAGCACAGCGCGACGGCGCAGCGCGTCGAGATCGACGCCGTGCCCCGGCAGCCGTGCATCGACGTCGTCGTAATAGCGTGCGGGCGGCTCGATGAATTCGACGCCGTTCGCACGCAGCGCGTCGACGCACGACAGGATGTCGTCGGTCGACAATGCGACGTGCTGGACGCCCTCGCCCGGATGGTCGGGCAGATACGCGTGCATCAGCTCGGTGCGCCGCGTGCCTTCCTCGTAGACCGGGATCCGCACCGCGCCGCACGGCGAAACCATCACGCGCGAGTCCTCCGACACATGCCAGTGCGCGTCGATTTCGTGGATTTCGCGAAAATGCAGCAGGTCGTGGTAGAAATCCAGCCACTCCCGCATGCGCCCCGCGCCGACGGTTTGCGTGAAATGGTCGACCTGCTGCAGGCCGACGCCCACGCAATCGAGATCGGTATGCGCGGTCGCGATGTCGATCGGGCGGAAATCGATGTCGAAGATCGAGATGTCGCCGACGCCGCCGCGCTGGCCGTCACGTCCGCGCCAGCGGTCGACGAAATACAGGTGCGAATCGCCGATGCCCTGGATCGCCGGGATCTTCAGCTCGCCGACGCCGACCCGCTCGCCCTCGAACGCCCACGCGCCGAGCTCGATCGCACGCTCGAACGCGCGCCGTGCGCTGGCCACGCGCAGCCCGATCGCACAGACCCCCATCCCGTATTCCTCCGCGTAGCGCGCGGCGAACGAATCGGGCTCGGCGTTGATCAGGAAATGCATCTGCCCTTGCCGGTACAGCGTGACGTTCTTGCTGACATGCCGCGCGATCGCCTTGAACCCGAGCTGCTCGAAGCGTTGCGCGAGCGCTTCCGGCACGGGCGCCGCGAACTCGACGAATTCGAGGCCGGCCATCCCGAGCGGATTGGCGGCCGGATCGGCGACGGGCGGCGTATCGCTGGACAAGGGGTGGGTATTGCCGGGCATTCCAGTCTCCGGGGGCATGCGGTCGATGGGGATGGCGCGCCCGGCGCGTGCGGTATGCGCGGCCGATGTGGCGATCGCGCATCCGCCCCGAACGGGCGAGTTTTCATGCTGCAGATTTTAACCAGATCGTTCACGGCGGCACACCCTGGCCGAATGGGATATCGACGCGCCGCCTAGTGCAAACCCGGAAAGCGTTCGATAATCGCACGAATATGAACGATAATCGCGCACTTTGTCCGATCGGCCAATTGCCGCCGTGCGGCGTGCGCCCTATTCTCCGTTCACCCATCGACTTCAATGCAGCATCGGACGCGGCGCCGCCACGATTCCACGATGCGCCGTGCCAGGAGACACCATGATGACCCCAACCTTCGACACCCTCGACGCCGCTGCCGGCGTCCGCGCGCGCAGCCAGGCCCGCAAGGCCGCGATCGGCAGCTTCGTCGGCGCCGTCGTCGACTGGTACGACTTCCTGCTGTACGGGATCGTCGCCGCGCTGGTATTCAATTCCGAGTTCTTCCCGAAAGTCAGCCCGACGATGGGCACGCTCGCGGCGTTCGCGACGTTCGGCGTCGGCTTCCTGTTCCGGCCGCTCGGCGGCGTCGTGTTCGGCCACTACGGCGACCGGCTCGGCCGCAAGCGGATGCTCGTGCTGACCGTGATGCTGATGGGGCTGTCGACGGTCGCGATCGGCCTGCTGCCGACCTTCGCAACCATCGGCTGGTGGGCGCCGGTGCTGCTGGTGCTGATGCGTGCGATCCAGGGTTTCGCGGTCGGCGGCGAATGGGGCGGCGCGGCACTGATGGCCGTCGAGAGCGCGCCGAAGCAAAAGAAGGCGTTCTACAGCAGCGGCGTGCAGGTCGGCTACGGCGTCGGGCTCGTGCTGGCCACCGGCATCGTGTCGATCCTGAGCCACACGCTCGGCGAAGCCGCGTTCAAGTCGTGGGGCTGGCGCCTGCCGTTCGTGTTCAGCATCGTGCTGGTGCTGATCGGGCTGTGGGTGCGCAAGAGCATGGACGAATCGCAGGAGTTCGTCGAGAAGGTCGAACACGGCAACCGCAAGCTGCGCCTGCCGGTGCTCGAAGCGCTGACGCGCCATCCGAAGGCGTTCCTGCTGATCATCGCGCTGCGGCTCGCCGAACTGTTCACGATGTATATCGTCACCGCGTTCGCGCTCAGCTATTCGACGACCAACCTCGGCATGTCGCGCGACCTGTTCCTGAACATCGGCCTGCTGGTCGGTGCGGTGAGCTGCGTGACGATCCCGTGCTTCGCGTGGCTGGCCGACCGCTACGGCCTGCGCCGCATCTACCTGATCGGCGCGCTGATCGGCCTCGCGTCCGCGGTGCCGTTCTTCGTCGCGCTGGAAGCGCGGTCGATCGCGTGGATCGTGATCTTCTCGATCCTGCTCGCGAACGCCGCGCACGACATGGTCGTGAGCGTCCAGCAGCCGCTGTTCACCGAGCTGTTCGGCGCTGAATACCGCTATAGCGGCGCGGGCGTCGGCTACCAGTTCGCGAGCGTCGTCGGCGGCGGGTTCACACCGTTCATCGCGATCGGCCTCGTCAGCCTGGCCGGCGGCTCGTGGCACCTCGTCGCCGGTTACCTCGCGGTGGGTTGCCTGATCTCGTTGGTGGTCGCCGCGCGGATGCGGGCAGCGCAGTGACGAAGTGAGCGCGTGGCCGGCCCGATCCGCGGCCGGCCATTCCCTGCGTCGGCCGCCAGCCGAACGGCGGTACCCCCCAACTCAACGTCAAACACCGTCAATCGCGCGCGCCGATCCCCCTTTTCCCTTCTGAACATTCCACGCCGCCCGCCGACCAATGGCATCATATGGGCCTACGTCAGTCACCGATACGCCCCCATATCATGTCGAATCTCATCGTCCACGGCGGCACTCCGCTGCGCGGGGACATCAAGCCGTCCGCGAACAAGAACGCCGTCCTGCCGATCCTGTGCGCCACCCTGTTGACCGATCAGCCGCTGCGCCTTGTCGGCGTGCCGGACATCACCGACGTGCGCAAGATCCTCGACATCTTCCGCACGCTCGGCAGCGACGTGTCGGTCGACTTCACGACGGGCCTGCTCGAACTCCACCATCGCAACACGAAGTTCGATCCAGCCGTCCACCGGCTGCCCGAGGCGATGCGCTCGTCGATCATGCTGATTCCGCCGCTGCTCGCGCGCTTCGGCGTCGCGCGCCTCGAGAACGACGTGAAAGGCTGCACGCTCGGCGTGCGCGAAATCGATCCGCACGTCGAGGTGTTCGAGCGCTTCGGCGCGCACATCGAACGCACGCCCGATTCGCTGATCGTCCGCACCGACGGCCCGCTGACGGCCAACGATCACTGGTTCGACTACGCGTCGGTGACGACTACCGAGAACTTCGCGCTGTGCGCGACGGCCGCGAGCGGCACGTCGACGTTGATGAACGCGGCGTCCGAGCCGCACGTGCAGGAGTTCTGCCAGTTCCTCGCGATGATCGGCGTCACGATCGAGGGCATCGGCACGTCGCGGCTCTGCGTGACGGGCGGCGGCAAGCTCGGCGGCGGCGAATTCCGCTTCGCCGAGGATTTCCACGAGATCGCGACGTTCCTCGCGCTCGGCGCGATCACGGGCGGCGACATCACGGTGCGCAACTCGTCGCCCGAGCATTTCCCGCTGATCGACCGCACGTTCGCGAAGTTCGGCGTCAACGTCACGCACCGCGACGGCTGGTCGCGCGCGGAACGCGACGGCCCGCTGCGCGTGCGCCGGCCGTTCACGCAGAACATCCTGACCAAGGTCGAGGCCGCGCCGTGGCCGTACCTGCCGGTCGACCTGCTGCCGATCTTCATCGCGCTCGGCGTGCGCGCGGAAGGCAGCGCGATGTTCTGGAACAAGGTTTACGACGGTGCGCTCGGCTGGTCCGGCGAACTGTCGAAGTTCGGCGCGCACGTGCTGTTGTCCGATCCGCACCGGCTGATCACGTTCGGCGGGCTGCAACTGACGCCGGCACGCGTCGAGAGCCCGTACATCATCCGTGTCGCGATCGCGCTGCTGATGGTGGCTGCGAGCATCGAAGGCCGCTCGGAAATCATGAACGCGCTGCCGATCCGCCGCGCGCATCCGCATTTCGTCGAGAACCTGCGCTCGGTCGGCGCGAACGTCGAGTGGACGAGCAGCGAATAATGCCGCTCGGGCGGGTGCGGCTCGCGTGAAGTCGGCGCCGCATCCGTTTTCCCGCCTTCCCTGGCCGGCGTCGGCAGACTGCCCGGCAACCGGCGCGCCCTGAAGGGCCGCCGTTTCGCTTCCGGGCGTTACTCGCCCTCCCCGCACCCGACGTCGCCTGCTCCCATATGGTCGAAGCCGTACAGCATCACGGCGGTCGTCCCGTGCGCGGGATCGCTCGGCCGCCTGCCGAGGCTGTCGTCGGTCGGGCTCGACGGATACTGGATGCTCGTGTCCATCAGGTTGTCCGGCTGCTTGCGCAGTTCCGCTTCGGTCAGCTTGCGCCCCGCCGCGTGCGGCAACCCGAACGCCTTGCGCACGTCCGCTTCGTTCCACGTTCCCTTCAGCGTGACGGTGACCATCTGCAGGTCGCCATGCTCCCAGTCGAGCTCGACTTTCGTCGCGAGCGGATGCACGCGGGCCGCGAGCCGGTCGGGGAATGCGGGGCCTTCGTAGTACGCCTTCGTGTTCTTGCAAGCGTCGCCAGTGTTCCGGTACTTCTTCAGCGTGCAATTGAAGCGCTTGTCGCGGTAGTCGAAAGTCTTTTCGAGGGTGCAGCCGAATGCCGGCGACGACATGCGCGGCCATGCGCGGATGTCGATGGCCGGACGAGTCAGCCCGGCGTCACTTGCAGGACTGGCGCCAGCGAGCGCCGGCACGGCCGCAGCGAACAAGGCCACCGCGAATTCACGAAATTTCATGTTGGGTTCCAAAAACGATGATCGTGTCATGCGCACGATCCGATGGCTCACGGAAAAAACTGATTCAGACTTGTCCAATTGCTCCCGCGCCTGCCCCGGCTTAGGCTGCTTTCCTTCCCGAGCGATTGCCGACGATCGCCACTCAACCAGCGATCCGACAGGAGATGACGTAGCACATGAAACCCCGATTCACCCTGACGCAGATGCGGGACGTCTGGCTCGATGCGTATTGTCATGCCGACTTCGAGCAGATCGATTTCGTGGCGAGCCCGCACTTTTTCATCCAGCACGAGAATCGAGTTCGGACGAAGACGCAATATCTCGCACGGATGCGCTCCCTTGCGGCCGACTGCGCGTCGGGCACACCGCGTGTCGCGTATCGGGACGAAGCCATGCAAATCGTCGAGCACGGACAATGGGCGACGATATCGGGTGTCGGGTCAATATGGAAGGACCGGGCGATCGACTCCCGCTTCGATTTTCTGGAGCTGTGGTGCATCAACGACGCACGATGGCGGATTGCGGCCCTGTGCTACGAGCACAAGGAAATCGACGCGCATCGCCTGGCCTGACCGCAGCGTTCCTGTCGGTAGCACGCCCGGAATTCGCGACGTTCAGGCAAACGGATTTCGCAGCACCGGACCGCCGTCCACGCGCAGGCCGTCGTGCATGTCCTCGGTGTACAGGTACTCGCAACCCTCGAGCGACGCGGCGGCGACGATGCACGCGTCATAGAAGGACAAGCCATGCCGCTCCGCGAGCCTTCGCGCCAGGTCATGCGTATCGATCGTGACCGGTACGACATGGCACAAGCTCCTGATCGGTTCCAGAAACTGCCCCACGTCGCTCCACGGCATCCGCAATTTTCGGCTGCAGACGCTGGCGACTTCGTTCAGTACCTGGACACTGACGGTGGGCCGCCGAAGGAACAGCGCCTCCGCGCGATTTGCCTTGGTTTCGTCCTCGGACAGCAGATAAAGCACGACATTGCTGTCGACGAACGATTTCGCCGACTCAACCCCGCTCATTCGCATCGTCCCGGCTGAACTTGAAATCGGCGGGCAGCTTGCCCCTGAAACGCCGCAGCCGTTGCAGAAGTTCATCGGGCCTGGGCTTGCGACTGACGGCAAAAACGCGCGGGCTATCGACCACGATTTCGATATCGTCCCCTTCGCGCAGCTCCAGTGCATCAACCACACTGGCGGGAAGGCGGACGGCCAGGCTATTGCCCCACTTTGCGACTTGCATACGTACCTCCTCGGATATACATCGATGATTGTATATCCTCCATATCTCGCCTGCAAAATCGGGGCATAACGCATGCATCGGATGCCGCCGTCGTTCGAATCGCGCGATAATCGCCCACTCCCGCGCGATCACCGCGCATGATGGCGCCGCTCCCCGACGATGAAAAAGCCCGAGCTCGACCGACGCGACTGGATTGCCGGCCTCGAAAAAGGCCTGATGATCCTGGAAGCATTCGACAGCCAGCACGCGCGCATGACGCCCACGCAGGCCGCTGCACGCACCGGCCTCACGCGCACGGCCGCGCGGCGCTACCTGCTGACGCTCGAATCGCTCGGCTACGTCTACACCGACGGCAAGCTGTACGGCCTGACGCCGCGCGTGCTGCGGGTCGGCTGGTCGTACTTCGACTCGGCGCGGCTGCCGCGCACGGTCCAGCCCTATCTGCAGCAACTGAGCGCGTCGCTGAACGAATCGGCTTACGTGAGCGTGCTCGACGGCTGGGAACTCGTGTTCATCGCGCGCAACGGCGTGTCGCGCGTGATGACGACCGGCTTCGTGCTCGGCGCGCGCGTGCCGGCGCCGCTGACATCGCCGGGCGTCGTGCTGCTCGCGCATCATCCCGATCGCGAGGCGGTGCGCGCGTGGCTCGACGACACCGAGCTGACGCCGTTCACGCCGCACACGATCACCAACAAGGCGCGCCTGCTCGAACAGGTCGACCACGCGCGCGACGCCGGTTACGCGGCGATCGAACAGCAATTGCAGGTCGGCGTGCGCGGGATCGCGGTGCCGCTGAAGAACCGTCACGGCGAAGTCGTCGCCGCGCTGAGCACGAACATGCCGATCGGCACGGAGACGACCGACGCCGCCGTGCGGCGCGTGCTGCCGCACCTGCAGGAAGCCGCGCTCGCGATGCTGAACGTGCTGTAGTGCCTCCCGGCCCAGGGTGACGCCGCGACACCGCTACGCGACGGACAACACCGCTGCGCCGCAACCGGTCGTCTGCCGGCCGGGCTTTCGCCCGTTCACCCGATCCGCCACCACCGCGGCAGCAGATCGCGCACCTCCCGCCGCCGATAACGATCGTCGATCAGATGCACGACGCCTTCGTCGTGCTCGGTACGGATCACGCGCCCGGCCGCCTGCACGACCTTCTGCAAGCCCGGATACAGGTACATGTAGTCGTAGCCGTTGCCGAAGCGCGCGTCCATCGCACGCCGCATCTGCTCGTTGACATCGTTGACCTGCGGCAACCCGAGCGTCGCGATGAAGGCGCCGATCAGCCGTTCGCCGACCAGGTCCACGCCTTCCGAGAACGCACCGCCCAGCACCGCGAAGCCGACGCCGCGCCCGCCCGCGTCGAAGCGCGCAAGAAACGCGTCGCGCTCGCTTTCGGCCATGCCGGGCGCCTGCGCCCACACCGGCACGTCCGGATGGCGCGTCTGCATCAGCGCGACCACGCGCCCCAGGTAGTCGAAGCTGCTCAGGAAACCGAGGTAGTTGCCGGGCCTGGTTGCGTATTGCGCGGCGATCAGGTCGACGATCGGTTCGAGCGAACGGTCGCGGTCGCGCCAGCGCGTCGATACGTGGCTCGCGACGCGCACGGTCAGTTGCTCGGCGCGGAACGGCCCGTCGACGTCGAGCCAGCCCGTGTCGCCGGGCAGCCCGAGCGTGTCGCGGTAGAAATGGAACGGGCTCAGCGTGCCCGAAAACAGCACGGTCGCGCGCGCGGCTTCGTAGCGCTGCGCGAGAAATCCGGCCGGGATCACGTTGCGCACGCACAGCGTCGACTGGACGCGGCGCCGGCGGCCGGCCGACGCGACGCCGTCGAGCGCCGGCTGGCGCGGCATCGGTACGCCGTGCAGCGTCGCGTCGAAGATCGACGCGCTGTCGAAGGCTTCGGCGAGCACGCCGAACTGGATCGCCTCGAAATGAAAGCGCAGCAGCGCGTCGCCGTTCGCGCGCGGCGCGTCGGTCAGGTGTTCGCCGATCGCCGCGACGAGGTTCTGCACGGCCGACACGATCGGGCCCGGAATGTCCGGATACGCCACATAGCGCTCGGCCTGCGCGCGATTGATCGTGCCCCACGCGCGGGCGAGCCGGTCGAACGCCTTGCGCAGCGCCGCGGGCGCGGCTTCGCGCGCGGCTGCGAACGCGAACGGATCGAGCGACGCGCTGTACATCTTGCGCGCACGGTCCAGCAGGTTGTGCGCTTCGTCGACGAGCACGCCGACGCGCCACTGGTTCTGCTGCGCGAGCGTGTGCAGCATCGCGCTGCCGTCGTAGTAGTAGTTGTAGTCGCCGATCATCATGTCCGACCAGCGCGCGAGTTCCTGCGCGAGGTAGTACGGGCAGACATCGTGCGTGAGCGCGGCCGCGCGCACCGTATCGCGATCGAGCAGCCCGGCGCCGATCGCCGCGTCGCGCGCGGCCGGCAGCCGGTCGTAGAAGCCTTGCGCGAGCGGGCACGATTCGCCGTGGCACGCTTTGTCCGGATGCTCGCACGCCTTGTCGCGCGCGACGAGCTCCAGCACGCGCAGCGGCAGCGCGGGCGTGCCGGCGCCGAGCGTCGTCGCCGCTTCGAGCGCGAGCGCGCGGCCGGGCGTTTTCGCGGTCAGGAAGAACACGTGGTCGAGCTCGCCCTCGCCGCACGCCTTCAGCAGCGGGAACACGGTGCCGACCGTCTTGCCGATGCCGGTCGGCGCCTGCGCCATCAGGCAGCGTTCGTCGCGCGCCGCGCGATAGACGGCAACCGCCAGCTCGCGCTGGCCGCTGCGGAACTGCCCGTGCGGAAACGCGAGCGCACGCAGCGCCGCATCGCGCGCAGCGCGATGGGCCGTCTCGCGCTCGGCCCAGCCGACGAAGCATGCGCACTGCTCGGCAAAGAATGCCGCAAGCGTGCTCGCGGCCAGCGTTTCCGTCAGCACGGTCTCGCGCTCGGACACGATGTCGAAATACACGAGCGCGACGTCGATTTCCGCGAGGCCGCGCGCATCGCACATCAGGTGCGCATAGACCTTCGCCTGCGCCCAGTGCAGCGTGCGGTGGTTGGCCGGCATCGCGTCGAGGCTGCCGCGGTAGGTCTTGATTTCCTCGATACGGTTCGCCACCGGATCGTAGCCGTCCGCGCGGCCGCGCACGGTGAGCGTGCCCCACGTGCCCGTCAGCGCGATCTCGGTTTCGTAGCGCGCGCCGCGGTTGGATGTGACCGCGCCGTGGCCGGCGATGCCTTCGAGCGCGGTCGGCGCGGGCGTGAAGCGCAGGTCGAGATCGCCGCGCCGCGCGGTGAACTCGCACATCGCCCGCACCGCGACGACGTAGCTCACGCGGACAGCCCCGCCGCTTCGGCGTGCGCAACGCCAGCGCCAGCCCACTCGACATCGACGACGCGCACCGGAATGCCGTGCGCGACGCAGTACGCGAGCCAGCGCGTCTGGTTGTCCTGCAGCCGGTCTCCGGGGCCCTTCACCTCGATCAGCTCGTAGCGGCGTTCGCCGGGCCAGAAGCGGACGAGATCGGGCAGCCCCGAGCGGTTGCTGCGGATATCCGCGAGCAGGCGCGCGAACCACAGCCGCAAGTGCTCGGGCGGCAGGCACGCGAGCGCCTCGTCGAGCAGTTCGTCAGTCAGCACGCCCCAGAACACGAACGGCGACTGCAGCCCCGCCTTCGTCGCAAAATGCCGGCGGATCGTGTCGCGGTACGCGCCCGAATCGAGCTGCGCGAAACAGGCGGCGAACGCGTCCGCGCGGCGTGCGGCGAAATCCGGCGCGTGCAGGTCGGCCGGGCCGCGCTGGAACGGGTGGAAGAATGCGCCGGGCACGGCTGCGAACACGGGCTCCCAGCACAGCAACCCGAACAGCGAATTGATCAGCGTGTTCTCGACGTAATGGACCGGCGACGCCGGTTGCGCGAGATGGTCGCGCACCGCGAATTCGACGCTGACGAACGCATCGGGGCGCACCAGCACGAGCGTTTCGCGCGGCACGTCCGGCGCGGCAGCCGCGCGTTCGACTCGCTGGCCGACGCGGCGCTGCAGGCGCGGCAGCATGCGCTCGACGCGCTGGCGCTCCTCGTCGCTCTCGAAACCGCCGCGCGCATCGAGCGCCAGCGCGAGCGCGTCGTCGTCACGCCCGCAGCGCTCGAGCACGCGGATGCGCCGATGGCGGCTGCCGGGCCATGCGCTGCGCGTGTAAGCGTCGAGCGCGGCGGCCCAGTCGGCGCGGCGCTCGCAGGTCTGCCCGAGCGCGAACAGCAGCTTCGCGCGACGCGTCGCGAGCCACGGCTGCGCGCAGCCCACCGCGTCGATCGCGCGCAGCAGGTCGTCGAACGGCAGATCGTCGGGCCACGCGTCGAGCGCGTCGCGACACATCTGCAGCGCGAGATACGCGTCGACGTCGCCGCGCTGCTGGAACGCACGAGACGACGGCGCGATCGGCACGTTTTCGTACTGGAACACGCCGAGATCGGCGAGCACGAATTCGCTCCAGTCCTGATGGAGATTGCCGAAGAACATCAGGCGCAGCCGGTCGCACAGCGCGCCGACCGTCACGCGCAGCACGCGGTCGCCGGCCTGCGCGCACCAGGCATCGAGCGGCTGCGCGGCATCGTGCGCGGGCCGCAGCCGTTCGAGCCATTCGGGCTTGCGCTCGCCGGCATGTGCGGCGAGCGACGGGAAGATGCGCAGCAGGTCGACCTTGGTCGACAGCGCGAACAGCTCGTCGAGCGTCAGCGCGGGCGCCGGATCGACCCAGCCGAGTTCGACGAGCGGCGCGGCCGCATCGAGCGTGCAGCCGATTTCGTCGTACGCGAGCTTGCTGGCGCGGAAGTCGGACCCGTTGCGCATCAGCATCCGCACGAGCAGCGCGCGCGACGCCTGCGGCAGCGTCGCGAAATCGCGAACGAACGCCTGCTCCTGATGGTCGAGCAGGTCGTCGTAACGCTCGCCGAGCCAGGCCAGCGCGCGTTCGAAATTGGTCAGGTAGTAAAACGCCGGGGGCGTCGGCGAAGCGGGCGTCACGGGAATCGATCACTGTACGTTTGTACAGGTCGGAATCATATCAAATGTGACGGGAAGTGCCGCATGCCGCTGCCCGGCCAGAACGCCGGGATCAGAACTGGTAATTCACCGACATGTCGAACACGCCGTTGGTCGACTGCTGCGTGATCGGGCTTCGTGCCGCGCGGCCGACGAGCTGCTCGATCGCGCCGTCCATCGTCACGAACCAGTGCTTGTTCACGAACCAGACCATCGTCACGCCCACGCCAGCCGACTTGATCCCCGCGCCCGACGAATAGGCCGGCAGCCCCGAACGCGCGGCGGCGCCCTGGCTCACGCCAAACCAGCTGTTCATGTAGCGCGAGTCGGCGAACGACACGGTCGGCCCGGCGAACCAGAAGAAGTTTTCGTTGCTGCCGGGCATCGGCATGTACGCGGAAAAATCGCCGGTCCAGCCGTTCGAGCCGCCGATGCTGCGCCGGACATCCGCGCGCAGCACCAGCGGGAATTCCTTCGAGATCACGTAATCGGCCGCCAGCTTCATCACGGGCGCCGCGTTGATGTTGTCGAGGCCGTTCAGGTGGCCGAGATCGTCGGCCGAGCGGCGCCCGAGGTCATAGCCGACCGACAGGCTCACGCGCCAGTTCGGCCCGCGCAGCACGTTCGCACCCAGCCCCTCGCCGGTCGACAGGAAGAACAGGTCGCGATAGCGGATGTCGAGATTCGGGCCGCCCAGCACGCGATAGCGGTCGGAGCCCGCATAACGCGGCTGCAGCGTCATTGCGGCGCCGACGCTGACCTGCCACGTGGAGATGGTCGGATCGAACAGTTTCTCGAGCGGCACGCCCGCCGAGTATTGCCACTCGCCGAGCGGCGAAGGCGTCTGGGCCGACGCGTCGCGGGCGCCGGCCGCGGCGAGCGCCGCGCATGCGGACAGGCCGGATACGAACCGGCGTGCGCCGGGTGACAGCAACGGGCGAGCAACAGTCATCAAGGCGATCTCCGTCGGTTGCGCGAAACGAACCTGAGGGAAAGCGCTTCGCGCCTCTTCGGCTGCAGCAGCTGACTGCCTGCGGCGCGAACGTAGCGTGCGCTGAATTAACGGACATCCTACGCGACACGCGCGCAGACGCAAAGCGCCCGCTGCGCGCGGGCACTTTGCGTCGTTCCGGAGTGAATGGGCGCAGCGTTGCCCAATCGGAAACGCTCGATGTGATAGTCGCCGGCCAGCGTGGCCGGGTTGCGCGTCGACATCATCCGCGGGAAGCCGTCCGCGAGCCGCCCGAGCGCGAGTTGTTTCTGGCTGGCGTCCCATTGCGTACAGGTGTCGAATGCGGCATCGTCGAACGAGACGGTGACGGCGACCGGGCGGCCGTTGGCGCGAAAGCCGATATGCAGCACGCCGCCCGGCAATGCCTCGATGTGATGACGCAACGAGTGCGATTCGACATCGCCACCGCATGCGTTCGCGTCGTAACGTATCCTTTCCTTGATTGCATTCATCACGATGTCCTCTCGTCCACGCCGACGGTGCGTGTGCCATGCCCGGCGCACCGGCCGGCTTCCGCGGCGCGCAAGCGCGGGGAAGCCGGTGCCGCGCAGGTATGGCGCTTGCCCCTGCATCAACGACCAAGGAGGTTCGACCATGATCGTTCACGCCCCCGGCCGCCGCGACGCCGTGTCGCCGGCTGCCGGCTTGCTCAGGTTCGCCACGTCCCGCCCGCCATCCGACGACAAGACGGAGGAGCGCATCGACGAAGGGCTCGATGAATCGTTCCCGGCCAGCGATCCGCCCGCCGTCGGCGGCGCGACGCGTATCGACCCGGCCAAGCCGTCCGGCAAGCACGAACGTCGCGCACCGCACGACCCTTCCCCGCCCCGCGATCACGGCTGACGGCGGCGTCCGGCCCGCGATGCGCACCGGCGCATCGCGGGCTGGCGAAATCGGGAGTGATCCGATGAAACGCCTTGAACGCCAATGACGTGACATCGGCTGTGCCCGCCGACGTTGCGCCGCTGGCCGCGATCGAAAGTCGACGAGCGGTAGAGCGCGAATTGGTTGGCCTGTCGTTCGACGGTGCCGAGCATCCCGGCCTCGTCGGCGGTCGGGCCCGGGCGGACGACGTCCGACCGAACGTCGGAGAACGCGGCGTCATTTCGACGGCAACCAGCCGCGCACGGCGAAAGCGCTCGGGATCAGCCTGAAGACGCGCTACAACCGGCTCGCGCCGATGCGCGACCGCTCCTGATCGGTGCGGCCGCGCATTCCGCTGGCCGCATCACGCGACCTTGAACCGCCCGACCGTGGTCGCCAGCGCGTTCGCCTGCGACTGCAGCGCGGTTGCGGCGGCCGTCGACTGTTCGACGAGCGCCGCGTTCTGCTGCACCATTTCGTCGAGCTGCGTGACCGCGCGATTCACTTCCTGGATGCCGCGCGTCTGCTCGTTCGCCGCGTGCGTGATCTCGGAAATGATCGTCGTCACGTTCGACACGTTCGACACGATCTCGCGCATCGTGTCGCCGGCCTGGCGCACCTGGCCGGATCCGGCCGACACGCTCGCGACCGTCGATTCGACCAGCACCTTCACTTCGCGCGCGGCCTGCGCGCTGCGTTGCGCGAGGCTGCGCACTTCCTGCGCGACGACCGCGAAACCGCGGCCCTGCTCGCCCGCACGCGCCGCTTCGACGGCCGCGTTCAACGCGAGGATGTTGGTCTGGAACGCGATCCCGTCGATCACGCCGATGATGTCGCCGATCCGGCCCGACGCTTCCTCGATCTTTCCCATCGTCGCGACGACTTCCGACACGACCACGCCGCCGTGCGATGCGATCCGCGACGCGGCCGCCGCGCGTTCGTCGGCCTGGCCGGCCGCCGCCGCCGACTGGCCGACGGTGGCCGTGATCTCTTCCATCGATGCGGCCGTTTCCTCGAGGCTCGCCGCCGCCGATTCGGTGCGCGACGACAGGTCCTGGTTGCCCGCCGCGATTTCGTTCGCGGCCGTGCGCACCGATTCGCTCGCGTCGCGGATCTGGCGCATCACGTCGTTCAGCTTGTCGACGAAGCTGTTGAACGAGCGCGCGATGTCGGCGACTTCGTCGCGGCCGTCGGCCGGCAGGCGCTGCGTCAGGTCGCCAGCGCCCGAGCCGATCGCGGCCATTGCCTGGCGCACCTGCGACAGGCGGCGGAACGCGGTCGCGGTAATCGCGCCGATGATCAGCGACGCGACGCCGACGATCACGACCAGCGTGATCAGCGACGCGGTCAGCAGCGAGCGCATCCCGGCCGTCGCCTCGGTCTTGTCGAGCAGCACCAGCGCGTACCAGTCGGTGCCCGGCACGGGCCGCGCGCGCACCAGCTTCGCGTCGCCGCCGACGCTGACCTCGACGGGCGCGGTCGCGGCCGCGACCGACGCGGCGCTCATCGCGCCGAGTTCGGGCGACACGTCGGCAACCGGCTTCAGCGTGAGCTTCGGGTCCGGGTGCGCAACGACGTGGCCGTTGCTGTCGATCAACATCCCGAAGCTGGCGGGGGTCGGGCGGATCGACTTCACGTTGGCGATCACGCTGTCCATCGCGACGTCCGCGGCGACGACGCCCTTCAGCGCGCCGTCACGCAGGATCGGTACCGCGAACGTAACCACCAGGTTGCCGGTGCCGGCATCGACGTAAGGCGGCGTGACAACCGGCTTGCCGGCCTGCGCGGCCTGCTTGTACCACGGGCGGCCGGTCGGATCGTAGTCGGGCGGGATGCCGGTCGCGTCGGAGAAGCGGAACGCCTTGTCGGCGTAACCCGCGTAGACGTTCGTGAAACCGCCGGCCGCGGCCATCTGCTTGAACACCGGCAGCGGATCGGGCGCCAGCGCGGCATCCTGCAGCGACGCGATCATCCGGCTCCGGGTGGCGACCCAGTCGGCGATCCCGACCACGTGGCCGCTCGCGACGGAGGTCAGGTTGCGGTCGATCGCGTCGTCGTTGTACGAGCGTGCGATGACGTAGTTGATCAGCGTGGTGGCGACGAGCGCGAATACAACGATGGCGACGCACGCGGCAAGGATGCGGGCGCGGATGGACGAGAGCATGGCAACGACTCGGTAAGGGAGCGCGAACGCCCGATGGACGAATTCACCGGGTAAACGGCAATCGCGCGGCTTACTTGAGGCCGTTGTGACAATTCAGTGAAATGTAAGGCGGAAGGCGCCGCCGAATGTCAGCGGATCGTCAGGACTGACGCGCCCGCCCGGCCACCCGTGCGCGGGTTGCCGGGCGCGGCGACTGGGCGGCTAACCGCCCGTAGCGTCCGTCGCGGCGACCGCCCGTCATAGACGGTGGCTCGTGCGCGGACCGGATTCCGCGGGCGGCGCACCGGCCCGCGTGTCGCTGTCGAGATCGTCCTGCTGGCGCATCCGTTCGCGCAGGTGCCGGATCGCGAACACGTGGATGTAGTCGTGCACGCGTGCGCCGGACGACAGCACGCGCACTTCGTCGTCGAGCATCGCGCGCAGCTGATCCGCGCCGATCGCACGCTGTTCGGCGGCTTCCTTGAGTGAATCGAGCAAATTGTCCTTGGACATCGACGAACTCCTGACGGTCGAGGTACGAAAAGATGACGGTACTGGAAGATTAAAGACTGGACGGCTGCGCGGCGTACGATGCGCCGGAGCATATTTGCGCGCGATCAACGGCACGTTGCGTGCCGCCGCGTCGATCCGCTTCCGGACCGGCCGCGCTTGGTTCGCGGCGCAAACTGCCCGCGAACGAGACTGGAAGCCCTGCCACGCCACCCCGGCGCGCGGCACCGGCAAACGGGCGGACGGTGGAACGCCGCGCGACGCCGATGCAGTGGGCAACTTAGACCGGCCGAAATCATGCGTCAAGCGACGTCCGCCGCACCCTGTCCATTCGTCGGAACGAACGCGCCGGATCACCACCGATACCACCGCACCCGCCGATCGGCCGCCGCGCGTGTCAGCGGATTCCGATACGTGCGCGCAATGCCTGACAGCGACTTCAGCGCACGCTGCTTGGCAGCGCGTTTTCGCCACCCGATACTGATTGCATGGACGAAGCGTTCATACCGGGTCATCGCACAGTCGGCCGTCGAGCCGGCATACGGGGTCCGGCGCAGGAGACCAACCATGAAACATCGCAACTTCCAGGGCAGGGACGCCCAGCGGCGCGCGTCGGGCGACACGCGTACCCTGCCCGCCCAAGGCGTGTCGGCCGGCAATCGTCCGTCCGACGACCTCGACACCTTGCTCGCGCTCGCACGCGAAGCCGGGCTGCTCGTCACGCTCGACGGGCAGATCGGCCGCGAAAAATACCAGAGCGTCGCGGGGTCGCTACTCGCGCTGCAACGGTTCGCCGCAGCCCTCTGCGCGCGGGCCGCCCTCGACGCTCCCGCCGTTGCCGAGCCACGCCGCAAGGCGCGCCCCGGCTGGCCGCATGCGAACCGGCAGCGCAGTCGCACGTCCGTCGCGCGCGGGCCGATGCATGTCGGGCGTCAACGTCCGCGTGTACGCCGCGGCGCCGGCCGCCGGCACGATCTGCGGTCGATGCTTCGCACCTTCTGAACGCGCACGCAGCCGGCACGGCACGGGGCCGTGTCATGACTGCGCGCGACAGAAGCGTCTGCAGGGCGTGCAGTGGCCGCGCGTGTATTGCGACGCCGCGCATGCCGCGACCATCACCGATCCGCATTGGCGCGACCGCGCGCCATTCCGGGCCATCACGCGCCGTTCCACACGGCAGCATTCACGACGATTCCTGCGGGGAAAAGAAATCAGACGGGGCCAACAACGCGGAAAGCGGACGGGGTGACTTGCACCCCGCCCGTCCTCCAAGGCAGCCATCGGCTGCCTACCCTCGTGCCAGAGAGTTCCCGGCGGATGACGCGCCATGCAACGCGTGGCGCGGCTCCTGAAAATGATGTAACGGCGACGCATGCGCAGTCGATCCATGCTCGCGTTCATGCGCGCTCGTCATCGCGCATGCGCGAGAGACCGGCCGCGTCGCCGGATGCTCCGTGAATGTCTCATGCGATGCGCATACCGTTTCTGATGCAGGTCAACCCAAGCCCGCTTCGTGCCCGACACCGCGCCATTCACTCCGCGCCACGCACGAGCAAAACGGGGACTTGCGCGAGGTGCGCAACGCGGCGCGCGACGCTGCCGATCAACCACGCGGCAATGCCGCGCCGGCCATGCGTGCCGACCACCAGCAGTTCTGCACGCCAGTGCACGGCGTCGCGCATCAGCGCATGCGCCACGTCGTCGCTGGTCGGGCGCGTTTCGACGACACCGCGCTTGGTCGGGTTGCCGGTCGCCTGGAATAGCGGGCCGATCTTCGCAAGCGCATCCTCGCCCTCCGCGCGGTACGCGTCCTCCAGCGCGCGCACCGGCACGATATCCGTCAGGCGAATCGCACGATCGATCACGTACGCTGCATACAGCAACGTCGTCGGCGCCGCGAAGCCGAGCCCGACGCGCACCGCGTGCAGCGACGGCTCGCTGCCGTCGACCGCAAACATCAGACGTTGCAGCGTGCCGTCCGACGGGCGCGCATAGCCGACCGGCACGATCAGCAGCGCGCACCTCGCGCGCGTCGTCAGCGTGTCCGAGATCGCGCCTTCGACGAGCCGCAGCAGCCCGTGATGCGGATTCGCGCCGACTACGAGCACGTCCGCGCGCCACGCCAGCGTGTCGTTCACCAGCGCATCGGCGACCGTGCCGCCGGTGACCGACGTATCGACGATGGCCTGCTCGACGTCGATGCCGCTGTCGGCGAACAGCGCCGCGATCCGCGCGTTGATGGCTTGCGCTTCGCGGATCATGTCCTCGCGCGCAGACGTCAGCAGCGCGTCGATACGCGGAATGTCGGGCAGGACGAGGCGCGGATTGTTGATTGCGCAGACGATGCGCAACCGCATGCCGGCATGCAGCAGCGTGCGCGCATAGCGCGCGGCGGACAGCGATTCGGGCGTCGGATCGACGGCCAGCACGATCCGGGCGAGCGGCGGGATGGACTGGACAGGCTGCATGGCGAAGGTCTCCGTGCGTGCGCGTCGCCGCGGAACGACGACGGGAGCTTCGCGCGGAAGCGGCGCGCGGCGGCCGGACAGCCGCCGCGATCGCTGGGATCGGCGGGTAGCCACGCGAAGCGCGGACTAGCAATGGGTTCAGCATAGGTCGTCCGGCCCGCGCCCGCATGATCGCGATCAACGATCGCGCAGCCCTGCCCTTACCGTTTACGACTTCGTCGGTACCGATGCCGCCGGACGGTTCGCGTAGAACAGCGCATACGCGATGCCGAGCAGCACGATCCATACGGGCCCGATCACGAGCGCGACGCGTGTGTCGGGCGTGAACGCCATCAGCACGACGACCAGCGCGAGAAAGCCGAGCGCGACGAACGAACCGACCGGATAGAACGGCACGCGGATCGGCAGGCGCGCGATCTTGTCGGCCGACAGCGTGCGGCGAAAGCGCATCTGCGCGATCAGGATCACGCACCAGGTCCAGATCGCGCCGAACGTCGACACCGACGTGAGCCACGTGAACACGTGCTGCGGCGCGAGATAGTTGAGCAGCACGCCGATCAGCAGCAGCGCGACCGACACGATCACGCCATACACCGGCACGCCGTTGCGGTTCACGCGGCCGAGCTGGGCCGGCGCCTGGCCCTGATGCGCGAGGTTGTAGAGCATCCGCGCGGTGCTGAACAGGCCGCTGTTGCACGACGACAGCGCCGCGGTCAGCACGACGAAGTTGATGATGCCGGCAGCGGCCGGAATGCCGAGCCGCGAGAACGTCATCACGAACGGGCTGCCCTGCGTGCCGATCTGGTCCCACGGATAGAGCGACATGATCACGAACAGCGCGCCGATGTAGAAGATCAGCACGCGCCAGAACACCGAGTTCACGGCCTTCGTCAGCGACTTTTCCGGGTTGCGCGCCTCGCCGGCCGTGAGGCCGAGCATTTCGACGCCGAGATACGCGAACATCACGATCGGCAGCGCGGCGATCACGCCGCCGATGCCGTTCGGCATGAAGCCGCCGTGCGCCCACAGGTTCGAGATGCCGGTCGCGACACCGCCGTTGCCGATGCCGAACCCGATCATCAGCCCGCCGCCGATGATCATCAGCACGATCGTGACGATCTTGATCAGCGCGAACCAGAACTCGAATTCGCCGTATAGCTTGACCGCGATGAAGTTCACCGAGCCCATCGCCATGAGCGCCGCGAGCGCCCAGATCCAGTTCGGCACGCCGGGGAACCACATGTGCATGTAGACGCCGACCGCCGTGATTTCCGCCATGCAGGTGACGATCCACACGAACCAGTAGGTCCAGCCGGTCAGGTAGCCGGCGAGCGGGCCGAGATAGTCGCGCGCGTAGCGGCTGAACGCGCCGGCGACCGGATTGGTGATCGCCATTTCGCCGAGCGCGCGCATGATCAGGAAGATCGCGATGCCGCCCAGCAGGTAGGTCAGCAGGATGGCCGGGCCGGCCGTGCGGATCGCGGTGGCCGAGCCGAGGAACAGGCCGACGCCGATCGTCGCGCCGAGCGCCATCAGGTTGATGTGCCGTTCTTCCAGCCCGCGGTGCAACTGGTCTTCTGGTTGTTTCAAGTCCGTCTCCTGGCAGCCGCGCGCGGGCCGCCGTCATTGTGTCGATGTCAATGCGCGACCGTTCATGCCGATACCGGCAGCCGAAAACGAAATAATCTCCGCGGTCGATTTCAAAATGAGAAACGACACGAATACTGCGTCAATCCGATTGGAATCGCCGCGGATTATCCGTATTCCCCGGAACAATCCGGAAAACGGATCGGGCCTTTCACGGAATACACCCGTGCGGACCGTACGACGCGGCTGTGCGCGTGACGGACGGCAACGGGATCAATCGCTTTCGGCGCGAACGAACGCGCGTCGAATGTGTGCGATCACGCGCACGCAATACGCAGGCGGGATTATAAGAATGATCAGACGTTTCACGCCAGCCGATTTTCGAAAAATCGGAATGCGTGAAACCGGCGGTGGAATTCGAATGCGCGCGGTGCCGCGCGCACATTTATTTGGACAGCGTCGCGCGCACCGTATATTCGCCTTCGAGCGCACCGTGTTCCGGCCGCACGAAATAGCGCGACGAATCGAGATCGGCCGGCATCGGCTCGACCGGATAGCCGTGCTTCTCCCACGCATCGAGGCCGCCCTTCAGCGCCCGGATGTTGTGGATCATCTTCTTGCGCTGCATCTTCGCGATCAGGCGCTTCGCGGTCGCCTCGTTCGGGCACACGCAATAGACGACGATCGGCCGTTTCAGCATTTCCGGGTCGAGCAGGTCCGGCGAATCGAGATCGACCGGCACCGCGCCGGCGATCCGGTACGGCTCGCGCTCGCGAATCGCTTTTGGCCGCGCGTCGAAGATCAGCGGCGGTTCGTCCGACGTCATCATCTCGACGAGTTGCGGCGGTGAGATGCGCACCTGCGCAAGATAGCGGCGGAACTGCACGCGGCGCACCCAGCGGTACAGCAGGAACGTGATAAAGATCGCGAGGAACGCGTCGAGGATCGTGCCGCCGCTCGCGCGCACCCACAGCACGAACTGGACGATCTGGTCGTGAATGGCCGCGCCGCCGACGAGCCAGAACGCGGCCCACAGCGACGCGCCGGCCAGATCCCAGAACAGGAATACGCCCACGCCGATTGCAGTCGTGCCGAGCAGCGGCGCCGACACGAGGCCGAGGCCCGGCAGGAACTTGGACAGCACGAGCAGCGGCGCGCCGTATCTTTCGAATACGTTACGCGCGAAGCGCAACGTCGTGTCGAGCGACAGCGAGAAGCGTACGAGGCCGTTCAGCAGGCGCCGGCCGCGCGTGCGGCCCATGAAGAACCACAGCGAATCGGCGAGCATCGTCGCGCCGATCGCCGCCGCGAACATGCTGGCCCACGACGCTTGCCCCATTGCCGCCATCGTGCCGCCGAGAATCAGCATCGGCACGGCCGGCACCGGCACGCCGAGCTGCGTGATCAACACGCTCGCGAACACGGCCCACGGGCCGAGCGACGATGGAATTGCAATGGGAAAGTGCCACACGGCGGCGCTCCTGGAAGACATGCGGGCCGCGCGACGGGGACCGTCGGACCGGCTGTGCAACGGCCGCTGCGGCGCGTCCGCAGCAGGCCTTGTGCATCACGGGCATTCTAAACGGGTTTGGCCGGGATCGCGCGGAACACACGCCGCCGGCGCGGGCTTCGGGCCGACGGTTGCACCGCCGTGACAATCACGCGTCAGGGCGCTGCGCGAGCTTTGCGACGTGTTCCGCGTAGTCGGGAAACGCGGCAGTCAGCATGGCCGCGTCGGCCAGCTCGAATTCCGCGAACTCGAAGCCCGGTGCAACCGTGCACCCGACGAGCGCGACGTGCTCCGGCGACGCGCAGCGCGCGCCGAACCAGCGTCCGGCCGGCACGACCGTCTGGAACACGGTGCCCGGATGCGTGAGCGGGTTGCCGAGCCGGTGGATCGTCAGCCCGTCGCGCTCGTCGAGCACCCACACCTCGAGCGGATCGCCCGCGTAGAAATGCCAGACCTCGTCGGACCGGATCCGGTGCCACGACGAATAGGCGCCATCGCACAGCAGGTAGTAGATCGCGGTCGATGCGGCGCGCGGCGCGCCGTCGGCCGGACGCACGACCGAATCGGTCGCGCGATAGGTTTCGCGGAAATAGCCGCCTTCGGGGTGCGGCTGCAGGTCGAACTGGCGGATCAGGTCGGTGGCGGAAATCGGCATGGCGGATGACGTCGATAAGGTGAGAAACCGGCATCCGGCGTACGGCTCGGTTCATCGCGGATGCGACCGGGTGCCGCCGGATACCGCTGCGTCGATCGCCGGGCCATGCGCGCGGCGAGGAAGCGGACACGGTCGATGCTGCCAGAACTGCGTGTCGGGATGCAACCGCGGGCATGCAATAACGGACCTGCGGAGGCCGTCCCGGGCGCCCTCGTCCGGACGACGCATGCGGCGAACGCGACAGGCGAACTCACGCGCGCCGCGCCGATCAGCGCGTCGCACGTTCCATCAGGCAGACATCCGGCAAAGGCGCGCGGCAGTCTCCTGCCGGCAACCGCAACCGCAACCGCTCAACCGCTCGAGCGTCAGCGCGGCACCGCGTGCATCACGCGGCCGCCGGCGTGCCCGGCTCGCTGTGCCGCACCAGCAGCACGGGCCGGTCGGCCGCGCGCAGCAGCGATTCCGCGACACTGCCGAGCAGCAGGCGGCGCAGGCCGTGCCGCCCGCTCGTGCCCATCACGATCAGGTCGGCGTCGGTTTCGGCCGCCGTACGCATCAGTACCGTCGCGATGTCCTCGCCGTACGCATCGAGCGCGCGCACGGTGCCCGGCACGTGTTGCTGCGCGAGCACCGCTTTCGCGTCGTCGAGCACTGGCGTCGCGGCAGCGGTCGCGGCCGCATCGCCGTCGCGCTCGGCCGCGAAGCCCGCATCGACGTCGACGAGCTGCGGCCGATGCTCGACGACATACGCGCAGGTGACCTCGCCGCCGGACGCTGCCGCGATCCGGATCGCCTCGTTCAGCGCGAGACGCGCATTCGGGCTGCCGTCTAGCCCGACGAAAATCCGCTTGTACATGGTCCGTCCCTCCGACCGGGCACGCGCCGCGCATCGCGCAACGGCGGCCCGTTACCGCAAACCGGCCCGGTGCCGGCTTGCCTGCCGAACAGTCTGCTCCACGTGTCGACGCGCTCGTTGACGCGCGTCAAGCGCGGCCGGCGTGCCCGCTGCTCCGCGCCGTTTGCCGCATTTTCAGGTGACCCTATTACATAAAACGTGTAAAACGCGCACAATTTCATCTTGAAAATAGACGTTGCACGCAGCCGGTGCGAGTTTTGCCCGGTTTTGCCGCGCCGCCCGAGTGCCAAGGGCCCCGACAACTGAATGGCCATTGAATGACCGCCGGTGGAACCCCGACGCGTGACGCCCGAGGGCACACGCGCCTCCAGACCATGTTACGCCAGCCGCTCGCGGCCGGCGTCGTTGCGCTGTTCGCCGGCGCGGTGCTGTCGCTCGGCGTCGCGCTGCTGGTGCGCGGGCAGTGGCAAAGCGCCGTCCATACGCGCTTCGAACGCCGCACGGCGCACGTGACCGCGATGCTGCGCCACGAACTGCAGTCCGGCGTCGCCGTGCTCGAAAGTGCGCGCGGCGCGTTCGGCCTCGTGCCGGACATGACGCCGGAACAATGGCGTCGTTATGCGGAGACGCTCGGTCTCGACAACGGCCGCTCGCCGATCCGGCAGCTCGGCTATGCGCCGTTGCCGCCTGCCACACGCAGCGCCCTCGCCGGCGCGAACCCGATGCCGGCCAGCCCGCTCGCGGCCGCAACGCTCAGCGCGCCCGCATCGAACTCGCCCGTCGTGCGCTTCGCTGCTTCCGACGCCGCGCCACTCTCCCGCGCGCTTCAGACCGGCGATATCGCACTTGGCGTCCACCCGGCCGACGACGACGCGTCCCGCGACGCACGCACCCTCACGCTGTTCCTGCCCGTGACCGCGTCGCGGCATGCGGCCGCCACCCCGTCCGGCACGCGCGAAGCCGGCGCCGACGGCGTGCTGTTCGCTGCGCTGAGCCCGCGGCGCCTGGTCGAGCGTGCGCTCGACGCGGAACGCGGGATCGACCTGTGGATGACCGCCGGCGGCGATTCACGCGCGATCGCCAGTGTCGAAACGACGACCGACGAGGCGTCGGCTTCGCCCGACCTGCTGCGGCGCACCGACGTGCTGAATTTCGGCGGCACCATGCTGACGCTCGCCTATTCCGCCGACGGCCGCCCGAGTGCAACCGGTGCGCAACGCGCGGCCGGCACCGTGCTGGCCGCCGGGCTGATCGCGTCGTTCGCATTCGCGGCGCTCGTCCATGCGCTGGTGCGCGGCCGGTCCGGCGCCGCGGCCGATTCCGGCGCGAGCAGCCGCGGCATCCTCAACGAAGCGCGGATGATGGGCATTATCCGTTCGTCGATGGAAGCGATCATCACGATCGACGAAAAGCAGACGGTCGTGATCTTCAATCCGATGGCCGAGCAGGTGTTCGGCGTGTCCGCGATGGAGGCGATCGGCGCGCCGTTGTCGCGCTTCATCCCCGAACGGTTCCGTGCCGCGCACGCGAAGCACGTCGACCAGTTCGGCGTGACGGGGGTTTCGGAGCGCCAGATGGGCCGCCAGCGCGTGCTGTTCGGGCTGCGCGCCAACGGCGAGGAATTCCCGATCGAGGCGTCGATCTCGCAGATCCGCGACGCGTCGGGCAAGCTCTATACGGTGATGCTGCGCGACATCACCGAGCGGCTGCGCGCCGAGAACGCGCTGAAGCAGTCACGCCAGGAATTGCGTGAACTGTCGGCGAACCTGCAGAACGTGCGCGAAGAGGAAAAGACGCGCATCGCGCGCGAACTGCACGACGACCTCGGCCAGCAGCTCACCGCGCTGAAGATGGACCTGTCGGTCGTCGAGCAGCAGTTGCGCGTGCCCGGCCGCGCGCAGCCCGACGCGGGCATGCTGTCGCACCTGCAGGGCATGCGGCGGCTGATCGATGCGACAGTCGCATCGGTGCGGCGCATCGCGGCCGACCTGCGCCCCGTGATGCTCGACGATCTCGGCCTCGTGCCCGCGATCGAATGGCTCGCGAACGATTTCACGAACCGCTACGGGATCGATGTCGAGCGTCACGTCGAAACGGGCGGCCTCACGTTCACCAGCGCGGGCGCGACCACGCTGTTCCGCATCGTCCAGGAAGCGCTGACGAACGTCGCGCGCCACGCGGATGCGACGCGCGTCGCGTTGCGGCTCGATATCGAGGACGGCTTCTGCGTGCTGCGCGTCGCGGACAACGGCCGCGGCGCGGCGCCCGGCGGCCCGGCTCACGAGGACAAATCGTTCGGCCTGATCGGCATTCGCGAACGCGCACACATGCTCGGTGGTACCGTGACGATCGATACCGCGCTCGCGCGCGGTTTCTCGATTACCGTCGCGTTCCCGCTCAGTACCGTTCAACAGGAAACCCTCATCACATGATCACGGTGCTCATTGCCGACGACCATACGCTCGTGCGCGATGGTCTGCGGCACATTCTCCAGAACGCCACCGGATTCGAGGTGGCCGGCGAAGCCTGCGACGGCCCGTCGACGATCGCGCTCGTGCGCTCGACGCCCGCGCAGGTGCTCGTGCTCGACCTGTCGATGCCCGGCCGCAACGGCGTCGAACTGATCAAGCAGATCAAGGACGAGAAACCCGCGCTGCGCGTGCTCGTGCTGACGATGCACGCGGAGCAGCAATACGCGGTGCGTGCGTTCCGCGCGGGCGCGTCAGGCTATCTGACGAAGGAAAGCGCCAGCGCCGAGCTGGTCGGCGCGGTCACGAAGGTGGCGTCGGGCGGCGTCTACGTGAGCCTCGCGATGGCCGAGCAGTTCGCGCAGAGCCTGAACGAGCCGGCCGAGACGCTGCCGCACCAGCGGCTGTCCGATCGCGAATTCGACGTATTCCGGCGGATCGCCGCCGGCCAGACGCTGACCGAGATCGCACAGGCGCTGTGCGTGAGCGCGAAGACGGTCAGCACCTACAAGACACGGATCCTGGAAAAGATGCAGATGCCGCACGAAGCGGCGCTGGTGCGTTACGCGATGCGGCACAAGCTGCTCGACGAAACGGACGACGTGTAACGGACGACGTCCGGCGGCGGATGGCGGGTTCGACCGGCTGCGCGGCATGCGGCCGGTCAAGCGGTGCATGACTTTACTTGCCGGGCACCGGGCACGCGAGATCGCCTTCCTCGCAGGACAGATAGCCCTTCAGCGTTTCGGTACGCGCTTTCGTCAGATCGTCGAGGCAGGTCGATACGACCATCGGGTATACGCTGCCGCCCTCTGCATTCGCGCTGGAGAAACTGCATTCGGCATCGCGGTACGCGATCCACGCGCGCTGCACGTTCACGAGTTTGTCGGCAAGCGGCCGTGCATCGCGCAGGCGTGCGGTGACGGCCTGGTAGGTCCGGTTCAGCTCCCCGTCGGATTTCTTGTACGCACGATCGGCACATGCCGTCATCGTCGCCTGATCCGTTGCGTCCGCACAATTCGCCTGTGCATGGGCAACGCTCGCCGCCAGCGCCAGCGAGCACAGCAGACCGGTCAAGACACGCATGGATGCTCCTTGTTGTTCGTTGAAGTCGTGGAAGCCGGTGCGGAGCCTGATGCCCCTGCCGCGCCTCGGCGCGCGGCGACACCGTCCGCGATGCTAGCGCACGCGCGTTCGCTTGTCAGCCGGCATCGTGCCCCCGTGCCGGCTTGCATATCGTCCACGCGCGCCTACACTGGAAAATCGATACGCCGCTTCAGGCCCGCGCTATCGCATCCATCCCGTCCCGCTTCCGCGCATTCTTCAGCGCATTTCGCGTTCGTGCCGTCGAGCGGGCATGACGTTTCGTCAGCCGGTTTCCTCTGCCCTGCGCACCGCGCAATCGCCGTCGCTCCCTGGAGGAAATCATGAGCTATCACCTGGAAGGCCGTCTGCTCGAGGTCTGCAACTGCCGCGTACTGTGCCCCTGCTGGATCGGCGAGGATCCGGATTTCGGCGTGTGCGACACCATCGTCGCCTGGCATGTCGACAAGGGCACGGTCGACGGCGTCGACGTCGGCGGCAATACGATCGCCGCGGTGTGCCGTGTGCCGGGCAATATCCTGCAAGGCAACTGGACGGCTGCGATCTACGTCAGCGACACGGCGTCCGACGAGCAGGAGAAGGCGCTCCTCAAGGTCTATACGGGACAGGCCGGCGGCCCGATCGCCGAACTCGCGAAACTGATCGGCAAGGTCGTGTCGATCGAGCGCGCACCGATCCGGTTCGACGTCGAGGGCGCGCGCGGCACGCTGTCGATCGGCACCGACTATCACGCGGAACTCGAGCCGTACCTGGGCCCGAGCGGCGCGCAGACGACGCTGACCGACACCGTGTTCTCGACGGTGCCCGGCGCACCCGTGTTCGTCGGCAAGGCGCCTGTCTACCGGTCGAAGAATGCGGCGATCGGCATCGACCTCGATCTGAAGAATCACAACGCGTTGCAGAGCACGTTCCTGTTCGACGCGTGAATCGCGGTCGCACGGAAACGGCCATGGCAGCGTCGCTGCACCGGCGCCTGTTCCCGCTCGTGTTCGCGAGCCTCGTCGCATTCGCGTGGGTCACGCTGTGGGCGTGGACACGCAGTCCGTACGGGCGTTATCTCGAGCACGGCGACGGTGCCGCCTCCGAACCGTTCAACGCACTGTGTCGCGCGCTGCCGGGTGGCTCGCTATGGCTGCCGGCCGTGCTCGACGCGGCCGCCTGGACGCTGATGATCCTGGCGATGATGCTGCCGACGACGCTGTCGCTGTTCGATGCGTTCGCGCGCGTCGTCTCGAACCGCCCGGACCAGACGCACCTGCTCGCGCTCGTTGGTGTCGGCTACGTCGTCGCGTGGAGCGGATTCGGCCTCGTCGCGCACGGCCTGCATGCGCTGCTGCTGATGGGCGTCGCGCATGTGCCGGCACTCGCGTGGCGCGGCTGGCTGATCGGCGCGGCCGTGTTCGCGCTCGCCGGCGCATTTCAGTTCAGCCGGCTGAAGGAACACTGTCTGGACCGTTGCCGCACCCCTTTCGGTTTCGTGATCAGCCGCTGGCGCGGCCGCACGCCGTTGCGGCATGCGTTTGCGCTGGGCGCAAGCCACGGGCTCTTCTGCGTCGGGTGCTGCTGGGCGCTGATGCTGCTGATGTTCGTCGTCGGCGCCGGCAGTCTCGGCTGGATGCTGTCGCTCGCCGCGCTGATGGCCATCGAAAAGAATGCGGTGTGGGGACGGCAGCTCACGGCGCCGCTCGGCGTCGCGCTGTTCGGCGTGGCCGTGCTGATCGTCGCGAACCACGCGTGAGGCCCGCGATGCGTCCGCCCGCCTCCGCATTCGCGCTGCACGTGCGACCAGGCGTGCGGGTTGCCGCGCTGACGTCAGTCGCGATGCTCGCATTCGCATCGAATTCGCTGCTGTGCCGGCTCGCGCTGCAGGCCGGGCGAATCGACGCGGCCAGCTTCGGCAGCCTGCGCCTCGTGTCGGGCGCGCTGATGCTCGCGATCGTTGCCCGCGCGGGTGCGCGACGGCCCGCCCCGCCCGCGGACTGGCCCGCGGCGGCGATGCTGTTCGCCTATGTCGCGTGCTTCTCGTTCGCGTACCTGACCGTCAGTGCCGCAACCGGCGCGCTGATCCTGTTCGGCGCGGTGCAACTGACGATGTTCGCGGCGGGATGGCGCGCCGGCGAACGGTTCGCCCCGGCCGGCTGGGCCGGGTTCGGCGTCGCGCTCGGCGGGCTGCTGTATCTCGTGTCGCCGGGGCTCGCGGCGCCGACGCCACAAGGCGCCGCGCTGATGACTGTCGCCGGCGTTGCATGGGGCATCTATTCGATACGCGGCCGGAAGCCTGCCGATCCGGTCGCGGCGACCGCCGGCAACTTCCTGCGTGCCGCACCGCTCGCGCTCGCGTTGAGCGTCGCGCTCGCCGCCCGCATGCACGTGACACCGGCCGGCATCGCGCTTGCGGTGCTTTCCGGTGCGCTCACATCGGGCCTCGGCTACGTCGTCTGGTATGCCGCGCTGCGGCACCTCACGGCCATGCGCGCCGCGGCGATCCAGTTGTCCGTGCCGCCGATCGCCGCGTGCGGCGCCGTGCTGTTCCTGTCGGAACAGCCGACCTGGCGGCTCGCGCTCGCATCGGCCGCCATCCTCGGTGGCGTCGCGGCGGTGCTCGCGACCCGTGCCCGCCACGCGGGCGCCGCGCCGTGACGGCCGGCGGGCGCACCGCACTCGCCCCGGCTCGTTCGTGCATGCAGAAACGCAAAACCCGTCCACGGATACCGTGCACGGGTTTCGGGGGAAGCGGCAAACCGGGCGCCATGGCGGCGCCGGCCGGCTTAGTGGCCGAAGTACACCGACGTGCGATCGGCGGCGGCCGGCACGACCACGCGCTGGCCCGACTGCGACGTCGCGGCGGCATTCGCGCCGTAGCCCGTTGCGTCGGCTTGCGCGCCGGTGTTCTGCGCGGCGGCGATCTTTGCCTGGGCGGCCTGGATGTTTTCCGGGTAATTGATCCAGTCGTTCGGGTTGTAGCCGGCCTTTTCGAGCTGGACCAGTTCGGCGCGCACTTGCGCGCGCGTCAGCGGCTGCTGGTTCGACTGGGCGAACGAGACAACCGGTGCGGCCACCAGAGCGGCCAGTGCAACTGCCTTGATCAGCGATTTCATGATGCGTTACCTCCAGGATTGTTTTGTCAGGCGCTTCGGACTCGGGGTCGTTGCGCATGAGTAGAAGTCTAGGAGGCGCGACTATCAGGGTAAATACTTAAATCGCGAATTCACTATTGACGGGAAGAGCACAATCGCGCGGGAATAACGCCATTCATCAGATGATTATCGGCATTCATACGCCGAATGCTGCGATACGGCATCCGGCGCGTGCTGCCCGCGCTTCAGCGCGATTGGTCGATGTCCGCCGCCGCCATCAGCCTGTCGAACAACAGTGCCTTGAGGCGGACCAGGTCGTCGGCGCCGATCTCGCCGAATGCGGCGTGATGAAGCGTCAGCGCCGGCGCCGACGGATCGGCATGCACGGCCCGCACCGTGCCGTCGAGCGCCAGCCATTCGACGCGGTCGCCCGCCGCGTACGGCAGCAGCACGCGCAACGGCTCGCCGGCCGCGGCGATGGTCCGGTCGAACGCGACCGACAGCCCGCTCAGGCTGATGTCGTGCACCATTCCGATGCTTTCCGTGCCATCCGCGCCACCCGTGCAGCAGGCCGCGACCCGTGCCGGCACGCGCGGCTCCGCGCGCGTGCGCAGCCGGTCGACGAAGCCCGGCGGCGACAGGATCATGAACGGCGCGGCGCCCGACACCTGCACCGACTCGACCGTCGCGCCGAAACGGGACACCGCGGCCCGGCCGATCGCCACCGCTTCGATGTCGTCGCCGCGCGCGAATTCGAGCACGGCCGCCGGCTGAGGTTCGACGAACAGCGCGCCCGACGCGGCGATGCCGATCAGCCGGCAGCGCTGCAGCGCGCGTGTCGTGCCGACCCGGCGGCGGATGCCGATCGCGGCGCCGGCCGCCAACCCCATGCGCTTGGCGGGCGGCACCGCGCCATGCACGCGCGGATCGGCATCGGCGTTTTCGCGCACGCGCATGGGCCGGAAATGATCGAACAGGAAAGCATGCTGCGCGGCATCGCGCAGTGTCGTGCCGGCCGGCAGCAGCGCGGCGCCGTCGGCATCGTAGAGATCGAAGCCGAGCGGAACGCCGGCGGAGAGATCGTCGCGCACGAGCGCGACGTAGTCGGTGGGAAGCCGCATCGGAGAGGCGCGCGGAGCGACCGCGCGAACTGTCGTGACAACCTGATTACGGCAGCTTCGCGCGAAATCTGAACGGCTTCGTTACTGTGAGGCGCCGGTCGTGTCGGGAGCGACCGGCGCGGTCGGCTGGGCCGGCGTGGCGGGAGGTGCGGCTGCCGGTGCGGCGCCGGTGCCCGTGCCGACACCGCTCGTCGTACTTGCGCCGGCTGCCGGCTGCGGTGCCGGCTGCGGTTGCGATGCGCCCGCCGACAGCGCCGCGGCCGATGCGGCCACTTCGGACGCCGGTATCCATTCCTCGACGATGCCGCCGGACGCCGCTTCGGGCGCCGATGCCGTCGACGCGGCCGATGCTGCGCCTTCGTCGGCTTCCGATGGAGGCTCGACACGCTGCGTCCTGACGGGCGTGGGCGTCTTCTTCGGCTCGGTCCTGAACCACGTGTCGAACAGGTCCGACGCACGCTCGCGCAGCGATGCGAACCAGCCTGGCGACGGCTCGGTATCGAATTTCGCCTTCGTGTCGACGATCCGGGCGCGCTGCGCGCGCTGGAAGAAATCGCCGACGATCGGCAGCGCGCTGTGCGCGCCCTGCCCCCAGTAATCGCTGCGCAGCGTCACGCGGCCGTCGTCGAAACCGACCCACGCACCGGCGACGAGGCCCGGCTGCATCAGGATGAACCAGCCGTCCGCGTTGTCCTGCGTCGTGCCCGTCTTGCCGGCCACGTCGCCACGGATCCCGAAGCGCGTGCGGATGCTGCCGCCTGTGCCGCGCGTCACGACATCGCGCATCACGTCGAGCAGCGTCTTGTCGGTTTCGGCGTCGAACGCGCGCTCGGGCGGCCCCGGCGCGTATTCGGCGAGCACGTCGCCCTGGCGGTTTTCGATGCGCGTCACCATTTGCGGCTCGACGTACAGCCCGCCGTTCGCGATCGTCGCGTACGACGCGACCATCTCCTTCAGCGTGACCGGGCTCGTGCCGAGCGCGAGCGACGGCACGCGCTCGAGCGGGCTTTCGCGCACGCCCATGTCGCGCGCGAGCCGTGCGACGGCCGCGGGCCCGACCTTCTCCATCACCTGCGCGGTGATCCGGTTGCGCGACAGCGCGACCGCGTCGCGCAGCGTCATCGGTTTGCCGGTGGGCGGCACGTCGTCGTTCGGCCGCCAGATCTCGCCGCCCTTCAGCGGGATCTCGACCGGCTGGTCGATGAACGTGTCTTCCGGCTTCATCCCGCTCGCGAACGCGGCGCCATAGACGAACGGCTTGAACGTCGAGCCCGGCTGGCGCCGCGCCTGCGCGACGTGATCGAACGGCTCGTTGGTAAAGTCGCGGCTGCCGACCCAGGCGCGGATCTGCCCGTCGCGCGGATCGATCGCGAGGAAGCCGGCCTGCACGTCGGTCTTCGTCTTGCACAGCGCGCGCATGAAGCCGCGGTCGGCCGCGAGCAGCTTCATCGCGGCCGCGTCGTCCTTGCCGGCGTCCTGCGCGGCCTTGTACTCGGGCGACTCGCGCATGAAGGTGCGGAACACCTCGTTGTCGGTACCGCAGCCGTCGCGGCCGCTCCATGCGTTGTTCGCAATGCCCTGCAGCTGATTGCCCTGCAGCGTGAGCGCCTGCGTCGCCATCTGCTGCAGCCGCGAGTCGATCGTCGTGCGCACGATCAGCCCGTCCGAATAGATGTTGTAGTCGTTACGGTCGGCCCACGCGATCAGCCATTTGCGCAACTGCTGCGCGAAATGCGGCGCCGGCCCCGGCGGCTCCTTCTGGCGCTCGAAATCGATACGCAGCGGCCTGCGCTGCAACTGCGCGAACTGCGCCGCCGACAGCTTGCCGTACTTCACCATCTGGCCGAGCACCGTGTTGCGCCGCTGCAGCGCGCGCTCGGGATTCAGCACCGGGTTGTAGTAGCTGTTGCCCTTCAGCATCCCGACGAGCGTCGCGCTGTCGAGCACGTCGAGCTCGTCGGCCGACTTGTCGAAATAGGTGCGTGCGGCCATCTCGACGCCGTACGCGTTGTACAGGAACGGCACCGTGTTCAGGTAGGTCTCGAGGATCTGGTCCTTGCTGTAGACGGCCTCGATCTTCAGCGCGGTGATCGCTTCCTTCACCTTGCGCGTGAGCGTCGGCGCGCGGCCGATCTCGTCCGGATACAGGTTGCGCGCGAGCTGCTGGGTGATCGTCGAGCCGCCCTGGCGGCTACCCGAGAACGTATGGAGCGCGGCCGATGCGGTGCGTTTCCAGTCGAGGCCGTGATGCTCGTAGAAGCGATGGTCCTCGGTCGCGATCAGTGCGTCGACCATGTGCGGCGAGATCTGCTTGAGCGGCACCCACTCGCGGTTCGACGGCTTGAATTCGGCCAGCAGCTTGCCGTCGGCGGACAGCACCTGTGCGGGCTGGTCGACGCGCGCCTTGCGGATGTCGCCGATGCCCGGCGTGAACGGGATCAGTACGATCACGTAGAGCACGAACAGCGCCGGCACGGCGGCGGCCGTGAGCAGCACGCCGCGGCGCGTCGGATGACGGAGATGGTGCCACGCGGCGGCGGCGAGAGGCTTGACCCTCGCGACGGCGGCAGCCGCGACGGGTTGGGCGCGCGCGATCCATCTGGCACAGAAATCACGCACTGACGACACGTTTCGGCGATTCACGCGGGTGGGGCTCGGCTGAAAAGGGTGCATCGTACCAAAACTCGCGCGGCCCGCCGGTCCGTGGCGGCCTTGCGTCGGCATGCGCGGCGCGGTGTCGCGACCGTTCACATGCAAAAAAGGCGCGTGCCCCGCAACGGGAGCGACGCGCCAAGCCTGGTACAACAAACGGGAAGCCGCGCGACGGCGGCCGATCGGCGCCGATGCTCAGCGCACGAGAAAACCGTAGGTCAGCGGATCGCGCTCGTCGACGATCCAGTTCGCGAACCCGCAGATATGCGCGCTGCCCTCCACTTCCGGGATCACGGCCGGGATGTCGCCGACCGTCGTCTCGCGCAGCACGCGCCCCTTGAAGATCGTGCCGACGATCGATTCGTTGACGAGCGTGTCGCCGGCCGCGAGCAACCCGCGCTGGTACAGCTGCGCGACGCGCCCGCCGGTGCCGGAGCCGGTCGGCGAGCGGTCGACCTCGCGATCCGCGAACACGCAGCAGTTCGCCTGCGTCGAGCCCGGATGGCGCGGCGCGTTCGCGATGATCGTGCCGTAGATATGGTTGATTTCCGGAATCTCCGGATGCACGACCGGGTACTTCGCGTTCGCGGCAGCCTTCACTTCCGCGCCGAAGCGAATCAGCCTTTCCACCGCCGCTTCGCGCACCGGCAGGTCGAACGGCGCGCCGTCGACGTAGAAGTAGAACGCGCCGCCATACGCGATGTCGCCGGTCACGGTGCCGAACGACGGCGTGTCGACCGACACGTCGCGCCGCCAGATGAACGACGGCACGTTGACGAAGCGCACGGGCCCCGCATGCTCGCCGTCCCACTTGACGAAGGCCTCGATGAAGCCGCACGGCGCGTCGATGCCGACCCGCGTTTCCGGCGCCGTGCGCTGTACCCAGCCGAGTTCGACCGCGGCGGTCGACAGCGCGATCACGCCGTGCCCGCAATGGTCGCTGTAGCCTTCGTTGTGCACGAAGATCACGCCGAAATCGGCGTTCGGCGACACGGGCTCGGTCAGGTAGCCGCCGTACATGTCGGCGTGGCCGCGCGGTTCGAACATCAACGCGCGGCGAATCTCGTCGGCGTTCTCCTTGAGCCATGCGCGGCGCTGGACGATCGTGTCGCCCGGCAGACGCGGCAGCCCGCTCGTGACGATGCGGAACGCTTCGCCGCCCGTATGGACTTCGACGGTGGAAAGGGATCGGGAAATTTTCATGGTCGATCGAATGCGTTGAAACGAAGGACGGCGGCCAGGCCGCCGTCCGATGGCAGATTGGCCGGTTACTTCGCGTACGGCTCGGGCAGGCCGTTGCGGATCACGTAGACGGTCGTCGGCGCACCCTTCAGGTCGCCGTTCGCGTCGAACGAATAGGTGCCCGCGACGCCCGCATGGTTCGACTTCGCGAGTTGCGCGATCAGCTTCGCCTTGTCGGTGGTCGTGCCGGCCTTGACCATCGCGTCGGCGAGCAGCTTCGCGCCGTCGTAGTAGTTGACGCCGTAGACCTGCGGATCCGTGTGATAGGTGTCGTGGTACTTCTTCAGGAATTCGCGCCCGGCCGGCGTCTTCTCGAGCGCGACGCCGCCCTGCGCGCAGTAGACGATCGACGCCGCTTCGCCCGCGACCTTGCCCATGTCGGCCGAGCAGATGCCGTCGCCGCCGAGCAGCTTCGCGCGCAGCCCGCGCTGCTTCATCTGCTTGGCCATCGGCGCGCCCTGCGCCGCATAGCCGCCGAAGAAGATCACGTCGGGGTTGCTGGCCTTGATCTTGGTGAGAATGCCGAGGAAATCGGTAGCCGACGAGCTCGTGAATTCCTGGTCGACGATCTTGATGCCGTTCGCTTTCGCGACGTTCATGAACTGCTCGGCGACGCCCTGCCCGTACGCGGTGCGATCGTCGATGACGGCCGCGGTTTTCGCGTTCAGCGTCTTCGCAGCGAACGTGCCCATCGTGCCGCCGAGCTGTTCGTCGCTCGCGCCGATCCGGAAGATGTTCTTGAAGCCCTGCTTCGTGAGCGCCGGATTCGACGCCACCGGCAGCATCGGCACGCCGGCATTCGAGTACACGCGTGACGCCGGGATCGCGACGCCCGAGTTGTACGGGCCGAGCACGGCGACGACGCCCTTGTCGACGAGGTTCTGCGCGACCTGCACGCCGGCCTTGGGGTCGGCCTGGTCGTCGTCCGAAATCAGCTTGAAGGTGACGGTCTTGCCGGCAACCTTCACGCCGGCCTTGTTGAGTTCGTCGATGGCAAGGCGCGCGCCGTTTTCATTGTCCTTGCCGTTCGCGGCCTGCGGGCCCGTCAGCGGCGCCGAATGACCGATCATCACGACTTCCTGCGCGTGCGCGGAAGTCAGCGCGCCGGCGGCAACGGCCACCGAGAGCGCGGTAACGAGGTGTCGCATGATGTCTCCTGATTGGTTTTGTGTGAAACCAATGTAGGACACGCGTGGTCACATCGCAAGCAATTTCAAAATAATTTTCGCGATTCTGGTCATAATTCAGACCAGAACGAGGCCACACCGATCACTTCGGCGCGATGTCGCGCCGCACGCGGCGGATATGCTGCTCGACGTAGAACGCGGCCGCATCGGCGTCGCCGGACACGATCGCCTCGTAGATCAGCCGGTGTTCGGACACGTAGAGCCGGATCCGACCCGCATCGTAGATGCCGTCGTCCTTCAGCCGCTTCCATAACGGCTGGTCCATCGTCTTCGCGACCTCGTCCGCGATCTTCACGATCAGCGGGTCGCCGGTCATCAGCGCGAGTTGCCGGTGGAACAGTCGGTCGCTCTCGTTCCACAGCGCGCGCTGGTGCGGATCGTCGACGTCGGTGATGGTTTCCATCTGCGCGAGATAGCGCTCGGCGCCCGGGTCGGTGCGGCCATGCGACGCCGCGAGGCGCGCGATCGCGGGTTCCAGGATCAGCCGCACGTCGAGCGTCGACGTCGGGCTGAAGTCGGCCTCGGACGCCGCGCGCATGTCGCCGCGCTCCGCGAGCACGTCGAGCGGCGACGCGACGACATAGGTGCCGGAATTGCGCTTCGTGAACACGAGCCCTTCATTCTGCAGCGCGCCGAGCGCCTCGCGCACGGCCGGCCGGCCGACCTGGAACAGCACCGCGAGCTCGCGCTCGGACGGCAGCCGCGAATCGGCCGCGTAGCGCCCCGCGCGAATCTCGTCGCGAATCTTCTCGGCAACCTGCTCGTAGATCTGCAGCGGCCTGAAACCGCCTTCGAGTGATTCGGGACGCGCGGACATCATCGTATGGCTCCTGCCCGGTCGAGGGCGTGGACTTGGAATGGGTTCGCACTATACCGGAGCGGCGCGGGCATCGAGACCACGGCGACCCTTCTGGACAGATATTAGAACCAAAACTGCCCCTTTGCTTCATTTCCCGGGTTGCAGATGTGGCTGAAAGTGGTATAGATTCGATCCACGCTGCCCTGTATCACGGTACCCGGCAGCCCCTTGGCGGGCGCGTCATGCGCCCGTCGCCCACGCTCACCGACGCCTGCGACGTACACGATGACCGCCCTTTCCCGGATTCCCGTTTTCGATGCGGCCGACACGGCCGCGCTGCTCGACTACCCGGCGCTGCTCGCCACGCTCAGGCAAGCCGTCGCCGAGTATGCGGCGGGCGAGATCGTCAGCCCCGAGCGCCTGGTCGTGCCGCTGCAGGCCGGCGGCGTGATGCTGTCGATGCCGTCGAGCGCGCGTGACCTTGCCACCCACAAGCTCGTGAACGTATGCCCCGGCAACGGCGCGCGCGGGCTGCCGACGATCCTCGGCCAGGTGACCGCGTACGACGCGACCACCGGCGAGATGCGCTTCGCGCTCGACGGCCCGACGGTCACCGGACGCCGCACGGCGGCCGTCACCGCGCTCGGCATCGACGCGCTGCATGGCGCCGCGCCGCGCGACATCCTGCTGATCGGCACCGGCAAGCAGTCGGCCAATCATGCGGAAGCGCTCGCGGCGATCTTTCCCGATGCGCGCCTTCACGTGCGCGGTACCCGCGCCGACAGCGCGGCCGCCTTCTGCGCCGCGCACCGCGCGCAAGCGCCGCGGCTCGCACCGCTCGACGGCGACGCGATTCCCGATGCGATCGACGTCGTCGTCACGCTGACGACGAGCCGCACGCCCGTCTACCGCGACGCCGCGCGCGAAGGCCGGCTCGTGGTCGGCGTCGGCGCGTTCACCGCGGATGCGGCCGAGATCGACGCGAACACGGTGCGTGGCAGCCGGCTCGTCGTCGACGATCCGGCCGGCGCGCGCCACGAGGCCGGCGACCTGATCGTCGCGCAGGTCGACTGGCAGCAGGTCGCGTCGCTCGCCGACGTGCTGAGCGGCGCATTCGCCCTCGGCGGACCGCTGCTGTTCAAGAGCGTCGGCTGCGCCGCGTGGGATCTCGCCGCGTGCCGTACCGCACGCGATGCGCTGGACGCGCGCCAGGCCGGCTGACCCGGCAGCAAAGCCCGCCGGCCGCGGGTGCGCCGCCGGTGCGGCATCGCAACATCCGGAGCGCGCCGGTACTTTCCCGTACGCGTTGTAGGAAACGCCCTACAACACGTCGAAGCGGCCTACACCAACTTCCAATTCGGCCGATTTCATTTTTGGCGGCGCAACACGATACTGCCGGCATGAATGCCAGCCTGTCACCCGCCCCGCTCAGGGTGTTTCTCGTCGATCACGCCGTTGCCGTCCGGCAGCGGATCGCGCTGCTCGTCGGCGCGATCCGCGGCGTCGCCGTCGTGGGCGAGGCGGAAGACGGCCAGGACGCGTGGACGCAGATCCGCAGCAGCCGGGCGGACGTGGTGATCGTCGACCTGCGGCTCGCGGACGGCAGCGGCCTCGACCTGATCGGGATGCTGTCGAAGGCCACACCGCGCATCGTCACGATCGTGCTGACGAATCATTCGGCACCGGCATTCAGAGAGGCATGCGCGACGGCCGGAGCCGACTACTTCTTCGACAAGACCGTCGAATTCGACGCCGCGTGCCGTGTCATCGAATCCCTGGTGCACGCTCGCGTGCACCACCCCTGACGAGCCGGAGTGACTCATGTCCACAGCCACCGCCTGCGCCGCCGACGTACCTATCGCGCCCCGCCCGACGATTCCGCTTCGAGCGGTGACGCGCGCCGACGCCACCAAACATCCCGCCGCGCGCTGCTCGGTCTGCGCGATGCGTTCGATGTGCCTGCCGCCGCACCTGACGGCCGCCGAATACGGCCGTCTCGACGCGATCATCTGCACGACCCGGCACGTTCGCCAGGGCGATGCGCTGTTCCGCACCGACGATCCGTTCCAGAGCATCTATGCGGTGCGCGCGGGTTCGTTCAAGACGGTGATGATGCATCGCGACGGCCGCGAACACGTGACGGGCTTCCAGATCGCCGGTGAAACGCTCGGGATGGACGGTATCGGCGGCGGCCAGCACTGCTGCGACGCGATCGCGCTGGAAGACAGCGTCGTGTGCATCATCCCGTTCGGCGCACTCGAAGCGGCGTGCCGCGAGATCAAGCCGATGCAGCATTTCCTCTACCAGATGCTGAGCAGCGAAATCGTGCGCGAATCGAGCCAGATGCTGCTGCTCGGCACGATGTCGGCCGAACAGCGCGTTGCGCATTTCCTGCTGAACCTGTCGTCGCGCTTCGAGGCGCGCGGTTATTCCGCGACCGAATTCAACCTGCGGATGACGCGCGAGGAAATCGGTTGTTATCTCGGAATGAAGCTCGAAACGGTCAGCCGGATGTTCTCGCGGTTCCATCGCGATGCGGTGGTCGAAACGCGCGGCAAGCGCGTACGCATCATCGACGCGCAGGCGCTCGCGCGGGTCTGATACGGGGCTGATACGGGGCTGATACGGGTCTGATCAGGTCTGAAGTACGCGCAAGGATCGTCCGCGCGGCGTCATGCGTCGCGCCGTGCGTCACCGAGCCGTGCCATCGGTTGCGGCATCGCTCAGCCTGGCCCTTTCACCACCGGCCTGCCACGCGATCAGCACCTGTTCGGCCTGACCGAACGCGCGGCGCAGCGCGTCGTCCACGTCGTCGCCGATGCACGGCGGCAGCGGCCTGAGCGCCGCATCGTGCGAGACCAGGTCGAGCCGTACGTCGTATGTGCGCGCGCCGTCGGCCGCCACGCGCGATTCGATTGCAAGGTGGCATCCGCCGATCAGTGCGCGAAACCGTTCGAGCCGCACCAGTTGTGCGCCGGCTTCGGCTTCGACCGCGGCGGAACCCGTGAATCCGAGGCAGGCGATCTGCATGCCCACACCCATGTTGTTTCTCCTGACTCCTGACGGCGCCGCCCGCTCGTCGACCCGCCTTGCATGCGCCGCCCGCACCGAAAGGCGGCGGCACGCGGTTTCCGTGGCATGCGCGGATTCTTCGATCGCTGGCCTGCCGATAGGGACCGCCCGCGCCTCCATCGGCGCGGGACCGTTCATACGTTGAAGACCTGCGACGTCTTCATCTCGATCCACGTCATGCCGGCCCGCAGCCCTTCGATCATTGCCTCGCGCTCGGTCGGATAGGCGTGGCTGTGCTCGAACGTGTGATGAAAGCGCGCGGCGCCGGCGCCGTGCTCGACCGACACGCGGCAGCGGAATTCGCCCGATTCGCACGGGCGCGTCTCGACTTCGACCGACCAGTCGCGTTCGTGAATGTTGCCCTGCAGTGTCATGCGCCCTCCTGCTGTGTCAGTCGCCGAGCCGGAAATGGCCGCTGTGCAGCAGCACCGGCCGGCCGCCGATTTCTTCGAGCATCCGTCGTGCCATCGCCTCGATCGCCGAACGGTGCGCGTCGAATGCGGCCAGCAGGTCGCGTTCGAGCAGCGACGGCGCGCCGAAATGGTCTTCCAGTGCCTCGGCCGTGACCGCGCACTGCACGCAACGTCCGTCGACCAGCGCCGAAAACGCGACGACCAGGTCGCGCGCGCAATATTCGGGCGGCTCGGGCGGGAAGGCAATCTGCATCTGTCCGCCAGTCATTGTCGTGATCGCTCCATGACGAGAGCATAGTGGCGCGCGCGGCCGCGCACTTGACCCACGTCAACCGGTTCGCCGCACCGCACGATCGCGATACGGCTTCGTGCCGCCGCGTCAGCCCGCGTCGGGCTCGATCGCCGCGCCGCGCGCCGCGAGCAGCTCGCGCAGCACGCTGCGGTGGCAATGGCGCTCGTCGTCGCAGTAACAGCCGATCGAGAACGCGGTGGTCGCCGACAGCGCCGCCAGCAGGTCCAGCACCTTCGCCGGATCGCCATGCGCCATCTCCGCGCGGAAGTGGCGCTTGAACGCGTTCCATTCGGCGTCCGTTTCGGCCGCCTGCGCCTGCGCGACGAGTTCGGGGCTCGGCGACAACGTCGGCAACCATACATCATAGTAGTTGCGCGACGCGAATTCCGCCTTCGGCACGCCGCGCGGCGGCCGCCGCACCGTCCCGATCCGCAGGCCCTCGCCGGCCGCGCGCGGCGTGCCGAGCTGGATGATCCGGATGCCCATGTCGCTCCTCTGTCCTGTGTCCGATTCCGTGATCGTACCGCCGAGACTGCGCGTGCGTCAGCCGGGCAGCATACATAGCGACCGCGCAACAAAAAACCGGCTGCCTCCGCGACGGGAGACAGCCGGTTCGGCCAGCCGCGTTGCGCGCCGGGCGCGCGACGCTCAGACGCCGCTCTTCAGCACCTTGCCGATTGCGTCGGCGACGATGCCGACGTTCGAGTCGTTCAGGCCCGCGACGCACATCCGCCCCGAACGCAGGATGTACACGCCGTGCACTTCGCGCAGCGCGTCGACCTGCGATTCGGTCAGCCCCGTGTACGTGAACATCCCGCGCTGCTTCACGTAGCGCGTGAGCGCTTCGCCGCTGACGTGGTCGCGCAGGCCGTCGTGAATCGACTGGCGCATCCGCGCGATGCGGCGGCACATCGCCGACAGCTCCTCTTCCCACTGCTTGCGCAGCGCCGGCGTGCCGAGCACGGCCGCGACGACCTTCGCGCCGTAGGTTTGCGGGTTGCTGTAGTTCGAGCGCACGGCGCCGGCCAGCTGGCCGAGCACGCGGTCGGCCGCGGCCGCATCCTCGCAGACGACGCTCAGGCCGCCCACGCGCTCGCCGTACAGCGAGAAGTTCTTCGAGAACGAGTTCGCGACCAGCGCCGGCACGCCGCGGCGGGCCAGCTCGCGCACCGCGAATGCGTCCGCGTCGAGGCCCGCGCCGAAGCCCTGGTACGCCATGTCGACGAACGGCAGCAGGCCGCGCGCCTCGATCACGTCGATCAGCTTTTCCCACTGGCCTTCGTCGAGGTCGACGCCGGTCGGGTTATGGCAGCACGCGTGCAGCAGCACGATGCTGCGCGCCGGCAGCGCGTCGATCGCCGCGAGCATCGCGTCGAACTTCAGGCCGCCGGTCGCCTCATCGTAGTACGGATACGTGTTCACCGTGAAGCCGGCGCGCTCGAAGATGAAGCGGTGGTTTTCCCAGCTCGGATCGCTGAGCCACACCTGCGCGTCCGGGAAGTAGCGCTTCAGGAAATCGGCGCCCACCTTCAGCGCACCCGAACCGCCGAGCGTCTGCAGGGTCGCGATGCGCCCGGCCACGCGGGCCGGGTGATCGGCGCCGAACACGAGCGCCTGCACGGCGTCGCGATACGCGGCCAGGCCGACCATCGGCAGGTACGGCTTCGGGCCGCTCTCGCGCTGCAGCGCGGTTTCGGCTTCACGCACGGCACCCATCACCGGAATCCGGCCTTCGGCATCGAAGTAGATGCCGATGCTCAGGTTGACCTTCTGGTCGCGCGGATCTTTCTGGAAGTTCTCGTTGAGCGTCAGGATCGGGTCGCCCGGGTACGCGTCGATGTGTTCGAACATGGCTTGAGTCGGTCTCGTTTGGAAGAATGGTCGGTCGTGGCCTGCGTCAGCGTGCGGACGCGCTGTCGCGCATCGCATAGCCTGCATTCTTCTGACGGAAGCGATACCCGATCGCAAGCACCGCGAGCCATACCGGGATCAGGTACACCGACAGGCGGAGATCCGGCGTCAGGTACATCACGACGAGAATGCCGGCCATGAATGCCAGGCACAGGTAATTCGTGAAAGGATAGCCCAGACTGCGGAAGGAAGTCTTCTCCCCGGCTGCGCGCTTGGCCTGGCGGAACTTCAGGTGGATCAGGCTGATCATCGCCCAGTTGATGATCAGCGCCGACACGACGAGGCCCATCAGCACCTCGAACGCCTTGCCCGGCATGAAGTAGTTGACCAGCACGCACAGGCCGGTCGCGAGCGCCGACGCGCCGAGCGCGGCGAGCGGAATGCCGCGCTTGTTCACCGAGCACAGCACCTTCGGCGCATTGCCCTGCTGCGCAAGGCCGAACAGCATCCGGCTGTTGCAGTACACGCCGCTGTTGTAGACCGACAGCGCGGCCGTCAGCACGACGACGTTCAGCACATTCGCGACCAGGTTGCTGCTCAGCGCGTGGAAAATCAGCACGAACGGGCTGCCGCCGCTGACGACCTTCTCCCACGGATACAGCGACAGCAGCACGGCGAGCGCGCCGATGTAGAAAATCAGGATGCGGTAGATGACCTGGTTGGTCGCGCGCGGGATGCTGCGCTTCGGATCGTCGGCCTCGGCCGCCGTGATGCCGACGAGCTCGAGCCCGCCGAACGAGAACATGATCGCCGCCATCGACATCACGAGGCCCGACACGCCGTTCGGGAAGAAGCCGCCGTGCTGCCACAGGTTCCGGACGCTGGCTTCCGGCCCGGCATTCCCGCTCGCGAGCAGCCAGCCGCCGAAGCCGATCATCCCGACGATCGCCGCGACCTTGATGATCGAGAACCAGAATTCCGTCTCGCCGTACGACTTCACGCTGGTCAGGTTGATCAGGTTGATCACGACGAAGAACACGAGCGCCGATACCCAGGTCGGCACGCCCGGCCACCAGTACTGCACGTAGATCCCGACGGCCGACAGTTCGGCCATGCTGACGAGGATGTACAGCACCCAGTAGTTCCAGCCGGACAGGAAGCCGGTGAAGTGGCCGAAATACTTGTTGGCGAAGTAGCTGAACGAACCTGCGACAGGCTCGTCGACGACCATCTCGCCGAGCTGGCGCATGATGAAGAACGCAACGATGCCGGCTACCGCATAGCCGAGCAGCACGGACGGGCCGGCCATCTTGATCGTCTGCGCGATGCCGAGGAACAGCCCCGTGCCGAGCGCGCCGCCGAGCGCAATCAGCTGGATGTGCCGGTTCTTCAGCCCACGCTTCAGGCCGTCGCTCTCGTTTCCAGAAACCATGTCTTCTCCACTTTGTCCGCCTCCGCCGGAAGCGGTGCGGCGCGCCTCGGTGTGCCGGGCGCTGTTTTTGCTGTGCCGGCGGCCGTTCGTGGAGCCGCCGGGTTGGGGACTGCAATCTTCGCGTGGCGACGCCCGATTCGCGTCGGCGTGCCCGCCAGACCGGCCGCCGACTGTCGCCCACACCGCATTGCTGCGGCCGCACACGAAAATCCGGCGTCAGTTTAGCGTCGCGACGGCGAAATCGGGTTGCGTAACCCGTTCATGCAAACCCTACATTATGAGATAAAATTGCATCCAGGAGACAAATGAGGAAATAAAAATGCCTGAACCGGTTATCGACCGCATCGATCGCCACTTGCTTTCGATCCTGCAGGAGAACGGCCGAGCGTCGAACCTCGATCTGGCGAAGGCCGTCGGCCTGTCGCCCGCGCAGACATTGCGGCGTCACCGGCGGCTGGAAGAGATCGGCGCGATCCGCCGCTACGAAACCCGGCTCTGTCCCGACACGCTCGGCTTCGGCGTCACAGCGTTCGTGCACGTGACGATGGAGCGCGGGCATATCCGCGACCTGTCGAAGTTCCAGAAACTCGTGTCCGATCTCGCGCAGATCCAGGAATGTTTCTCGGTGACGGGCGACATCGACTACGTGCTGAAGGTCGTCGCACACGATCTGAAGGGGCTGTCGCAGTTCCTGCTCGAAACGCTGATGCGGATTCCAGGCGTGAGCGGCGTGCATTCGAGCGTGTGCCTCGACGAGATCAAGTGCACGAGTGCGATGCCGGTGGAAAGCTGATTTACGAGGGCAAACGCCCTGCACGTTCGGCAGCCGCCTTCACCGCACCGCCTCGAACGCACTGATCAGCAACGCACCTGCCGCGATCACCAAGCAACCGGCCGCACGGCGCGGCGTCAGCCGCTCGCCGAGATACACGCGCGCGATCAGCGCCGCGAACACCACGCTCGTTTCGCGCAGCGCCGACACCGGGCCCATCGGCGCGCGATCCATCGCCCAGATCACGATGCCGTACGCGAGCGCAGCGAACACGCCGCCGCACGCAGCCTTCGCCGTTTCGCCGACATCCTGCGTCAGCCGCAGCGGCCCCGCGCGCAGCCGGTAGTACGCGGCCATCATCGCGCCCGTCAACACGAACATCCACGCGGTATAGCCGACCGTGCTGCCGCTTTCCCGCACGCCGATCCCGTCGACCACGCTATAGGCCGCGATCGACACGCCGGTCGCAAACGCGGTCGGCAGCACCTGCGTCATCCGGTGCTTCGCGCCGCGCCCGCCCTCCAGCCCGATCGCCAGGATGCCCGCGCAGATCAGCACGAGCCCGCCTTGCGCGGCGGCGTCCAGGCGCTCGCCCGCGAACGCCGCCGCGCCGAGCGTGACGAGCAGCGGCGCGGTGCCGCGCGCGACCGGGTAGGCGACGGTCAGGTCGTCGTGCTCGTAGGCGCGCACCAGCAGCAGCGTATAGACGACGTGGATCACGGCCGATGCGACGACGCAGAGCCAGCTCACGGGCGTGATCGGCGCGGCGGCCGGCAGGAACAGCAGCGCGAACAGCCCGATCGCGATCTGCAGCACCGTGGCCGACCGCAGCCGGTCGCCGCTGCTGCGGACGAGCGCATTCCATGACGCGTGCAGGAACGCCGCACACAGGACGGCAAACAGAACCGGGATCGGCACGCTGAATTCTCGGTAACGGTCGGCAACATGAAATCGTCGCCGCGGGGCATCCATCGTATGAATCCGTCATCCGATTGTCAAAAACCCGGCGCGCGCCGCCTCTCGCCTGAACCGGCTGACCGCGCCCTTTCGCCCGCCCCGCGCGGCCTGCGCGGCAGCGGCCCCGCGCGCCGCGAAACGGGCTCCCAAAGTTGCACGCGATCCGCCCCTTTCCGTTCTCTTTCGCGCCGCGTTGCGCCGTAATGGAATCGATACCACAGCGCAACCCTCGCGAAACCGCTCCGTCCCCACATCTTCATACGGGACTGTTCCAATGCGCGTGCTCTCTTGCGAGCTCCGCGCCGAACCGACACGGCGACGGGGCCGCTCTCCACCATCGAAGACCTTACCTGGAGTTGCCCGATGTTCCGTCAAGCCTTGCTCGTCACCGCCTGCGCAGCCGCAGCGCTTGCGCTGTTCGCCTGCGGCGGCAGCGACGATCCGACGTCGACGCCCGCGGTGTCGTCGCAGGATGCGCTGCAGACCGCCACGCCGATCAAGCACGTGGTCGTGATCTACGGTGAAAACATCTCGTTCGACCACTACTTCGGCACCTACCCGAACGCGACGAACCCGTCGGGCGAACCGGCGTTCACCGCGAAGGCCGGCACGCCGACGCCGAACGGCCTGACGGGCACGCTGCTCACCGCGAACCCGAACTTCACGAACACGGCCAACGGCACCGACGCGGCGAACCCGTTCCGCCTCGACCGCACGCAGGCCGCGACCGCCGACCAGAACCACGCGTACACGGCCGAGCAGCTGGCCGAGGACAACGGCCTCGCCGACCTGTTCCCGAAGTACACCGGCAAGGGCTCGTCCGGCGGCGCCGGCGCGTTCGGCACGAAGGGCCAGGTGATGGGCTACTTCGACGGCAACACCGTGACGGCGCTGTGGAACTACGCGCAGCGCTTCGCGATGAGCGACAACACATACACGACGGTCTATGGCCCGTCGACGCCGGGCGCGCTGAACGTCGTGTCGGGGCAGACCAACGGGATGCAGATCGTGAAGACGTCGAAGCAGCCTTCGACGCTCGCCGCCACCTCGTACTACATCAATGACGGCCAGGGCGGCTTCACGATGATCAACGACGTCGACCCCGGCAACGACGTGTGCTCGAGCACGACCGACCAGGCCTTGATGAGCGGCAAGAACATCGGCGACCTGCTGAACGGCGCGAAGATCACGTGGGGCGGCTTCATGGGCGGCTTCAACCTGTCGACGACCAACGGCAACGGCACGACGGGCTGCAGCCGCAGCACGGTCGCCACCGCCGTGAACGCCGCGACAGCCGACTACATCCCGCACCACAACTGGTTCCAGTACTACGCGTCGACGTCGAACCCGCAGCACACGCGCCCGAGCTCGATCGCCGCGATCGGTTCGAGCGTCCAGACCGATGGCAAGACGGCCGAACCCGCGAACCACCAGTACGACACGGACGATTTCTTCGCGGCCGTGAAGGCCGGCAACTTCCCGTCGGTCAGCTACCTGAAGGCGCCGGCCGCGCAGGATGCGCACGCAGGCTATTCGGATCCGCTCGACGAGCAGGCGTTCGTGACGAAGGTCGTCAACTTCCTGCAGCAGCAGCCGGACTGGCAGAACACGGCCGTGATCGTCACGTATGACGACTCGGACGGCTGGTACGACCACGTGTACACGGCGCCGACGCGTGCGTCGTCCGACCCGGTCGACCAGCTCAACGGCAGCGGCAAGTGCGGCACGGGCGGCACCACCGGCGTGAACGGCGCGACCGTGAACGGCCGCTGCGGCCCGGGCGTGCGGATTCCGCTGATCGTGATCTCGCCGTATGCGAAGCAGAACTACGTCGACCACACGATGCTCGACCAGTCGTCCGTCGTGCGCTTCATCGAAGACAACTGGCTCGGCGGCCAGCGCATCGGCGGCGGTTCGTTCGATGCGACGGCGGGCGACCTGCGCAGCCTGTTCGACTTCACGTCGAAGCCGAACACGACGCCGCTGTACCTCGACCCGACGCTCGGCACGGCATTGAGCGCGGCTCCGGCGATCTGACCGGCATCGGTTGACCGCAGGCCGGCGCATCACGCGCCGGCCGTTTCCATTTAACACGCCGCTTCGCGCGGCGCCTGATTTCCGACCGACAGCATGACAGCTCGCCCCGCGTTCCCGTCTCCCGACGCCTCCGGCACCCCCGCGCCGCGTTCCCCTTCCCGCCTGCTGCGCCGCGCGGCGTTCGTGCTCGGCACGGCCGTGCTCGGTTATGGCGCGTTCGCGATCGCGTTCCCCGCGCAGGTGCCCGCGGCGATCGGCACCGTCGTCGCCGCCTGGACGGGCGCGAATCCGCATCCGGTCGTGCTGCAGCGGCCCGCCGCGCAGCCGCTATCGGCGGTCGCGCAGCTCGGGCGCGCGCTGTTCGTCGATCCGTCGCTGTCCGCGTCGGGCAAGCAGTCGTGCGCGTCGTGCCACAGCCCCGATCATGCGTATGGCCCGCCGAACGCGCTCGACGTGCAGCCGGGCGGCCTCGCGATGACGCAGCACGGGTATCGCCCGCCGCCGTCGCTGATGTACCTGTACCGCCAACCGAACTTCAGCATCGGCCCCGATGCCGGTGAAAACGACGCCGCACCGAGTGTCGCGCAGCAGGCCGCGTCGGCGGCCGGGGTCGTCAAGGCGCAGAAGGTGGCCGGCACGTCGGCCGCGCCGCAGCTCGTGCCGCAGGGCGGGATGTTCTGGGACGGCCGCGCCGATACGCTGCAGCAGCAGGCGTTCGGCCCGCTGCTGAATCCGGTCGAGATGGCGAACGCGAGCATCGACGACGTCGCGCACAAGCTCGCGCAGTCGTCGCACCGCGCGCAGCTCGAGCAGCTGTTCGGCGCGCGCGTGTTCGACAGCCCGCAGCTCGCGGTGTCGGAGGCGATGTTCGCGATCGCGCGGTATCAGGTCGAGGATCCGTCGTTCCATCCGTACAACAGCAAGTACGATCGCTGGCTCGAAGGCCGTGCGCGCCTGTCGCAGGCCGAACTGCGCGGGCTGCGCCTGTTCAACGATCCGGACAAGGCGAATTGCGCGGGCTGCCACCTGTCGAAGCCCGGCAAGGACGGACTGCCGCCGATGTTTACCGACTACCAGTACGAGGCGCTCGGCGCGCCGCGCAACAAGCAGCTTGCGCAGAACCGCAACCCGGCGTTCTACGACCTCGGCGTGTGCGGGCCGTTCCGCGACGACCTGAAGGACCAGACGCAGTATTGCGGGATGTTCCTCACGCCGACGCTGCGCAACTCGGCGACGCGCCAGGTGTTCTTCCACAACGGCGTGTTCCACACGCTCGACCAGGTGATGGCGTTCTACAACGAGCGCAGCATCTCGCCGCAGAAGTTCTATTCGCGCGGCGCGGACGGCAAGGTCGACGAGTACGACGATATTCCGCCGAAGTATCGCGCGAACGTCGACGTGACCGATGCGCCGTTCGATCGCAAGCCGGGCGACAAACCCGCGATGACGGCGCAGGATATCAAGGATATCGAAGCGTTTCTCGGCACGTTGAACGACGAGCCGGTGAAACAGTGAGCGCCGGTTGACCGCCGCGCCGCGTCAGCGGCGCACGCGGATGCACGGGAAGGCCGGCGCCAACGAGAACACGAGCGGTGTACCCGGCCGTGCGACGCGCCGGAATTCGCGCGGCGTCGGCGCGGGATCGCGATCCGCGTCCGCGCCTCGTCAGGAAAGGCTGTCGAGCAGCCGATACCAGGCCACCCCGGCCGCGATATAGAAGCGCTGCAGCCCGTGAAACGGAATTGACCGGATCGCCGTGGCCCGGAACGGCAGCGGCAGTTGCGCATCGCCCGACAGGTGCGCGGCCAGGTGCTTGCCGAGCGTCGTCGCCATCGCGATGCCGCGGCCGTTGTAGCCGAGCGCGATCGTCACGCCCGGCGCGGGCTCGTGCACGTGCGGCATGAAATCCGCGGTGATCGCGACGCGCCCCGCCCAGCGGTATTCGAACCGGACGCCCTTCAGTTGCGGATACAGCAGCGTCGTCGCGCGCTCGAGATGGCGCCAGTCGCTCGTCGCGCGCGGTTCCGCGAACGGGCCGCGGCCGCCCATCAGCAGACGGCCGGCCGCGTCGCGACGGAAGTACAGCAGCAGGCGCCGCGCATCCGATGCGACCTCGCCGCCGGCGAGAATGTCGCGGCCGAGCTCCGGCGCGAGCGGCTGCGTCGCGACGATGAAACTGTTCGCGGCGATCACCGACTGGCGCAAGCCGGGCCACAGCCCGTCCGTGTAGCCGTTGGTCGCGATCACGACACGATCCGCCGTCAGTGTCGCGCCGCTGGCCGTCGCGATCCGCCAGCGGCCGTCGGCACGCGTCAGCCCGACGGCGCGCGTCAGCCCGTGCACGACTACCCCGCTCGCCTGCGCAGCGCGCACGAGGCCGCGCGTATAGCTGAGCGGCTGCACGCTGCCTGCGCGGCGATCGATCCAGCCGCCCGCGTAGGCATGTGTGCCGAGCCGTCGCGCGACGTCGTCGCGGCCCAGCACTTCGACCGGTGCGCCGCGCGCGGCCCACTGCTGCGCGCGGCGCGCGACCGTATCGAGCATCGCGGCGGTCGGCGCCGGCTGGATCCAGCCGTCGCGACGCGCATCGCAGTCGATCGCGTGCCGCGCGATCAGGTCGAACACCGTATCTGCCGCGCCACCGACCACGCCGGCAAGCTGCTCGCCGGCCTCGTCGCCGAACCGGCGGACCAGTTCGTCGGGGTCGTATTTCAGCCCGGGAATCACTTGCCCGCCGTTGCGGCCCGACGCACCCCAGCCCGGCTGCGCGCCGTCGATCACGCACACGTTCGCACCGCGTTCGGCCAGGTGGAGCGCGGTCGACAGACCCGTGAAGCCGGCGCCGACGATCGCGACGTCGCACGACGCGGACGCCTCGAGCGCGGGGGTGTCGGGCGCCGGCGCGGCCGTCGCCGCCCACAGCGAATCCGGCCACCGGGAGTCGGACCATGCGGGTACCGGTTTCCTGTCGCTCATGTTCGATCCGGGTTGGCGGCGCCGTCCGACGCCAGCAGGCGCCGCAGGAATTCCTGCGTGCGGGGATGCTTCGGCTGCGTGAGCACGTCGCGCGCGGGCCCGCTTTCGCAGATGGTGCCGTCGTGCAGGAAGCACACACGGTCGGCCACCTCGCGCGCGAACCCCATCTCGTGCGTGACGACCACCATGGTCATCCCGTCGCGCGCGAGCCCGCGCATCACGCCGAGCACTTCGCCGACGAGTTCGGGGTCGAGCGCCGACGTCGGCTCGTCGAACAGGATCGCCTGCGGCTCCATCGCGAGCGCGCGTGCGATCGCGACGCGCTGCTGCTGGCCGCCCGACAGCTCGGACGGGTACGCATTCATCCGGTGCGCGAGCCCGACCTTGTCGAGCAGCGCACGGGCCTGCTCGCGCGCTTGCGCGGCCGGCACCCGCCGCACATGCACGGGGCCTTCCATCACGTTCTCGAGCGCCGTGCGGTGCGAGAACAGGTTGAAGCGCTGGAACACCATGCCGACCCGCATCCGCAGCTCGTGGATACGCTTCGAATGCGCATCGACCTTCACCCCGTCGATCGTGATCGAGCCTTCGTCGTAGGTCTCGAAGCCGTTGATACAGCGCAGCACGGTCGATTTGCCCGAGCCGGACGGCCCGATCAGGCATACGACTTCGCCCTGCTGCACGTCGAGACTCACGCCCTTCAGCACGGCGTGCTGATGGAAACGCTTGTGTATCGAATCGATCCGGATCATGCGCCTCTCCTCAGCGCGAGCCGCTTGCCGAGCCGGTTCACGCCGAACATCAGCGGCAGGCCGAGCGCGAGATACAGCAGCGCGACGAGCGTATAGACGCTCATGTTCTGGAACGTCGACGACGCGATCAACTGGCCGGCGCGCGTGATCTCCGCGACCGTGATCGTCGACGCGACCGACGAATCCTTCAGCAGCATCACGAGCGTGTTGCCGTACGGCGGCAGCGCGATGCGGAACGCCTGCGGCAGCACCACGCGCCGCATGATCATCGGCCCGCGCATGCCGATCGCGTGCGCGGCCTCGATCTGGCCGCGGTCGATCGCCTCGATGCCGGCGCGGAAGTTTTCCGCCTGGTAGGCCGAGTACGCGATGCCGAGGCCGAGCACGCCGGCCTGGAACGCCGACAGTTGCACGCCGAGATCGGGCAGCACGAAGTACATGTAGAACAGCTGCACGATGATCGGCAGCCCGCGGATCACGTTGACGATCGTGCTGCCGGCCGTCGCCACGGCGCGGTTGTGCGACACCTTCAGCAACGCAAGGATCAGCCCGAGCACCGAGCTGAGCACGAACGCGCATGCCGTGATCTCGATCGTGACCACTGCCCCCTTCAACAGGATCGGCAGGAAATCGATCGCGTTCTGAAAAAACATGAGGTCTCCTATGCGATGGCCGAACGGCGCGCCGCAATGGGTGCCCGCAAGGCGCGGGCGATACCGGTCTGGAATCGGGAGCCGGCGCTCAGCTCATGTGCCACTTCTGCAGGATCTGCTGCAGCGTGCCGTCGACTTTCATCTTGCGGATCGCGCCGTTGAGCTGCTCGAGCGTCGCGGTATCGCCCTTGCGCACGATGAAGCAGACCTGCCCCTTCACGACGCTCTGGTATTCGGGCACGAGCCGCACCTCGCGGTTGACGCCGTGTTCGATCTGGTACGCGACGATCGGCTGGTCGGCGAAGCCGGCCTTGATGCGCCCGAGCGCGACGTCGCGCATGATGTCGGCGATCGAATCGTAGGTCCGGACTTCCTTGAAGATGCCCTTCTTGTTGAGCGCGTCGACGAACGCCGTACCGACCTGCGCGCCGACCACCTGCCCCTTGAAATCGTCCATCGACGTATAGCGGCCCGGGTCGTCCGCCTTCACGATCAGGCCTTCGCCGAACGAATAGACCGTGTCGGAGAAATCGACGACCTGCTGGCGCGCCGGCGTCTTCAGCATCGCGGCCGAGATGATGTCGATCTTCTGCGTGGTGAGCGACGGAATGAGCGCCGAGAACACGGTCTGCTGCACATCGACGCGAAAACCGGCCGATTTCCCGGCCGCGGTGATCGCGTCGACCATCATCCCCTGGATCGAATTGCTCTTGACGTCGAGAAACGTGAACGGCACGCCGGTGGCCGTCGCGCCGACCTTCAGCGTCGGCTCGGCCGCGGCGGCGCCCGCCGATGCCGCGGAAATGGCGATACAGGTGGCGAAACCGGCGGCCAGTGCGCCGAACCGCTTGATGAACGAAACCATGGTGTCTCCTTCTCGAATAAGCCAGTACGCCGTGCGATCGCGGGTCGACGCATTGCGACGATGACCCGATCTTAAAACGAATCAAAAATATCGCAAATAGATTTTTGCGTATCGATATTCGATACGTTATGATTCGATATCGAATCGATCAAGCCCCCTTGCTCATGGAAACATCGCCCGATCAGTCAAACGACCTGCTGTTCAACCAGTCGCTGGAGAAAGGGCTGAACGTGCTGCGCGCGTTCAGCGCGAAGCGGCGCACGATGACGCTCGCGGAAGTGGCCGACGCGGCGGGGATGACGAAGAGCTCGGCACAGCGGATGGTCTATACGCTCGAGAAGCTCGGCTATATCCGCAAGCATCCGGTCACGCGGCGCTACCAGCTCACGCCGCACGTGATGCGGATCGGCTTCAACTACCTCGCGGCCGATACGCTGATCGACGTCGCGAATCCGTTCCTGTCCGAGCTCACGAACGTGACCGGCGAAACCACCAACCTCACCGAGCCGGACGAGGACGAGATGGTGTACGTCGCGCGTTTCGTATCGACGAAGTTCGTGCCGATCCACATGCCGATCGGCAGCCGCATCCCGATGTTCTGCACCGGCAGCGGCCGCGCGTTCCTGAGCGCGCTGCCGCCCGACGACGCGCGCGCGCGGCTCGACGGCATGGCGCGCACGCCGCACACGCCGCGCACGGTCACAGCGCTCGACGCGCTCGTCGCGCTGCTCGACAGCGCGCGGCACGAAGGCTACGCCACCAACCAGGAAGAACTGTTCATCGGCGACATGTCGATCGCGGCGCCCGTGCTCGGCAGTCAGGGGCAGCCCGTCGCGGCCGTGCATGTGGTCGCGCCGACGAGCCGCTGGACGTTCGACGACGCGCGCCGCAAGCTCGCGCCGGCCGTGATCGACTGCGCGCGCGGCATCAGCAATTCGATCCGGACGCTCGAATAGCGTCTGCGATAGGGAAACGGCAGCGCCGCTGCTTTGCGCAGCGGCGTTCGATCCCTCCTGCGGTTTCCGCGGATTCCCCATCCGACAGGTGCTGTTCGGGCGCAAGACGAGTCCCTTCGTCGCGGCAAACCCCTCGTTTTCCCCGATCCCGTTCACCTTGACTCCGCTTGCCCGATCGTCAACACTTCGCACATCGCAAGTGTGATCACAGATCGCAGATCAAACCCTGGAGAACCCCGCCTTGGCGCCTCGTATCGTCCCGCCCGCACTGAAAGCCATCGAACAGGAAACGATGGCCGACAAGGTCTATCAACAACTGCGCGAAGCGCTGATGAGCGGTCGTTTCGCGCCCGGCCAGGCATTGAGCCTGCGCAGCGTCGCCGAAGCGGTCGGCTCGTCGACGATGCCGGTGCGCGCCGCGCTCACGCGGCTGCGCGCAGAACGCGCGCTGGTCGACGGCCCGAACCGCGCGCTCGTCGTGCCGCCGATGACGCTCGGCATGCTCGACGAACTGCGCGACGTGCGGATCGCGCTCGAAGGCTGCATCGCCGAGCGCGCGTGCGCGCGGATGACCAGCACGCAGATCGCCGCCGTGCGCAAGACGTGCGAGACGATGCAGGCGCACGTCGAGGCCGGTCGCTCGCGCGCCTACCTGCAAAGCAACTTCGCATTCCACAGCGCGATCTATGCGCACGGCGCGAGCGAAAGCACGCTCGCGATCGTCGAGAACCTGTGGATGCGTGTCGGGCCGTTTCTCAACATGGTCGCGCTCGACATCCCCCACATGCAGCGCTCGATGGACGCGCACCGCGCGATCGTCGACGCGCTCGAACGGCGTGACGGTGCGGGCGTCCGGGCCGGCATCGCACTCGACATCGGCGGCGCCGCGCACGATCTCGCCGAGACGCTGCGGACCGAACAGACGCCGCGGTCAGTGAACGCGAAGCCGTAGCGCCCGCTTTCCGCGGCTGCCCGATCGCACGCGGCCGCATCCGACAACACCAACGATGGAGACAACCCGGCATGACAGCTTCCGAACTGCTGAAACCCTACGACGGCCTGCGTGTTCTCGTGACAGGCGGCGCAGCGGGCATCGGCCTCGAGATCGCCGATGCGTTCGCGGAGTGCGGCGCGCACGTTCATGTATGTGACGCATCGCAAGCCGCGATCGCGGCGCTCACCGACCGACCGTCGCGCGCCGGGGCCGGCGCGATCAGCGCGACACTGGCCGACGTATCCGATCCGGCCGCCGTCGAGCGCGTGTTCGCCGATGTATCGGCCACGCTTGGCGGCCTGGACGTGCTGGTCAACAACGCGGGCATCGCGGGCCCGACGGGTGGCATCGACGAGATCGATCCCACGCAGTGGGAGCAAACCGTCGCGATCAACCTGAATGCGCAATTCCAGTTCGCGCGCCTCGCGGTGCCGCTGCTGCGCGAATCGAAGCACGGCGGCGCGATCATCGCGCTGTCGTCGGTCGCGGGCCGGCTCGGCTACGCGTTCCGCACACCGTACGCGGCGACCAAGTGGGCCGTGGTTGGCCTCGTGAAGAGCCTCGCGATCGAGCTCGGGCCGCTCGGCATCCGCGTGAACGCTATCCAGCCCGGTATCGTCCGCGGCCCGCGGATGCGCCGCGTGATCGATGCACGCGCGCAGCAGCTCGGCATCGGTTACGACGAAATGGAAAAACGCTATCTCGAGAAGATCTCGCTGCGGCGCATGACCGATCCGGCCGAGATCGCCGCGACCGCGCTGTTCCTGTGCTCGCCGGGCGGACACGGAATCACCGGGCAGGCGATTTCCGTCTGCGGCAACGTCGAAGTGCTCTGACGCCCCCCTGCATCGCTCACCGAAAGGAATCCATCCGTGGCAAACGCTCGCAAAGTCATCATCACCTGCGCGCCGACCGGCGCGATCCATACGCCGTCGATGTCGCCGTACCTGCCCGTGACGCCGCACGAAATCGAGACGGCCGCCGTCGCGGCCGCGCAGGCCGGCGCGGCGATCCTGCACCTGCACGCACGCAACCCGTCCGACGGCAAGCCAACGCAGGATCCGGCCGTGTTCGCCGAATTCCTGCCGCACATCAAGGCGCAGACCGACGCCGTGATCAACCTCACGTCGGGCGGCAGCCCGCATATGACGGTCGACGAACGGTTGCAGCCCGCGCTGCATTTCCAGCCGGAGGTCGCGTCGCTGAACATGGGCTCGATGAATTTCGGGCTGTACCCGATGCTCGAGCGCTTCCGCGAGCTGAAGCATCCGTGGGAGCGCGAACATCTCGATAAGAGCCGCGACCTCGTGTTCAAGAACACGTTCGCCGACATCGAGACGATCCTCACGCGCTGCGGCGCGAACGGCACGCGTTTCGAATTCGAGTGCTACGACATCTCGCACCTGTACAACCTCGCGCATTTCGTCGACCGCGGGCTCGCGAAGCCGCCATTCTTCGTGCAAAGCGTGTTCGGCCTGCTCGGCGGGATCGGCGCGCACCCGGAAGACCTGATGCACATGCGCCGCACGGCCGACCGCCTGTTCGGCGGCGACTACGTGTGGTCGATCCTCGGCGCCGGCCGCAACCAGATTCCGCTCGCGACGATCGGCGCCGCGCAGGGCGCGAACGTGCGCGTCGGGCTCGAGGATTCGCTGTGGATCGCACCCGGCAAGCTCGCGGAATCGAGCGCCGCGCAGGTACTGAAGATGCGACAGGTGCTCGAAGGCCTGTCGCTGGAGATCGCGACGCCGGCCGAGGCGCGCGCGATGCTCGCGCTCAAGGGCGGCGACGCGGTGAATTTCTGATCGCCGGGTAGCGCCCCAACACCAGGACCCGCAAGCGCAGTGACAAGGCGCCGGCCCGAGCCGGCCGGCGCCAGGACGCCCATCATCGCCCCGCTCCGTTCGAGCGCCGCCGGCGCGGCTCCGTCGTCTGCCCATCCGCTGCATGCATGCACGCAGCGGCATCTGCCGAACGCGGCGCACCGTGCTTGCCGTGCGCGCCGGTTCGCCCTTACCGGAGTCGTCCGCATGTCCACTCAACACGCCCATGCCCTGCCTTCCGCCGCCGGCGACGCGAGCGCGTCGCTGAACCGGCTGCTGTTCCGCAAACTCATGCCGCTGCTGATCGCCGCGTACGTGATCAGCTTCCTCGACCGCACCAACATCGCGTTCGCCAAACACTCGATGGGCGTCGATCTCGGCATTTCATCCGCTGCGTACGGGCTCGGCGCGGGCCTGTTTTTCCTGACCTACGCGCTCTTCGAAATCCCGAGCAATCTGATCATGCATCGCGTCGGCGCGCGCTTCTGGATCACGCGGATCATGATTACGTGGGGCGCGCTATCGGTCGCGATGGCGTTCGTCAGCGGCGAAACGTCGTTCTACGCGATGCGCCTGCTGCTCGGCGCCGCCGAAGCCGGCCTGTTCCCCGGCGTGATGTTGTACCTGACGTACTGGTTCGGCCGCGAGGAGCGTGCGCGCGCAACCGGCTTTTTTCTGCTCGGCGTGTGTATCGCAAACATCGTCGGCGGGCCGCTGGCCGGCGCGCTGATCGAACTCGACGGCACGCTAGGCTTCCACGGCTGGCAATGGCTGTTCGTCGTCGAAGGAATCCCCGCGATCCTGCTCGCGTTCGTCGTGTGGACGCGCTTGCCGGATCGCCCGAGCACCGCACCGTGGCTCCCACCCGAAACCGGCCGCGCGCTCGAGCGCACGCTGGCCGCCGAACAGGATGCGGGCGTCGCCACGCACGGCGGCCATACGTTCGGCGCCGCGCTGCGCGATCCGCAGATCTGGCTCGCGATCTTCGTGTACTTCTGCCACCAGTTGACGATCTACACGGTGATCTTCTTCCTGCCGGGCATCATCGGCGCGTCGGGGCGCTTCTCTCCGTTCGCGGTCGGGTTGCTGACTGCGCTGCCCTGGCTCGCCGCCGCGCTCGGGGCTGCGACGCTGCCGCGCTTCGCGCGCAAGTCGCGTCATTCACGCCGGATGCTGTGCGCGGGGCTGGGCGTGATGGCGGCCGGGATGGTCGGCGCCGCGCATACGTCGCCTGTCGCGGGGCTCGCCTGCGTGTGCGTGGCTGCGTCGATGTTCTTCGTCGTGCAGTCGATCGTGTTCACGTTTCCCGCGTCGCGGCTCGCCGGCAGCACACTGGCCGGCGGGCTGGGGCTCGTGAATACGTGCGGATTGCTCGGCGGCTTCGTCGGCCCGACCGTCGTCGGCGCGATTGAACAGGCGACCGGCAATGCGAAGAACGGGCTGACGCTGCTTGCAGCCGCGCTCGTCGTCGCGGCATTCGCGAGCCTCGCATTGCGTCACGGACACGAGCGTTCCGAAGCGGAATCGCACGGTTGACGGCCGCGCGCGATGCAGGCGCCGAACCCCGTCCGTATCGCGCGTGGCTTCGTCAGAACAGATACATCCCCGCAACGAACACCACGCCCGAGAACAGCAGATCAAGTTGTGCTCCTCGTTTCCTGATAGGGACGCCCGCGCGCGTGTCGTTCGTTGTTGGTCGGCGCGGAAACGCGCGGATTCTTGCACAGAACGGATGAACGCACTCCGGAGCGCGCAGTGGCGCTCGCTTGGCCGCACGACGGGAAAACGGGAGGAAAACAGCGACAGGCGGCTCGATCGGCGCCGCCTGCAAAGATGACGGATGTGCGCGCTAGCGGGCTGCGGTCGCCGTCGTGCTTACTGTATCGACCGCACTCGCCCGCCGCTCGGCCAGCCGCTGCGCGAACCGGTACGCAACGAGCGACCCGGCCACCGCAAGCAGCATCGGCACGAGGCTGTCGTGATTCGCACGCGTGAATTCGAGCAACAGCACGACCGCCGTAATCGGCATCTGCATCGACGCGGCAAGAAACGCGGTCGCACCGACGAGCGCGCATCCGCCAATCGACGCGCCCGGCCACACGAGACTCCACAGCCCGCCGAGCACGATGCCGAGCAGCGCGCCGTTCGCGAGGCCAGGCGTCAGCAGGCCGCCCTCTGCGCCCGCGCGCAGGCTGCCCGCCTCGATTAGCACCTTCAGCACGAGCAGCACCGCTGCAAGACCGATCGTCAGCGTGCCATCGAAACTCAGCGACGCCGGCCCCTTGCCGTTGCCGAGCAATTGCGGAAACCGCATCGCGAGCATGCCGATCGCCGCGAAGTTGACCAGCGCGAGCACGGGCAGCCGCCAGTCTTTCGGCGCGTTCGCCCGCGCACGGGCCGTGAGCCGCACGAAGCCGTACGCGGCGAAGCCGAACAGCGGCCCGCAGACGATCGACCATGCGACGAGCGGCGTGCTCAGCGCGAACGCAGGCACCGTGTACTGGTGTTCGTTGCCGAGGCCGATCCAAGCGACAGCCGCCGCGATCGTCGACGTCACGACCGCGACGATCAGCGCGCGCAGTTCGAACGTGCCGAGCAGCACTTCGAGCACGAAGATCGCGCCGCCGAGCGGCACGTTGTAGACGGCCGCGAGGCCGGCGCCGGCACCGCACGCGACCATCAGCCGGCAGTCGTCGGGCGTAAGCCCCGCACGATGCGCAAGCCGTCCGGCGAGCAGCGACCCAATCTCGCGCGGCGCGACTTCGCGGCCGAGCGGCGAGCCGAGCGCGACAGTGACGATCTGCAGCAGCGCGTGAATCGTCGTGCTGACGAAAGGCATCCGCGGATCGGCTGCGCGCACCGCGCGGCGGATGCTGACCAGCGGCCGGCCGTACCGGTAAAGCGCCCACCAGCCGCCGCCGGCAACGATCCCGCAGACGATCAGCACCACGAGCCTGCGCCGCGGATCGGCATCGGTCACGCCGGTGAGGAAGCTCTCGGTGCCGATCACGTGCGCGACGCTGTAGCCGTACGCGACGTGCTGGATCGCATGCAGCAGCAGCGCGAGCAGCATGCCGCCGAGCCCCGCGCCGACGCCGGTCAGGATCGTGACGGCAGCCACGCGTGCGAACGGACTGGCGGGCGGGGAAACGGATGCGGGAGCGGACGGGAGATCGAGGCGCATGAGGTCGACGAACAGGGATCGAAAGGACGGCGCGCAACATGCGTGCCGTCATCAGGACCGCATCGTAGGCCTGCGCCCCTCATGAGACAAACGTATTTTTCGAATCGACTCATGCATTTTGTGAATGCATAAGCACGGATGGCTTGTAACCGCCTTCCGCCTCAACCCGATCAATCCGGATAAGTGACGCGCTCCGGTTTGCGCCGCATGTATGGATGAAAAGCATCGATGCGTGCGCGCACCGCGCATCAGGACCAGCCTTCGAACGACAGGCCGGTTTCGGCAGCCGCTTGCTCGGGCGTGACGTCGCGCACGTGCTGGCCGAACGTCCACACATGCTGTTCCGGATCGCGCGCGCGATAGGTGCGGTCGCCATAGAACTGGTCGGTCGGTTCCTGCAGGATTTCCGCGCCGGCCTGTCGCGCGTGTTCGCAATGCGCGTCGAGGCCGTCGGCAAGCTGCACGTGCACGCTCTGTGTGTTCCTGCCGCCGATCTCCTGCGGGCTCGCAACGAAATCGGCCCAGTGTCCGCCGATCATCACGACGCCGCCGCGATGCGTGAGCTCGGCATGTGTGACGTCGCAGTCGGGCGTACGGACGACGATGCCGCGTGCGAAGCCGAACGCGCGCTCCAGCCATTCGAGCGCGGCGTTCGGATCGCCGTAATACACGGCGACGCTGATCGGCGGATGGCGGTCGGGCTGGCGCATCGTATGTCTCCGGTCGTGGGCACGAGCGACTCATTCTCCGCGCGTCGCCCGTACCGATCAACCGTCGTGCCGCGCCCCGCGCATGTTGCAACGGCGCGACAGCCGAGTCGCGCCGAACAGATGCAGCGTTCGGGCCATCGCGCATGAACGACCTGCGTCGGGCGCGCGCGGCCCGTCGTGTCAGTTTTGTGAAGGACTCTTGCCGGATCCGGAAAGGTGCGCTCGCGGCCCCAACGGCCTTGCGCGCGCCGTGCATTCCTATACTTGCGCCGAACTTTTGTTTCCAGTCCCACACGCAGGAGCGTCACCATGAAAAAAACCCTCATCGCCGGCGCATGCACGGCCGCGCTGTTCGCACCGCTCGCTCACGCACAGAGCTCGGTCACGCTGTACGGCCTGATCGACGCCGGCATCGCATACACCAACAACGTGAATGGCGCGTCGCAGTGGCGCATGGCCAGCGGCACGATCAACGGCAGCCGCTTCGGCCTGCGCGGCAGCGAGGATCTCGGCGGCGGCCTGAAGGCGCTGTTCGTGCTCGAAAACGGCTTCAACGCGAACAACGGCGGGCTCGGCCAGGACGGCAAGCTGTTCGGCCGCCATGCGTATGTCGGCCTGAGCCAGGCCGGCTACGGCACGCTGACGCTCGGCCGCCAGTACGACACGATGGTCGACTTCGTCGCGCCGCTGTCCGCGACGGCCGGCGACTTCGGCGACGCGGGCTTCGCGCATCCGTTCGACAACGACAACCTGAACCACTCGCTGCGCATCAACAACGCGGTCAAGTACACGAGCGATTCGCTCGCGGGCTTCAAGGTCGGCGCGATGTACGCGTTCTCCAACTCGACGAACTTCAGCGCCAACCGCGCATACAGCGTCGCGGCGAGCTACACGAATGGCCCGTTGAAGGTGGCCGGCGCGTACCTGCAGATGAACGGCACGAAGGGCTCGACGAGCGCGAGCCCCGGCGCGACCGATTCGGCCGAAGCGAAGAGCGTGAGCCAGGGCGGCTGGTCGATCGGCTCGGACCGCATGCGCACGTACGGCGGCGGCGTCAGCTACGTGTTCGGCCCGGCGACCGTCGGCTTCGTCTATACGCGCTCGCAGTACGACAACACGGGCTCGTTCGGCTCGACCGGCCAGGTCGCGTTCAACAACTACGACGTGAACGTGCGCTATGCGGTGACGCCGGCGGTCAGCCTCGGTGCGGCTTACGTGTACACGGATGCCAGCGTGTCGAACCCGGACAGCAAGCACGGTACCGATCCGAAGTGGCACCAGGTCGACCTGCAGGCCGTGTACAAGCTGTCGCGCCGCACCGACCTGTACGCGGAAGCGATGGTCCAGCATGCGTCCGGCCGCGGCTACCAGGCGTTCATCAACACGTCGGGCGGCGCATCGAGCACGGCGAACCAGGTGGTCGGCACGATCGGCATGCGCACGCGCTTCTGACCGGCGTGAGGCAACGTCGCCCGCCAGCGACGAACCCGTGTTCGCATACGGGTTCGTTGCCGCGGGCGACGTGCGCCAATGTTGTTCCATCTGGAAGGCAGCCTGCCTGGAATCGGGGTTTTTGCCGGTGCAAGCGCTGCGTAGACTCGTATCGAAGCTCCGGGTCGCGCATCGCGCGTCGAACCGGCCACCTACCCCTTGCTCAGGAAAACCTCGTGAAATCGCTCGTCGTTACCGCCGCCGCTGCCGTCCTGCTTGCCGCACCGGCCCTGTCGTTCGCCCAGTCGGCGAAGTCGCCCGTCACGCGTGCGCAGGTGCTGCAGGAACTGATCGATCTCGAGTCGGTCGGCTACAACCCGGCGCGCGGTGAAGTCGGCAACTATCCGGAAGACATCATGGCGGCACAGGAACGACTGCAGGCAAAGCGTCTCGCGGAACGGAAAGCCGCTCAGGCCGCATACGGCCCGGCCGGCGCGCCGGCAACCGAATCGGGCGCGGCGGCGAAACCCGCGCTGTGACGACATGACGAAGCGCGTCGCCCGCATGAATCGTGTCCCGCGGGCGACGCGCATGTCGCGTGTGCATGACGAAGCCTGTCGCGCGATCACCGGCCAACGCAATATATCGACGTGCCGGTGCGCGCCCAGCGCTCAGGCGGCCTGCGGCTCTCGGCCGATCGCGTTCAGCATCTCGACGTCGCGCGCGATCATCCCCGGCACCTGCGCGCGCAGCATCTCGACCCAGGTTCGCACCTTCGCGTCGACGAAGCGGCGCGACGGATACAGCGCATACACGTTCATCTTCTGCAGGATATGCGCGGGCAGCACGCGCACGAGCGTGCCGTCGCGCAGCGCGTCGATCGCCGAGTACAGCGGCAGCATGCCGAGCCCGATGCCGTCGCGGATCGCGAGTGCGAGCGATTCGGCCGTATTGGTCTGCACCGGCCCAGCCACGTGGATCTGCTCGACGCCTTCCGGCCCTTCGAGTACCCATTCGTGCGTCGGGAACGCGGGCGTACACAGCGTCAGGCACGCGTGCGCGGCGAGATCCTGCGGACGGCCCGGCGCGCCGTGTCGTTTCACATAGTCGGGCGACGCGCACAGGATGCTGAACGTCGAACCGAGCAGGTGCGACACGAGTTCCGAATCGGGCAGCGACGACGCGGTCACGACGGCCATGTCGTTCGTGCCGTCGAACAGGTCGGGCATGCGCTGCGACAGCGACAGTTCGATCGACACGTCCGGGAACTGCGCGTGATAGCGCGTCAGCGCGGGCAATACATAGTGATGCCCGACACTCGCGAAGCTGTGCATGCGCAGCACGCCGGCCGGCCGTTCGTGCGCGCAGCTCGCCTCTTCTTCCGCGCGGTCGACGTCGGCGAGGATCTGGCGGCAACGCCGCAGATAACTTTCGCCGGCCGACGTCAGCGCGAGGCGGCGGGTCGAGCGATTCATCAGACGCGTGCGCAGGCGCGCCTCGAGTTCCGACACCGCGCGCGACATCGCGCCCGTCGTCGAATTCAGCGATTGCGCGGCCGCGGTGAAGCTGCCGGTCTCGACGACGCGCGAAAACACCCGCATGTTTTGTAGGGTATCCATTCCTGTGAGCAACCTGTAGCGGAGCCGCTATTTTCCTCCACGTGATGCGACAGATTGTTGCTCCGGCTGCAACTATCGTTTCCCCGCAACTGCGTTAATGCGCGGGCGCCGCACTCCTACAATCGGCGCCTCACCAGTCGAACGGACCCGTTCGGATGCGCCGCGGCACCGTGCCGGGCCCCGCACCGGTCCCCTCTTTTCATGAAGCCACAACCTGCGATCGAGCGACCTTCCATCGAACCGGCACGATGGCGATCATGGCTCGATCCGCTCGGCGACGCGGCACGCGACTGGGCCGCCAGCGACGGGCTGATCTGGCTGCACCTCGCGAAAACCGTGTTCGCGGCGCTCCTTGCGATGGGCATCGCGATGCGTCTGGAGATGTCGCAGCCGCGTACGGCGATGACGACCGTGTTCGTGCTGATGCAGCCGCTGTCGGGGATGGTGTTCGCGAAGAGTTTCTACCGCGTGCTCGGCACGGCGGCCGGCCTCGTCGCCGCGCTCGCGCTCGGCGGGCTGTTCGCGCAGCAGCCCGAGTTGTACATGGCCGGCATCACGCTGTGGATCGGCGGCTGCATCGCGCTCGCGGTGCGCAACCGCCACTTCCGCTGGTACGGTTTCGTGCTCGCCGGCTACACGGCCGCGCTGATCGGTCTGCCTGCCGTGATGACGCAGCAGACGCTGTTCCAGTCCGCGCTCACACGCGCCGCGGAAGTCGCGCTCGGCATCGCGTGTTCGGGCGCCGTCAGCGCTTTGATCCTGCCGCTCAGTTCCGCGAAAGCGCTGATGCGTTCGCTGAGCACACGCCATACGACGTTCGCGGCCTTCACGGCCGGCGCGCTCGCGGGCGACGTCGCACGCGGCGATTTCGAGCGGCGCTTTGCCGATTTCGTCGACGACATCGTCGGCTTCGAAGCGAACCGCGCGTTCGCGTCGTTCGAGGATCCGCACATTCGCGCACGCAGCCGCCGGCTCGCGCGTCTGAACAGCGAGTTCATGAACGCATGCACACGGCTGCATGCGCTGCACCAGCTCGTCAAGCGCCTGCGCGCGAACGGCTCGGACGCGGTGCTCGATGCGCTGGCGCCACACATCGACGCGCTCGCGCAGCGGTTCGCCGCATTGCGCGACGAGCGGCAGCGCGGCATCGCGCCGGCCACCGGTGCGATGCTCGAACTGCGCCGTTTCCACAGTGCGTTGCCGAAGGCCGCGCGCGAGTCGCGGCGGATCATCGAGGAACACGCGGCCGGCGGCCTGCTCGACTTCGATACGGCGATCGAGCTGCTGTACCGTTTCATCGGCGAATATCTCGGCTACGCGGACACCTACGCGTCGCTCGACCAGGACGATCACGCATTCGAGCGCACGGTCACGCATTACGCGGTGAAGACCAATTCGTTCTTCGTCGGCTTCGCGTTCCTGCGCACGGTCGTCGCCGTCGGCGCGATGAGCGCGTTCTGGATCGCGTCCGAATGGCCGAGCGGCTCGCTCGCGGTAATCGCCACCGCGATCGCGTGCGCGCTCAGCTCGACGTCGCCGCGCGCGCCGAAGTTCGTCGCGCAGATGGGCGTCGGCGCGGCATTCGCGACCGCCGTCGGCTACCTGTTCCTGTGCTACGTGTATCCGAACATCGACGGCTTCCCGCTGCTGTGTGCGACGCTCGCGCCGGTGCTCGGCCTCGGCGCGTTTCTCGCGATGCGGCCGGGCCTGTCGGGCTACGGAATCGGCTTCGCGGTGTTCTTCTGTCTGCTCGCGGGCCCCGACAATGCGATCGCGTACACGCCCGAAATCCTGGTCAACAACGGGCTGGCCATCGTCGTCGCGATGCTCGCGTGCTCGATCGTGTTCGCGGTCGTGTTCCCCACCCACATGCCGTGGCTCACGGGCCGCATCGCGCACGACCTGCGCCGCCAGGTCACGCTTGCATGCGAAGGCGCGCCGGACGGCCTCGCGCAGCGCTTCCAGTCGAGCACGCACGACCTGATGGCGCAGTTGCGCACGCTGCTCGTGCGACGCACGCGGCAGCATCGCGACGCGCTGCGCTGGATGCTGTCCACGCTCGAGGTCGGTCATGCGGTGATCGACCTGCGCGACGAACTGCACGCGTTCTGCGAATCCAAGCCGCCGCAGACGCTGCGCTGGACCGGTTCGATCGATGCGGTGCTGCACGAGCTGCCGCGCTTCTTCGACGATCCGACGCCCGGCCACCATGCGCGCACGCTGAAATCGGTGAATCTCGCGATCCGCGCGGCGCAGCACACGCTGCAGGCGTGGTACGCGGTGCCCGACGCGCGCCGGCGCATGCAGCGGATCGTCGGCTGCCTGCACTTCATGCGCAGCGCGCTACTCGACAAGGATGCGCCGTTCAACCGGCATCGCCATTGAACATCGGTGCGCACGCAACGGGATCCTTGTTCCGGATGGAAATAAGCTCTACAGGCGTGGTGATTAATCTTTAAGCAGTGCGAGCCTATAGTTTCATCACTGCCAGCGAGACTGGCACTCACCCAGGAGAAACAAAATGAAGCCGCTGCACCTCGCCCTCGTTGCCCTGTCGCTCACCGCTGCTGTCGCCCATGCACAGCCCGCGCCGGCCGACGTCGCACAGCAACAGGCGAACCGCGCCGAAGCCGTCAAGGCCGCAGGCCGCGTCGATCGTGCGCAATCGAAGCAGGAAGATCCGAACGCCTGTGTCGGCCCCGTCAGCTTCTGCAACATCTACTTCGGCAGCTGAGCATGACGCTGCGTCGTCACGGCAAGGCCCGCATCGCCCGCATCGAATCCGCGGGCGGGCGGCGCACCGGCCGATCGCCGCATCGCCGCCCCGCTCCACGCCGCTTCGATTGAAGCGGCGCATGCCGTTTCAGGCGCCGCGCCCCGGCCGCCACCCCACTTCGCGCAACGCATCCAGCAAGCGCGCCTGCCCGAGCCCCTCGACCCGCGCACCGCGCGATTCGACGTCGCCACCCGCGACGAGCGCGTTCACGATCGCTTCCTCCACTGCCTCCGCCGCCGCGACGAACAGCGCGGAAATATGGTCGTTGTTGACCATCTTCACGCCGGTGGTCGGCGCGCCCTTGCTGCCGTAGTTCGCTGTCGGCAGCCCGTCATTGCCGGTTGCAAATGCAAGGAAGATGTCGCCGCTCGAATCCTCGGTGCCGCCGCCGACGCGTGCGAGCCCGACGCTCGCGCGCTGCGCGAGGCGCGTGCACTGATGCGGCAACAGCGGCGCGTCGGTCGCGATCGTGACGACGATCGAACCCATGCCGGCCTCGCCTGTCGCGTCGGGCACGCGGAACGGCGAATGCACGTGCCGCAGCACTTCGCCGACCGGATAGCCGGCCACGCGCAGCATCTCGCGCACGCCGTAGTTGGCCTGCACGAGCGCGCCGACGGTCCAGCCGCCCGCATCGGCCGCGAGCACACGCGACGCGGTGCCGATGCCGCCCTTGAACTCGTGGCAGATCATGCCCGTGCCGCCGCCCACGCCGCCTTCGGCGACCGGCCCCGACTGCGCGGCGGCCAGCGCGCGCAACACGTGCGCGGCGTTGACGTGTTGCCCCCAGATGTCGTTCAGCAGCCCGTCGTAGGTTTCCATCACGACCGGCATGCACCAGTACACGCGGCCGGCCGCCGCTTCCCGCTCGTTCGCGACGAGCGCGTCGCGCACCGCGCCGACGCTGTGCGTGTTCGTATAGGCGATCGGTGTCGTCAGCAGGCCGGCCTCGCGGATCCATTCGAGCCCCGTCGCGTCGCCGTTGCCGTTCAGCACGTGCACGCCCGCGAAACACGGCGAATCGTGCGCGGCGCCCGTACGCGGTTCGATGACGGTGACGCCGGTGCGGATCGATGCGTCGCCGTTCTCGACGTTCAGCGTGCAATGTCCGACCCGCACGCCCGGAACGTCCGTGATCGCATTGAAGCGGCCCGGCGTGCCGAGTCCGATGCGGATGCCGAGATCCCTCGTGCGCATGATGCAATTCCTCCAGTCTTTCAATGGTTCGGTGTTTCGGTGTTGCAAGGTGGCGATCCGGCGTTCAGAGCGCGCGGAATGCTTCGCTGTGGCGCGCCCAGACGACATACATCACGAGTGCGGCGACCAGCAGCCCGGCGATGATGATCAGGTCGGTCGGCTTCGTCGCCGTCGCCAGCGTCGTGTAGAGCGTGTATGCAGCGCCCGCTACCGCGACGAGCGGCGTCACGGGCCACAGCGGCATCCGGTAATGATGTTCGACGTCGCGACGCACGAACCGGCTCGCCAGTGCGGCCAGCCCGACGACCAGGTAGATCAGCAGCAGCAGGTCGACCGTGAACGCGGTCAGTTCGTCGAGGCTCGACACGAACACGAGCCCCGCCGACGGCACCGCGAGCGCGATCGTCGCGAGCCACGGCGATTCGAGGCGCGGATGGATCGTCGAGAATGCACGGTTGCAGGTGCGCGACCAGAGCGCGTGCCGGCCGCTGCTGTACAGCAGGCGGCCCATCGTGATCACGATCGCGATGATCGCGTTGAACACCGACAGGAAGATCCCGGCGCTGACCACGCGCGACACGGCCGGATTGCTCAGCGAACGCACGACATAACCGATCGGGTCGGCACTCTTCGTGAGTTCGGTCAGCGAAGGCGCGCCGAGCACGATCGCAGTGAGCGGCACCAGTTCGACGACGAGGATCACGAGCAGCGAATAGATCACCGCCTTCGCGACGTTGCGGTTGCCGCCGCGCAGGTCTTCGGCGAGGTAAGCGGCGGAGCCGAAGCCGTTGTAGCAGAAGATCGCCGTGCCGATCGCGGGCACGATGGCCGCGAGCGTCGCCGGCACGAGCGCATTGCCGCTCGCGACGACCGGCGCGACCAGCACGTCGGCGCCGCGATGCAGCGAGCCGAAACCGAGGCCCGCGATCAGCATCAGCACGCCGATCTCGACGACGAGGAACGCGCCGGTGATCCACGCATTCGTCTTGATGTTCAGCATGCCGAGCAGGTAGCTGAGCAGCACGATCGTCAGCGCGACGGACTGGTTGCTGAAGTGCGTGCCGAGCGCGTTGTTCAGATACGGCGCGGCGCCGCTCGCGAGTACGGCCGGGATGAACACGCTGACGGACAGCACCGTGATGAAGGTCAGGTAGCCGGGCAGCGTGCCGAACACGCGCTTGGCCATCACGTACTCGCCGCCCGCGCTGCGGTGCGCGGCGCTGAGCTCCGCATAGCAGAGCGCGAACGCGAGCGCGAGCACGCCGCCGAGCAGGAACGACAGCACCGCGCCGCTGCCGGCCTGCTGGATCGCAAACGGCGCGATCACGAAGATCGAGCTTGCGGGCGTCACGCCCGACACGGTGATCATCACCGCGTCGCGCACGCTGAGCGTCTGCGACAGCGCGCGCGGCGCGTCTTCCGTTGCAGGCGCCGCTTGCAGCGTGCCCGTCGATTCCGACATCATCGCCATCTCGTTCTCCTGTGCTGCACTTTTTTGAACGCCCATACTCGGGCCCGACTGATTGCGTGGCAGTCTAGGAAGCCAATTTCAGGACCGCTATTCCCCCTTCGTGTTACGCCTTTCCGGTGGTGGTATGGATCGTCTCTTTTCCGAAATCGCGATGCACCAGGCGCTTGGCCGCGCAATCGATCATCTCGGCCAGCCGCGCTTCTGGCGGTTCCTGGTGCTGCTGCTCAATGAAATGGCGCCGTTCGACAATGCGCTCGCGACCGCAGTCGGCCGCGACGGCGTGCCGCTCGTGCTCGACGAATACGACACCGGCGGCACCGACACCGCATCGCCGGTGCCGCTTTACCTGAACGGGTTATATCTGCTCGACCCGTTCCTGCAGGCCGCGCACGACGGGCTCGCCGACGGCTGCTACCGGCTCGAGGAAGTCGCGCCCGACCTGTTCAGGCAAAGCGAGTATTTCCTGAGCTATTTCCGCGATGCGGTCGGCGACGACGAGATCCAGATCCTGGTGCGGCCGAACGCCGACACGCTGCTGTCGCTGTCGCTCGGCGCGGCCGCGCGCTTCGACGTCGAGCCGCTCGGCAAGCTGACGGCCGCAATGCCGTGGGTGCTCGCGACGATCCGGCAGCACTGGCGGCTGGTGGGCGACACCGCGCGCGTGACGCCCGACGCCGATCTCGGCGTGCGCGTCGAGCAGGCGCTCGCACGCTTCGGCGCGGGCGTGCTGACCGATCGCGAGATGTCGATCGCGAGAATGGTGCTGCGCGGCAATTCGTCGAAGGCGATTGCAGAGCGGCTCGCGATTTCACCGGAAACGGTGAAGGTGCATCGGCGGCATCTTTACGCGAAGCTCGGGATCTCGTCGCAGCCCGAGCTGTTTTCGCGGTTCATCCAGGCGCTGGGAGAAGATGCGGCCGGATGAGCGCATCGAGCAGCACGGATGGCAACGGGCGCGGAATCGTGCACTATCCGTGAATCGCCGCAATCCGTGCTCATCGGGGGAAGCACACGCGGATGTTCCGTCGACAACCAGGCTGCCCGGTTTTCGGGCAAGGCACGGTCATGCGCAGCGTCCTGCTACCGCCACTTTGCGCCGAGTTGCGCGAGCCCGGCGTTCCGGAGATCGTCCGGCAGCATCACCACGCGGAACTCGCAGTCTGCATTCAACATCAGGAACCACGGCTCCGCGAGCGCCGGGATCTGCGACGGGTCATCCAGATTGACGATCACGACCGCCCCGCGCCCGCCGCTCTGCTCCGTGAAATACACGGCCTCCGGCTTGACCGCTTCGAGTATTCGCGAGATCACGTCGCCGACGCTGCCGTCGCGCACCAGCGTGTTGAACGGCTCGTGAGGGATTCGTATGTTGAGAAGCATGCGCATGACCATCCTCCTTGGGCTCCGCCCGGCGTGGGCCCTTCAAGCATAGGTGCTGCGCGACGCCGCGCCAGTGGCGCCGCAAGCAGTTGCCGGCACGCATTCACATTCCGACGATTCGATGACACCGCGTCGCGCAAACGGCAATCGCCCGCGCGATGCAGGCCGGGTCGAATCGACCTCTTACGCCCCCATCATGCGGAGACCGTATCGGCCGCCAGCCCCGTCGGTTCGATCGCCAGATGCAGCGCCCGCTCCGGCCGCAGCGTCACGTTCAGCACCGCGCGCGGCGCCGCCATGCCGGGCGGCACCGACAAAACATGACGCTGCAGGATCATTGCGGCCACAACCGTCATCTCCGTCATCGCCAGATGCTGCCCGAGGCATACGCGCGGGCCCGTGCCGAACGGCATGTACGCGCCGCGCGGCAGCGCCGGCGCATCGTCGGCGAAACGCTCCGGACGAAACGCGTCGGGCTCCGGAAACCATCGCGGATCGCGCTGCATCAGCTGCAGCGGCAGCATGAACAGCGTCCGTGCGGGAAACTGCCATGCGCCCAGCGCGACCGGCCGCGATGCACGGCGGCTGATCAGGATCGGCGCGGACGGATACAGGCGCAGCGTTTCGTCGAGCGTCTGCGTCAGGTAGCGCAGCGAAGATCGCGTCTCGGCGGATGGCGCGCGACCGCCCAGCACGCGGGAAACCTCGTCGCGCGCGGCGGCTTGCACGGCCGGATTCGTGGCCATGCACCATGCCCACCAGGTCAGCGCCCCGGCCGTCGTCTCGTGGCCGGCCAGGAACGCCGTCATGCATTCATCGTGCACGGCCTGCAGCGGCCATTTCCGACCATCTGCCCGATGCAGCCGCAACAGGCGCGACAGCAGATCGTCGGGCCACGTGCGCTCCGGCATGTCGACGCGAGCACGCAGTTGCCGGTCGATCAGCCCGTTCAGCACCGCCGTCGCCCGAACCTTGCCGCGCTTCCACGGCATCCAGTCCGGCGTGCTCGCCGGCTGGTAGAACGCTGCGTCGGCCGCGGCGCTCACCGCCCGCACCGCATCCTCGGCGGCACGCGCATCGTCGCCGATCGTATCGGAGAACATCGTGCGCATGATCACGTCCATCGCCAACGACGTCAGCGCGCTTTCGATCGGCCAGTCCGGATCGCGCGCGGGCCACTGCGCGAGTGCATGACCGGCCGTCGCCGCGATCGCCGGAACGAACGCCTGAACCGGCTTCGGCATGAAGTTCGGTTGCAGCGCATGCCGCTTGTCGCGCCACGCATCGCCCTCGGCAACCAGCACGCTATGGCCGTGGACCTGCGCAAAGATGCGGATCGCGCGCTCCCAGCGCCCGAACGCGTCGTGATGCGTGACCAGCAGCTCGCGCACGAGCGCCGGATCGGTCACGACCACGGCGTGCTCGGGCCACACGCGCAAGTGCACGAGGTCGCCGTATTCGCGCTGCCAGCCGGACAGCGTGCCGATCAGGTCGCGCGACATCTTGCGCAGCAGCCCCCACCCCGTCAGGCCGGCACGCGGCCCCGGCGGCCATACGCCGGGCGGGTGAAGCACGGGCGCCGGTGCAGCGGCGCCCGCATGGAATGGACATTGGGAAGAGGATCGTGTGTTCATGCGCCGGATTGTCCGCGTCGGCGAGCCGGCGGTCTTGAACGCAAACGACATCGACACGCGTGCGGCCGGTCCCTATACTTCGGCGTCATGTTCTCCGGACCGCCATCGATCCCGCCGTCATGCCCCGATCCGCTTGCGCGCGCACCTCGTGTGTCGAGCGGCGGACAGTCGCCGCATGCGCGGCTGCATCCCGCGCCGGCCGCGCTGCAGGGCGCAGTGGTCGCGATCGTCCTGCATGACACGCGCGGCTTCGCGTTGGGCGACGCGCAGCGGCTCTCGCACTTTCCGGCCACGCCGCTCGTCTGCGTGTCGTGGTATCGGGATCTCGACGTGGGCTTCATCGAACCAACGGCCGACGGCCCGCAATGGCGCCCCTTCGGTGCCTCGGCGACGCTGTCGGGCAGCCACTCGGCCCCCACCGTCGCGTGGGCGCCGACGGGCGGGCTGATCGGCATGATCTGTTTCAACGCCGATGCGGCACGGACGCTGTTCGGCATCGCGTTGCCTGACATCCACGACCGCGTGCTCGACGCGCACGCGTGCCTCGGCCGCGACTGGCACCCGCTGCTCGATGCGCTGATCGCCGCGGATCGCGACGCCGACGCGCTGGCGGCAATCGATCGCCACCTCGCGCCCCGCTGGCAGGCGCTTCGGCCTGCGACGCCGCTGTCGTCGCTCCGCAACGCGGGGCGTAGCTGGGTCGAGCGCCTCGCGCTGCAGGCGCGCGAATGGCGCGGCACGCACAGCCCGCGCCAGGTCGAACGGCGCATCAAGACCTACAGCGGCCGATCGCTGCGCGAGTGGCAGGCGCTCGTCAGGACGGAAAGCGCGTTCTTCGCGGCGCGCGACCGGTTCGAAGCCGGCGCCGCGTTCAACTGGGCCACGCTGGCGCTGGACGAAGGGTTCGCCGACCAGGCGCACCTGAGCCGCGAGGTCAAGCGCATCACGGGATTCTCGCCGAGCGAATTCACGCAACGCTTCATCGACGACGAATCGTTCTGGATGTACCGGCTCTGGGTGTGACGCGGCGGCGGATCCCGCTTTGGTCATTCGTTTCGCGATGAACGACCCGCTTGCGTCCTCCGCTCAATCGCGCGGTTCGACGAAACCGCCTTCAGGCGCAGCGTGCGGCACGTTCCAGCCGAAGTACACCTCGGCCTCGACGATCCGGCCGTCGCAGATGCGCAACCGCTCCGCGTTCCTGAACCGCTTGCCGCCGCTCGTTTCAGCCTCGTACACGACGAATACGTGCTCGCCGCGAACGACGACGTCGACGAAATCGAAGCGCGCCAGCGTCACGCTGTTCGGCCAGCAGCGCCGGAAATACGTGTCGCGGTCGAGCCGGTTGTCGAGCGGGCTCGTGAAATGGAAGTCCGGCGTGATCAGCGCTTCGATCGCGTCGCGGTCCTTGTCGGCATATGCGCGATAGCAGGCGCGTGCAACGGCGCCAGGTTCGTTGCTCGGTTCCTCAAGCATCGTCGTGTCCTCCTCGAAGGGTCGGTGCGAGCCTCGCTCGCGCGGGTTCCGGTGTTCCGGTGGAACGCGCCCGTTACCCTCCACGTCGAGCCGCATCGGCCGACAGCCCGCTGCCTTCCATCGTATGCCGGCAATGCCGCGGTTGCCCGATTCGGCGGGCACGGGCATGATGTCCGCGAACTCGCCGGCCGCTTTTTCCGCCGATGCACGCCGACCTCGCCGCACCTGCGCGGCGCGTCACGCGAACGCAGCCGCCGTCACGCGAGCAATCCGCATGCCGGCCCCGCCGCCCACGTCACTTCGTCCATGTCACTACGCGCATTCAGAACGCTGGTCGCCATCGCCCGATACCGGACCTTCGCACGCGCCGGCGAAGCCATCGGGCTCACGCAGTCGGCGGTGAGCCTGCAGATCAAGACGCTCGAAAGCGAATACAACGTGCAGTTGTTCGACCGTTCGCGCCGGCAGCCGGTGCTCACCGAAGCCGGCAACATCCTGCTCGCGCAGGCCGAGCAGGTGCTCGCGATGGTCGACCGGATTCCCGATGCGCTCAGCGACGAGAAGAAGCTCGTCGGCCGCCTGCGGATCGGCGCGATCCAGACCGCGCTGTCCGGCCCGCTGCCCGACGCGCTGCTCGCGCTGCGCAACGCCCATCCGTCGCTGCGCGTGCACGTGTCGGCCGGCATGTCGGCCGAACTGGCGAACCGCGTCGCGGCCGGCGAACTCGATGCGGCGATCACGACGCGCCCCGTGCGCCCGCATCCGGCGGAACTGACGTGGACCACGCTGTACGAGGATCGCTTCTGGCTGCTCGCGCCGCCGGACCATGCGGAACGCGACGCGCGCACGCTGCTCGAAGCGCTGCCGTTCATCCGCTTCGACGCGCAGGCCTGGGCCGGCCGCATGATCGCCGCCGAGCTGCGCCGCATCGGCGTGCGCGTGCGAGAAGAGATGGTGCTGGACAGCGCGGAAACGATCGCACGGATGGTGGCGCGCGGGCTCGGCGCGGCGATCGTCGCGCTTCCCGATGCGACGCTCGCGCGCCTGCCGCCCGTCACGCGCTTGCCGTTCGGCCAGCCGCAGATGGGGCGCGCGGTCGTGCTGCTCGAACACCAGTCGCGTCCGGCCGAGCGTTTCGCACGTGCGCTGGCCGCCGAAGTGACCGCATCATCGATGAGAATTTCTCATTGAACACCCGATAATTAACAATTATTCCTGTTGCTTTCGCGTGTTAACTTGGCGGCATCGTCACTCTTTCGATTGCGTGCCGCCATGTTGCCCGCCGGATGGATTCCCGCCTCGTTCCGCCGCTCCGCCTGCCAGCCGCTCCGCACGGCCGGCGTGAAGGCGCGCCGATGATCGGCCCGATCCTGCTCGCGCTGGCGCCGGTCGCGCTGCTGGTCGCGTTCGGCCACGGCCTCCGGCGCACGGCATTCATCGCCGACGCGTTCTGGCCGCAGGCCGAGCGCCTTTGCTACTACGTGCTGCTGCCGGCGCTGTTCGCGGACGGCCTCGCGAACGCGCGACTGCAAGCGCTGCCCGTTTTACCGCTCGCGGCCGCGCTGGTCGGTTCGACCGCCGTCGCCGCGGTGCTTCTCCTGCTGGTCCGCCCGTTCGTCCGGGTCGACGGCGCCGGCTTCACGTCGGTGTTCCAGGGCGCGGTGCGCTTCAACAACTATGTCGGCACCGCACTCGCCGCCGGGCTGTTCGGCGCAAAGGGCATCGCGCTCGCGGCCGTGTGCGTTGCAGCGATCGTCCCGACCGTCAACCTGATGTGCGTGCTGGTCTTCGCGCGGTATGGCGATTCGCGGCTCGGCGCGGGCGCGCTCATGCGGCAGATTCTGTCGAATCCGCTCGTCGTCGCGTGCGTGCTCGGGATTTCGTTGCAAGCCGGCGGCGTCGCGTTCCCGGCGGCCGTCGAGCCGGCCGTGCGCGCGCTCGGCGCGGCGTCGATGCCGCTCGGCCTGCTGTGCGTGGGCGCGGCGCTGAAATTCGACGCGGCCCGTACGTGGATTCAGCCGGTGTGCGTCGCGTCGACGTTCAAGTTCATGGCAATGCCGCTCATCACGCTCGCGGCCGGCCGCCTGTTCGGGCTCGGCGATGCGGCGCTGACGGTCGCACTGCTGTTCCAGGCGCTGCCGACGTCGTCGGCGTCGTACATCATGGCGCGCCAGCTCGGCGGCGACGCGCCGCTGATGGCCGGCATCACCGCGTTCCAGACGGTCGCCGCGGCGCTCGCGATGCCCGTCGTGCTGACGGCGCTCGCGTCGGCGCCCGCGTTTCGCTGACGGCGCGGCACCCGACTCCATCCCCGCTGAATCGGCCTGCAGGCCAGTTTTCGCACGGTTCGACATCGTCGGCCGCGGCGCGGTCATGCACGCATTGCCTCGCCCCCCTTTCGAGAAGCCACCACACATGAACGCTCCCGCCCCACCCGCCGGCATCGCCGCCACCCGGCCGAATGCGGCCATCTACGTGAAGCTCACGCTCGTCGCGCTGTTCTGGGGCGGCACGTTCATCGCGGGCCGGATCCTTGCTGCGTCGATGTCCGCGACTTCCGCGGCCACCGGCCGCTTCGCGATCGCCGCGCTGCTGCTGGTCGCGCTGACGTGGACGTTCGAAGGCGGCCTGCCGAAGCTGAACGGCCGCCAGGTCGTGACGACCTTCGCGCTCGGCGCGACCGGCATCTTCCTGTACAACGTGTGCTTTTTCGCGGCGCTCGCGCGGATGCCGGCCGGCCGCACCGCACTGTTCGTCGCGCTGAATCCGGTCGCCACCGCCGTGCTGCTGTCGGTCGTCATGCGGGAACGCCTGTCGCTGTCGCGCTGGGCCGGCATCGCCGTCGCGCTGTTCGGCGCGCTGGTCGTGATCAGTCGCGGCGAATGGCTGCGCGTGCTGACCGACCTCGGCAACACGTTCAGCGCCGGCGAACGAACCATGCTGTGCGCGGTGCTGAGCTGGGCCGCCTATACGGTGATCGGCCGGCGCGCGCTCGACGGGCTGTCGCCGCTCGCGGCAACGACGTACGCGACGCTGTGGGGCCTCGCGCTGCTGGTCGTCGCGCATCTGTTCGGCCCGGGCGCAAGCGGCGGCATGCCGCTGACGTGGCAGGCCGTCGTGTCGATGATCTATCTCGGCGCGATCGGCACCGTGGTCGCGTTCGTCTGGTATTCGCAGGGGATTCGCGAACTCGGGCCGGCCCGCGCCGCTGTGTTCACCAACCTGGTGCCAGTGTTCGGCGTGCTGCTGTCGGTCGTGCTGCTCGGCGAACCGCTGTCGCCATCGATGCTGGCCGGCGGCGCGCTCGTGATCGCGGGCGTCGCGCTGACCAATCGCGCACGGCGCTGACGCATCGGCGCAGGCGCCGCGCAGGCTCGGGGACGGATCCCGAATACCGGGCCGCGACGGCATTCGCCACACCGTTGCGCGACACCCGCGCGCCGCCGCTACGCGCCCGGACTCTCTCGCAGCCCCGCAAAAAAACGCCTATCGTGAATGAAGCGCTCCGTTTGCCGCCATCCGACCCTGCGTCGCTCGCACCGGCGGCAACGGTGCCGCGTTCCGGCACCATTCATCGCGATCGTCGCGCCCGCTCGCCCGTGCGCGCAATCGCGGCCGCCCACCGGATTACAGGAGGCACTCATGAAAGCCGCGCTGCTCGTCAGTTCCGCCCTGCTCGCCATTGCGTCCGCTTCGGCCTCGGGCCAAGGCTCGATCACGAAAGTCGAAAACGGCGCACTCGTCGCCGCGAACGGGATGACCGTCTACACCTTCGACAAGGACAAGCCCAACGCCGGCACCAGCGCATGCACGGGCCAGTGCGAATCCTTCTGGCCGCCGTACAAGGCCAGCGCGACCGACGCACCGGTCGGGCCCTACACGATCGTGAAACGCGACGACGGCAGCCCGCAATGGGCATACAAGGGCAAGCCGCTGTACTTCTTCTCGAAGGACATGAAACAGGGCGACCGCAACGGCGACAACTTCAAGGACATGTGGCACGTGGTCGCGCCGTAAGCGTTGTTCCGCCGCCGTCCGCGCAACCGGCGCGGACGTAAAAAAGCCCGCCCGGATTGTCGATCGGGGCGGGCCTTCATATCTGCACACCTGCCACATTGCATCGCCAGCCGGCGGGCCGGCGACGCATGCAGCCGGCATGCGCGTCAGCGGTTCGACGGGAAGCTGAACACCGTCCCTTCGCGCACGCCGGCCGACGGCCAGCGCTGCGTGATCGTCTTGCGCTTCGTGTAGAACCGCACGGCGTCCGGGCCGTATGCGTGCAGGTCGCCGAACAGCGAACGCTTCCAGCCGCCGAACGAGTGGTACGCGACCGGCACCGGCAGCGGCACGTTGATGCCGACCATGCCGATCTGGATGTTGTCGCTGAAGTAGCGCGCGGCCTCGCCGTCGCGCGTGAACAGGCACGTGCCGTTGCCGTATTCGTGCGCGTCGATCAGCGCCATCGCCTCGTCGAGCGACTTCAGGCGGATCACGCCGAGCACCGGCCCGAAGATCTCGTGCTGGTAGATCGGCATGCCGGGTTTCACGTTGTCGAACAGGCACGGGCCGAGGTAGTAGCCGCCGTCGTGGCCGTCGACCTTCACGCCGCGGCCGTCGACGACGAGCGTCGCGCCCGCTTCCACGCCCGCTTCGACGAAGCCCGTCACCTTCTCGAAATGCTGCTGCGTGACGAGCGGCCCCATGTCGACGCCCGCGCCGTTGCCCGGGCCGACCTTCATCTTGTCGATTTCCGCCTTCAGGCCCGCGACGACCTGGTCGCCCGTCTCGTCGCCGATCGCGACGACCAGCGGAATCGCCATGCAGCGCTCGCCGCACGAGCCGTACGCGGCGCCCATCAGCGCGTTCACCGCGTTGCCGATGTCCGCGTCGGGCATCACGACCGCGAAGTTCTTCGCGCCGCCGAGCGCCTGCACGCGCTTGCCGTGCGCGCAGCCGGTCGAGTAGATGTATTCGGCGATCGGCGTCGAGCCGACGAAGCTCACGGCCTTCACGCGAGGATCGGTCAGGATCGTGTCGACCGCTTCCTTGTCGCCGTTCACGACGTTCAGCACGCCCGGCGGCAGGCCGGCCTCGAGCGCGAGCTCGGCCATGCGCAGCGTCGACGACGGCGTGCGCTCGGACGGCTTCAGCACGAACGTGTTGCCGCACGCGACGGCCATCGGCCACATCCACAGCGGCACCATCACCGGGAAGTTGAACGGCGTGATGCCGGCGGCGACACCAAGCGCCTGGAATTCGCTCCACGAATCGATCGCGGGGCCGACGTTCTTGCTGTGCTCGCCCTTCAGCAGCTCGGGCACGTAGGACGCGTATTCGACGTTCTCGATCCCGCGTTGCAGCTCGCCCATCGCATCTGCGAGCACCTTGCCGTGCTCGGCCGTGATCAGCGCGCACAGCTCGTCGGCGTGCTCCTCGAGCAGCGTCTTGAAGCGGCTCATCACTCGGGCGCGCTTCAGCGGCGGCGTGTTGCGCCACGCCGGGAACGCGGCCTGCGCGGACGCGATCGCGGCTTCGACGGTCAGCTTGTCGGCGAGCGCGACGCTCTTGTGCGATGCGCCGGTGGCCGGGTCGAATACCGGCTGGACACGGCTGCCGCCGTCGACGCGCTTGCCGTCGATCAGGTGGCCGAGGGTGGAGGTCACATTGCTGTCGTGTTTCATCGTTCAGGCTCTTTCGTGAATTCGGTTGTCGCTGGGGGGCGAGCCGCGGCTCAGTCCACTTCGTTCAGTGCGTCGGACAGCGCGTTGACCAGGTTGTCGATCTCGCGCTTCTCCGAGATGAACGGCGGCGCGAGCTGGATCGTGTCGCCGCCGTAGCGCACGTAGAAGCCCTTCGCCCAGCAGCGCATCGCGATCTCGTACGGGCGCCGTGCCGGTTCGCCCGGCAGCGCCGCGATCGTCAGGCCGGCCGCAAGGCCGTAGTTGCGGATGTCCGCGATGTGGCGCTGGCCCTTCAGCCCGTGCACGGCAGCCTCGAAATGCGGTGCGAGATCGCGCACGCGGGCCACCGCGTCTTCCTTCACGAGCAGGTCGAGCGCCGCGACGCCGGCCGCGCACGCGACCGGGTGCGCCGAATACGTGTAGCCGTGCGGGAACTCGAGCATGTACTCGGGGCCGCCTGCCGCCATGAACGTGTCGTAGATTTCCTTCGTCGCGACCACGCCGCCGAGCGGCTGCACGCCGTTCGTCACCTGCTTCGCGAAGTTCAGGATGTCCGGCGTCACGCCGAACGCGTCGGCGCCCGTCATTGCGCCGGCACGGCCGAAGCCCGTGATGACCTCGTCGAAAATCAGCAGGATGTCGTGCGCGGTACAGATGTCGCGCAGCCGCTTCAGATAGCCCTTCGGCGGCACGACCACGCCCGCCGAACCGGAGAACGGCTCGACGATCACGGCCGCGATGTTCGATGCGTCGTGCAGCGCGATCAGGTCGAGCAGGCGGTCGGCCAGCTCCGCGCCGTGTTCGGGCATCCCGCGCGAGAACTTGTTCTCGGCGAGTTGCGTGTGCGGCAGGAAATCGGCGTCGAGGCCCTGGCCGAACAGCTTGCGGTTCGGCCCGATCCCGCCGACCGAGATGCCGCCGAAGTTCACGCCGTGGTAGCCCTTCTCGCGGCCGATCAGGCGCGTCTTCGTGCCCTTGCCCTTCGCGCGCCAGTATGCGCGGGCCAGCTTCAGCGACGTGTCGGCCGCTTCCGAGCCCGAACCCGTGAAGAACACGTAGTCGAGGCCGGCCGGCGTCAGCTCCTTGATCTTGTTCGCGAGTTCGAACGACTTCGGGTGGCCGAACTGGAACGCCGGCGCATAGTCGAGCTGCGCGACCTGGCGGCTCACGGCTTCGACGATTTCCGTGCGGCCGTGACCGAGGCCCGTGCACCAGAGACCCGACAGGCCGTCGAAGATCTTGCGGCCTTCGGCGTCCGTGTAATACGCGCCCTGGCCCGACACGATCATGCGCGGATCGGCCTTGAACTGGCGATTGGCCGTGAACGGCATCCAGTGCGCGTCGAGCCACGCGGCGTCGGTGCGGATAGTCGTGTCGTCGTGCTGCGCGGCGGTGGTGATGTCGGTCATGTCGGTCGGCGCGGCGCGCCCCTCCTTCTTGTGATGATGTTGCGTATTGTCGGGAGGCCAATTAGTCTCTTCAATATCGCAATATCAATGTTCACTTGCAAAACTATGCAAGCAAAGAAACCGAAGAGCCGCGCGCTGCTCGGGCAGCTCAGCGACATGGATCTCCGCCTGCTGCGGGTCTTCAAGGGCGTCGTGCAGTGCGGCGGGATGGCGGCAGCCGAACTGGAACTGAATATCGGCATCTCGACGATCAGCCGGCACGTGAAGGATCTGGAAACGCGCGTCGGCCTCGTGCTGTGCCGGCGCGGCCGCGCCGGCTTCACGCTGACCCCCGAGGGCCAGACCGTGTACGAGGAGACGCTGCGGCTGCTCGCGTCGATGGAGGCCTTTCGCAGCAGGATAGACGGTATTCACGAACGGATGGGCGGAGAACTGCACGTCGCGGTGTTCGACAAGACGGCCACCAACGCGAACGCGCGGCTCGGCGACGCGATCCGCCAGTTCGCGGACGAGGCGCCCGACGTCACGCTGAACCTGCACGTCGCGTCGATCAACGAAGTCGAGCGCGGGATCATCGACGGCAGCTACCAGGTCGGGATCATTCCCGCGCACCGCCACTCGGGCAGCCTCGTGTATTCGGAGCTGTTCGACGAACGGATGCTGCTCTATTGCGGCCGCCAGCATCCGCTCTACGATGCGCCGCACGGCAAGCTCACGTGGACGACGATCCGCAACCATGCGTTCGCGGGGCTCGGCTTCCATTCGCCGAACATGGAACTGAGCCATCGCGCGAAGCTCACGCGCAGCGCGACCGCGTCGGACCAGGAGTCGATCGCGACGCTGATCCTGTCCGGTCGTTATCTCGGCTTCCTGCCCGACCATTACGCGGAAAGCTTCGAAAACAAGGGGCTGATGCAGCCGATCGCGCCGCACCGGTTCAACTACCGGTGCCGGTTCGTGAGCCTGCTGCGGCGCTCGCCGCGGCCGTCGCGGGCTGCGCTGCTGTTTCAGTCGTGTCTGGAAGCCGCGCACGATGCCAAGGCGCGGCCGGCGGCGTAGGCGGCTCATTCGGGGAATCCGGTTCCCGGCGGCGCGCGGTGCAGCATCGCTGCTCGGCAGAACGACTGGCTGGCCCAGCGCACGCGCGCCTGCATCGAATATGAGACGAATAGGCTCAGCCGCGCCTTCGTTTCCGCCCTGCTACGTCATGCGCCGTCGCCCTTATCGACCGCGCCGCCCGCGCGCTGCCTGGCCCGGCTGCGCTTCATGAAATGCGTCGCGACGAGCGCGGCGGCAAAACCGGACGCGGCGCCGACGCCGAGCGCCCAGCGCGGCCCGAGATGGTTCGCGACCCAACCCGCCACCGGTGCGCCGAGCGGCGTGCCGCCGAGCGCGACCGCGAGGCGCAGCGCCATCACGCGGCCGCGCATCGCCGGCTCGGTGGACAGTTGCATCAGGCTGTTGGTCGAGTTCATAAAGGTGATCGCGGCGATCCCGGTCAGCACGAGCGCGGCCCCGAACAGCCAGTAGCCCGGCGCCAGCGCGGCGAGCGTGCAGCCGAGCCCGAACAGCGCCGCACCGAACCACAGATGCCGGAAGCGCGGCTGCTCGCGGCGTGCCGCGAGCAGCGCGCCCGACACCGTGCCGACCGCCATCATCGACGACAGCACGCCGAAGCCGCGCGCATCGACATGGAACACGCTGGCCGCCATCGTCGAAATGAACAGCTGGAAATTGAGCCCGAACGTGCCGATCAGGAACAGCATCACGAGGATCGCCTTCAGGTCGTCGCGCTGCCACACATAGCGGAACCCGTCGAGCAGACCGCCGCGCGAGCGGCCCGCCCGCACATTCGCGCGCAGTTCGTCCTCCCGGAGCAGCGACAGCGACGCCAGCACCGCGAAGAAGCTGAGACCGTTGGCGAGAAACGCCCAGCCGGTGCCGATCGACGCGATCAGGAACCCGGCCGCCGCCGGGCCGATCATCCGCGCCGCATTGAACGACGTCGAATTGAGCGCGACCGCGTTTGCCAGCTCGCGGTCGCCGACCAGTTCCGCGACGAAGGTCTGCCGCACCGGCGCGTCGAACGCCGACGCGCAGCCGAACAGGAACGCGAACACGTACACATGCTCGAGCCGCGCGACGCCCGTGACGGTCAGCGCGCCAAGCGCCAGCGCCAGCACGCCCATCAGCCCCTGCGTCACCATCAGCAGCTTGCGCTGGTCGAAGCGATCGGCCGCGTAGCCGGTCCACGGCAACAGCAGGAGCTGCGGCCCGAACTGCAGCGCCATCACCGTGCCGACCGCCGACGCGTCGTGATGCGTGAGCTGCGTGAGGACGAGCCAGTCCTGCGCGGTGCGCTGGATCCACGTGCCGATGTTCGACACCAGCGCGCCGATCGCCCACACGCGGTAGTTGAAACTGCGAAGCGAGCGAAACACGCCCGCGGCCGGCACGCTCATGGCCCCTCCTGGTCGGGCTCGTTGCCGCCGTGCAGCGCGCCGAAATGGCGCGCGACGAACAGGCCGAGCGCCAGTACGCCGAGCCCGAGCGCAGCCGCGTCGGCCGTGACCTTCAGGTCGAAAGCCCCCACGCGGCACACGAGCGCATAGCCGATCGCGAGATTCACTACGCCCCACACGACATTCACGGTGGACGACGACAGCCCGCGGCCGGGCGGATTCGCGAACGGCGTCTGGAACGGCTCGCCGCGCAGCCCGCTGACGAGATGCGGCACGGCGTTCGCGAGAAACGCGCCGCCGAAAAAGTACGACACGAGAGGCAAGGCGTTCATGTTCGGGCTGTCCTTTCGGCGGGCGGGTCGATGCGGTTCACGGGCGCGCCGGGTCCTGGAATTCGGCGAGCCGCTGCAGCAGCTTCACGGCCGCTGCAAGCTCGGCCTGCTCTTGTTCCGATAACTGCGCATGCAGCGCGCGGAACAGCCAGTCGTCCTTCGCCGCGCGATTGGCCAGCAGCACCTTGCGGAAACCGGGCGTGAGCGCGATCAGCGTCTGTCGTCCGTCGGTCGGGTCGGGCGCGCCGCTGACGGCACCCAGCGCCTCGAGCGTCGCGACCGTCACGCGCATCGACTGCGGTCGCACGCTTTCGGCACGCGCGAGCGCCGACACGGTCGCGGGGCCGTCGCGATCGAGCCGCAGCAATACCGATTTCTGGGAAGACGTGAGGTCGTTCGGGTGGGTCTGCTCCCGCATCCGCCGCATCAGCTTGCCGACCGAGATGCGGAGTTCGCCGGCGAGACCGGCCAGTGGGAGCGATTCGGAAGATGGCGATGGCGTGTTCATGAATCCACGATAGCACATATACAGTCAAACTGTACAGTTTGACTGTATATATCGAGACACGACGGGCACATGCGTGCGGAGGTCCGCGAATCGGAGACGAACGCGATACGTCGCGTTCAGCCGCCCGATCCGCCTCTGCGATAATGCGGGCTCCCCATTTCCGCTCCGCCTCCCGCCATGACGCAGCCGTCCGCCCCGCTCTCCACCGACCTGCCGCCGATCTCGTGCCTGCCCGGCGATGCGCTGCCGTGGCTGCCGATGAGCGCCGACCTGCCGGGGCTGGCGATCAAGTACCTGCACATCAATGCGGCCGAGGACACGCTCACCGCGCTGCTGAAGATGCCGGCCGGCGGCACGCTGCCGCGCCATCGCCACGACGGCGAGGTGTTCGTCCATACGCTGCAGGGCGCGTGGCGCTACCTGGAATACGACTGGGTCGCGCACGCCGGCTCGACGGTGCTCGAACCGGCCGGCTCGGTGCATACGCCGCAAACGCTCGGCGCGCCGGGCGAGGATGTGATCACGCTCAACGTGATGCGCGGCGATCTCGTGCTGCTCGACGACGACGGCCGCGAGACCGCGCGCGAGAATTGCCGCGTCGCGCTGCTGCGCCAGCGCAAGCATGCGCGGACGGCGCCGGACGACGCCGTGGCGTTCGTCACGCGCTGACGTCGTCGGGCGAAGTCGGATTCGGCGATCACGGCGCAGGCACGCTCGGCGTCGAAATGCCGGAGCCGCGCCGCATCGCCGAACGGGCCTAGTCAGCGGACCGCCGGATCAACTGGCGCAGCGACAGCGCGTGCAGCAGGATCGAGGTCGGCACTAAGAACGCCGGGGGCAACACATCCGGATAAACACCGGCACCGATACTGGGCACATTCGGAACGATCAGCTGGAACCGGCCGGGCGACGTGATCAACCCCATCGTGATCGCGATAGCGAAATCCGCGAGGCCAAAGAGGTTCCACATGATCGCCGCCTTCCGCCCGTCGGCCGTACCGGTCGCGACGGCGATTGCCGCCGGCACGGCGAACACGCCGGTCAGCACGTCGCCAATTCCCGCCGGCAACGCGAACACGCCGGGCATCCCTCCATGCAGCCACGCGGCGAGCGCCCAACCGCCGAATACGCGGTAAAGCTGAAGCGCGACGAGCCACGTCGCCGGCATCGCATCGAGCACCTGCCCGACCCGCCTCGACAACAGCAACAGTGGCGCGCCGATCAGCACCGGCAGAACGATCGCCAACGGCAGCAACGGCGGCGAGTCCGGCAGGAAAGGGAGCGGCTGTCATCAGCGGGCCTCCATGCGGTTCCGGGTATTCGTGGCGTCGGCCTCGAACACCGCAGTGAGAATGCCGACCCGGCCTTCGACGAGATTGCGCCCCAGGTTCGCGAACAGTTGCGCGAAGTCCGGCCCCAGCACGATGCCGAGATTCGGCGACGGCGGCGGCCCGGACGCGCGCCGTTGGGCGATCCACGCTTTTGCGGCCTCGGTGTCGTCCTGCCATGTCAGCGTGCGGAAACCTGCTGCCTCGATGGCCTCGCGTGTTGCGTCGGCCGTCATCAGGAAGCTCGTGTCCGGGGTTCGCGCCCACGGAACGGGATAGTGCAGTTCGCTGCCGTTTGCGACGACGTCGTACGTCGCGAATTTGCCGTCCGGCTTCAGCACGCGCCGGATCTCCCGGTAAAGCCGTGCGCGATCGGCGATGTTCATCGCCACATGCTGCAGCAACACGACATCGAAACGGCCGTCGTCGAACGGAAGATCCAGCGCGCTGGCGGTACGAAACGACACCTGCCCGCTCTGCCCGGTGCGCTGCGCGAGATAGCGCGCGGCATCCACGAACGGCTCGCTGAGGTCGATGCCCGTCACCCGGCAGCCATGGGTTGCAGCCAGAACGCGAGCCGGCCCGCCGATGCCCGAACCGACGTCCAGCACCGCCATGTCGGCGGTGATCCCGACCAGTTCGGCAAGCTCGTCGGTCGCCGCCAGCCCGCGGGTGTGAAACTGGTCGATGGCGTCCAGTTGCCGCGGTGCGAACGGTTGATCCTCCGGCCCGAGCACCGTGAGTGCGGCTTTCAGCCGCTCGGTCAGGCCGGTCGCGCGATAGTGCTCGCGCACGCCATCAAGCGCATCGTTCATGGTGAGGTTCCTCCATGGATTCAAGCAGATCGTTCCGGGCTTGCGCGTCGAGATCGGCGCGATGCCTCGTCTGCAGGCGTAGGTGTAACATGGCCGCTGGCGAGCGACTATTCATCACAATGTTGATGGGCCATGAAGCAGAACTTCACAGTCAGGCAACGCGCACTCGATGGTGTGGAAGCGTTCCTCAGCGTTGCCCAGCATCGCAGTTTTCGCCGCGCTGCCGCCGAACTCGGCGTCACGCCGTCGGCCGTCAGCCAGGCCGTGCATGCGCTTGAAGAACGCATCGGCGCAGCACTCTTCATCCGCACCACGCGCAGTGTCGGCCTGACGGAAGCCGGCGAACGGTTTCTGTCGCGAGCAAAGCCAGCGTTCGAAGAGCTCGTCGCCGCCAGCGAGGTAGCCCGCGATCTCGGCCAGCGGCCCACCGGACTGTTGCGCCTTTCGGTGCCGCGCGCGGTGGTGCCGATCCTGCTGGAACCGCTGATTGCATCCTTCTGCCGGGCGTATCCCGAGATCGAAGTCGAGATTGCCGCGAACGAGGCGCTGGTCGATCTCGCGGCGGAAGGGTTCGACGCCGGCATCCGCCTGGGCCAGTTCGTCGACGCCGACATGGTTGCGGTGCCGTTGACGCCCTCGTTCCGTCTCGTCATCGTCGGCAGTCCTGCCTACTTTTCTGACCGCGGCCGTCCCGAACACGTGGACGATCTGCGCGAACATGCGTGCTTGCGATGGCGGAGATCCAACGGTGCGCTCGCGCCGTGGTCATTCAACGACAACGAAAACGACCGCGAGATCGAGGTCGCCGTATCGGGCCCGTTTATCGCGCACGATTTTCCTACCCTGCTGGGTGCGGCAGTCGAGGGGCTGGGCCTTGCGCAGCTACCTGAGCCGATGGTCTCGGAAGCGCTGAAAGCGGGAACCCTGGTGGACGTGCTGGAGCCGTTCGCGCCGGTGAGGCCAGGCGTGTTTCTCTACTATCCAGGCCGCCGGCAGATCATGCCGAAGCTGCGCGCGTTCATCGATCACGTGAAGAACCACCCGCCAGGTCCTGGCAAAGTTTTGGTGCGTCATGCGCCGGGGCGTGCAGGACCGAGGAAAAACGGATGATGTTTTCTTTCGTGTGGCCGATTAGCGGATCGGATGGTCGGGATTGGCTGTGTTGATGCGTGCCGGTCAGGGCGTCGTTCGCTCGAGTCCCCTCTGGCTCAGCACCGCGGTCGCCTCGGCGGATGTCGGAAAGCGGATTTCTCGGTCGCATCGGGCGACGCGCCCGTTCGTGGAATTTCGTCTGGCAGATTGCGACCCTATCGACACGCTCGGACAGGTTCTACCGCTGCCCGCTCCCGGTGCGGCATGAGACGACCGCTGATAAAGCGTCGGCCCTTGTTACGTCGGCCATCATCGACGACCCACAAAATCCCGATACATGAAATAGGTCAGTCAGCCTTGGGTACGCACGCTCGGTGCGGCCGATGGAAAGTCTTGGCGGCACTCCGCCCATTTCAGGATCGCGTCCAGTGCCGGGCACAGCGCCTGCCCCCAATCAGTTAGACGGTAGTCCACCTTCGGTGGCACCTCATGATAGACCGTGCGCGTCACAATGCCGTCCTCTTCGAGCCGGCGTAGCTGTTGGGCAAGCATCTTTTGCGTGACGCCGGGGATCAGCTTCTCGAGCTCCGAAAAGCGTCGCACTTGGCCACCGAAAAGGTGAAACAGGATGACCAGCTTCCAGCGTCCTTCCAGCAGCTTGAATGCGGCCTCGACATCGATCGCGGCGGTCGCGGGAGTGTAGGCTTTTCGGTTAGGCATGACTTACTTTTTAGTGCGTTCTTGTGAAAGAGTAAGTGTAGCGACATCATTGGGACGTGAATCCATGATCTTCAGGAAAAGCATGATGAACGTGACCTTGCCGTCGCCGCTGGATGTCTATCTGAACGCGGAGGCCAATAGCGACACCGCTCCTCTCGTCCACTGCTTCGCTTCGGATGCCGTTGTGCATGACGAGGGACGCACGATCGAGGGGCTCGAAGCAATCCGGGCCTGGAAGAAAGACAGCAAAGCCAAGTACCAGTACCGCGTCGAACCGTTGAACGTGTCCCAGGATGGCGCGGTCGTGACGATGCGCGCCAGGCTCACCGGTTCCTTCCCCGGTAGCCCGCTCGAACTGACCTACACGTTTGTCTTGGCCGGCGGCAAGATCGCGTCTCTGGAGATTCGCGGATGAGCGCTACATTCGAACTTCAAGGCCTTCGCGCACTTGTCACGGGCGGGACCAAAGGCATCGGCAAAGCCGTTGTCGCATACCTTTGCGAGGCGGGCGCGAACGTCCTCGCGACTGCGCGTTCTCGTTCCGATGAACTTGCCGAAGAAAGGTTCATCGGTGCGGACATCACGACGGCCGAAGGATGTAAAACCGTTGTCGACGCCGTACTCGACCGGCTCGGCGGCGTCGATATAGTCGTGCACGTGGCTGGTGGCTCATCTGCGCCGGCGGGTGGCTTCAGGGTGCTCGACGACGACGAATGGAACAAGGCATTGAACCTGAATCTGTTCCCGGCGGTACGCATCGATCGCGCGCTGCTACCCTCAATGCTCGAGCAGCGCTCGGGCGTCATCATCCACGTCACGTCGATCCAGCGGCAATTGCCGTTGCCGGAAGCCACGATTGCCTATGCCGCCGCCAAGGCTGCCCTATCGAACTACAGCAAGGCGTTGTCCAAGGAAGTCAGTCCGAAAGGCGTTCGGGTCGTGCGTGTCTCCCCGGGTTGGGTCGAGACAGAAGCCGCCGAGAATCTCGTCGCCAGGATTGCCGGGCAGAACGGCACCGACATGGACGGCGCTCGGAAAGTCATCATGGATTCGCTCGGTGGCATTCCTCTTGGCCGGCCATGCGCTCCCCGGGAAGTGGCAGAGCTCGTCGGTTTCCTCGTCTCCGCGCGCGCCAGCGCCATCACCGGCACCGAGTACGTCATCGACGGCGGAACCGTTCCGACTGCGTGATCTGAGCCGCTTGGCGGTGGACGTCGGCGCGCCTCGTCACTTCCTATCGTCCCGGGCAGCGGCGGTCTCATGCGTTTGTGGCAATTCTTGTGGACCGTCAGTCCCCGGGCGGGCGTACCGTCACATCGCCGACGACCACTCCTCTAAGCCCCTCCCGCAGCGCCGTGACATTCTCTACGCCGTTCAGCTGCTCGAACTCCCGCTGCGCTTCCCGCCATAGCGGGGCCGCCTTTTTGTGCAGGCGCCGTCCTTCTTCGGTGAGCTCGACAAGGCGGCTTCGACCGTCCGTGGGCGAGGGCTTGATCGCGACAAAGCCGTCGCGCTCAAGGAAGCCAACCATCTTCCCCATCGCCGTCCGTTCGATATCGAGCCGTTCGGCAAGGGCGTTCACCGCGGCACTTCCCACCTCGTCCAGTGCGGCCAGGGTGAGGAATTGCGTAATGCGCAGGCCCGCCGGCTCGAGATGGTTATCGTAGAGGCGCGATATCTGCCTGCTCGCCTTCCTCACTGCGAAGCAGTTGCATTGATCGATTCCAAGCGGTTGGTCGAACGGCAACATCTGGTTCCACTCCTCATTTCTTTTGATTGCCGGAACGCTACGCGCACGCGCGAAGGTACGGCGGCATCGTTCGATGAAAGTCGACACTGAAAACGCTGGCGCCCCGGTAATCTGCGCGCCCCAAGTCTCGCCCCCGTGGCCGACTCTCGTCATCTGCGGCGTTTAAAACCCTTCCGGCGGACTAATGTAGCCCGGCACTTCAGCCGCTAGCGTACTCTTTAGCACCGCTGTACCCTCGTCGGCCATCACCTCGCTCTTGCCGGCGGCGAGAGCGTCATAGGTCTGCCGCACAACATCCTCGGGGCTAGCTTTATGCACGTCAATGCCATTGGTCAGGTCGGTATCCACGAATCCGACGTGTAGGCCCAGAACCTGGATGCCACGCTCATGCAGATGAAAGCGAAGCTGGTTCGTATAACTCCATGCTGCTGCCTTTGACGCCGCATACGGCGTCAGATAGGGGCGCGGAAGCCATACGATGTCGGAAAGCACGTTGATGATCGCCGCATGCGGCTTGGCCGCCAATATCTGCTCGAAGGCCTGCGTGACACGCACTACGCCGTAGTAGTTGGTATCGAACATGCGAGTGGATTGCGCTTCGACGTCGGCCGCCAGAGGCCCGTCGATCAGAGCGGCTATGCCCGCATTGTTGACCAGCAGTGTCGTATCCGCCGCCTGTTTCGCCGCTGCCGCGATCGACGCCGTATCCGTAACATCGATCTTGACCGGCACAATGCCCGGCTCTTCAAAGCCATTCGTGTTGCGCATGCCCGCGTACACTTTCGTCGCCCCGCGGCGACGTGCCTCTCGTGCAAAAGCCAGGCCCAGGCCGCGATTGGCGCCGGTGATAAAGACGGTGGCGTTCTTGATTTCCATGACAAGCTCCATTTTTAAAGCCGCGTGCTCCGGGGAGATGCATCCGCCTCCGCCGGCCTGCGGGCGCCTGGTTCAAAGAAAAAGGTTTTCCGGAAGCTGCTTTGAAAGTGACTCCCGCAGATGGGCAGCGAGAGTCAGCACAGCGTCAAGCGGGCTCATCCGTACGCTAACGCGCGGCACTGATCCGTCGGAGTTGTGGTCGACGACGACGACCGCACTCAGGTTCTCACCGCTCGTCAGAACGGCTTCGTACTCGAGAAAGAGCCGCGAACCGACAGTCTGAAGAAATGTGGTCGTCTGCGAGGCGTAGAAGGTTCCGACGGCGTTGACTGCCAGCCGGATTTCGTCGCGCCCTGATACGGGGCCACGCAACACCGAGCTGACCAACTCTGCATCAGTTGTTAGATCGTCCAGAAACGGGTGACGCTCGTCTTGAGTGTGTGCCATTTTCAAACCTCGACTCGTTTGGGGTCATGCTCACGCGAATACGGCTCGATTCCGAGCGACGAACTGCTGGACCGAGAGTGGCGGCTTTCCGGTAATTTTCTCGATGACATCGTTGGTACCCGCGAAGACGCCGTCACGGTAGTTCTGAGCAACCTCGACCAGATGCTGCGTGAGGAACGGCGGAAATTTGTAGAGATTTTCCATCTTGATCCGAAACGCCTCGATGGAACTTGGCTCGTATTCGATCCGGGCTCCGAGAGCCTCACTCATCGCCGTGGCGATCTCGGTATGGTTCATCTCGACGGGACCATGGAGCGCATAGATCTTGCCCTCGTGACCTTCGGGGTTGGCCAGGACATGGGCGATCACCCGCCCCTGATCATCAGTGGCGATGGGTGCGTGACGGCCATTGCCAAAGGGAAATTCAATCTTTTTCGTAGCCCAAATCTCCTTCGCAAAATGCGGATAGACGAGCCAATCGGCAAAGAACGTGGGGCGGAGATGTGTAGTCGGGACGCCTGACCAATCGAAGACCCGCTCGGAAACCCAGTGATCCTGGGCCGCGTGGCTTTTCGACTCCCGGCGCGCGGAAATCTGCGACATGTTGACGATCGCCTTGACGTCCGCCTCCTTTGCGGCCTGCGCGAAATAAGCAGCAGCCCCGATGATTCCTGGCGCGATCGGATGGAGAAAATAGGCCGATCGGATTCCTTCCATGGCTGCGCGGATGGCATTGATGTCGGTGAAGTCTCCGACGGCGATATCGACTCCGCGCTGCCTCAGGGCAGTTGCCCGATCGTCGTCTGTACGCACATATGCGCGCACGCGCCTGCCCATCCTGAGCAATTCGTCGATAGCGATACCTCCGGTCCGTCCGGTTGCACCGCTCACAAGTATTTCGGCCTGGTTCATGGCTTGGCTCCATTTGGAAATAAGAGCATATGCTCTCTTGTAGCCAAGATAGGAGCATATGCTTCAATTGTCAAGGCATTCTTGTCCGTGCTGGATGCGATGTCGCGCCCCTGGGAACGCGGTGCTTTATCGGGCTGAAGGCATTGGGGTGGGACGGTTCGACGGGCTCTGGCTACCACCAGGCCTCGAAGTTGCGGGCAAAGCACTTGAGCGTCGCGCCGGAAGAATTCGACGCATTGGCGACCACTGATCCTTACAAGGCCGTTGCGCTCGACGTTGCCACGCTCAAGGCGAATCCTGATATTCCCGGCAGCTATAGGGTGTCAGGTCTTGTCTGCGACGTCGCGCGCGGAAAAGTCGGGATCATCGTTCTGCCTGAACGACCACCGATAGCCTGAAAGCAGAACGTTCTGAGCCCGCGGACGTCCCAATGGCAGTAAAGCAACATGGAGGTGCCTCGCGCACGGCGACAGCCGAACGTCCGTTATGACCGACGACGCAACGCACGTCGTTAACGGTCGCACGGCGGTTCACAGGGGCGGAGCGGTCGCACGAATACCCATGCGGCGGCCTAGATGAATGGCGCTTCATGGCCGAACCCGGCCGGTAGCGGCCCTCGCCCCCACTCAAGCCAAGCTGACCCGATTCGTCCACATGCCCCCGCCTGTGGCGACCACCGCCCTAGCCCCGGTCATCCGTACGCGCATCGCGCCGCATCGCCTGCGGCGGCACGCCGAACCCGCGCACGAACGCCTCGCGCATGTGCCGGCGGTCGCGAAAACCGTTCTCCTTCGCGATCACGTCGAGCGGATGCCTGCTCTGTTCGATCATCAACCGCGCGGACTCGAGCCGCAGCCGCTCGATCGCCTTCGCCGGCGACTGCCCCGTTTCGAGCGTAAACACGCGGCTGAACTGCCGCGGGCTCAGGTGGACCGCATCGGCCAGCTCCTCGACGGTCAGCGCGCGGCCGAGGTTCTGCCGCGCGTAGTTCAGCGCGTTCTGGATCCGGTCGGATTTCGGCGCGAGTTCCAGCATTTCCGAATGCTGCGACTGGCCGCCGGCCCGGCGCTGGTGCATCACCAGCTTGTGCGCGACCGACCGCGCGGCATCGGCGCCGAGATCCTTTTCGACCATCGCGAGCGCAAGGTCGAGGCCGGCCGTCATCCCGGCCGACGTCCAGACCGGCCCGTCGACGATGTAGATCCGGTCCTCCTCGACGCGAGTCTCCGGGTAGTGCCGCTGCATGTCGCGGCCGAACGCCCAGTGCGTCGTCGCGCGGCGCTGCGCCAGCAGCCCGGCCTCGGCCAGCACGAATGCGCCCGTGCAGATGCCTGCGATCCGCCGCGCACGCGCGTTCGCGCGGCGCAGGAACGCAACCACGCCGGCCGGCGCCGGCGAAGCGAGCGGATCGTTGACGCCCGCGACGATCCACGTATCGACGTCGATCCGCCCGCGCAGCGCGCGCGTCGCGACCGACAGACCGAGCGACGAGCGCACGTCGCCGCCGTCGACCGAATAGTTGTCCATCACGTAGAACGCCTCGCCCGCGCCCATGTTCGCGTATTCGAACACCGACTGCGCGGCGAGCGCCATGATCTGGAAACCGTCGCTGATCAGAAAGCCGATTCGGTGCATGCGCGTTCTCCGGTTCCGGGCGTATCTGTGGCCCGATGTCCTGAATCATACCCATCTACGTCATTTGTGTCGCAGCGATTCGAAGCCAGAATGCATTCACGCCATTCGGCCAACTTCATCGACACGGAGCAACATCATGACTCAAGCACATCGCGGTACCGCCCTCATTACCGGCGCCTCGTCGGGCATCGGCGCCATCTACGCCGACCGGCTCGCGCGCCGCGGCTACGACCTGATCCTGGTCGCGCGCAGCCGCGACCGGCTGGCCGCCCTCGCCGAACGCATCACGAACGACACGCAGCGCAGCGTCGAGATCGTCGACGCCGACCTCAACGACCGCGCGGCGCTCGCCGCCGTCGAAACGAAGCTGAAGCAGGACGCGAGCATCACGCTGCTCGTGAACAACGCGGGGGTCGGCACGCACACGCCGCTGCTCGACAGCGACGTCGACGCGATGACGCGGATGATCGACCTGAACGTGACCGCGCTCACGCGCCTCACCTACGCGGCCGTGCCCGGCTTCGTCGCCCGCGGTCGCGGTGCGGTGATCAACATCGCGTCGATCGTCGCGATCTCGCCGGAGACGCTGAACGGCGTGTACGGCGGCAGCAAGGCGTTCGTCCTCGCATTCAGCCAGTCGCTGCACCACGAGCTCGCCGACAAGGGCGTGCAGGTACAGGCGGTGCTGCCCGGCGCGACGGCCACCGATTTCTGGCAGACGGCCGGCCTGCCGCTCGAGCACCTGCCGAAGGAAATCGTGATGCCGGCGGCGGACATGGTCGACGCGGCGCTGGTCGGCTTCGATCGTGACGAACTCGTGACGATTCCGTCGCTGCACGCGGCCGACGAATGGGATGCGTACGAGGCCGCGCGCCGCACGATGGCGCCGCACCTGTCGACCGATACGCCGGCGCCGCGCTACGCACCGGCGCACTGATCGCACAGGACATCCTGCGGATCGAAGGCGGCAAGCCCGCCGAACACCGGGACGTGCTGCGGGACAAGGTGACGCGCGGCGAATCGGCCGGCGGTCATCCGGTGTTCGGCGGTACGTTTCCGGACGCGCGCCGGTCGCTTCATTCGTCTGCGGGAAGGCGCCGGCGACGCACGGCGTTCGTGCCCCCCGCGTGCCGGGAAAACGCCCCCAATTCTTTCCCGGCAAGCGTAAATGGATCGTACTGAAATCCGATTCCAACCCGCTTGCCACGCAATTTGCGCAACAGTAAGCTCTACGATTGCAGTTTCCCGAGCAATATCATCCGGTCGGCATTCGTCCGATCACGAGTGCAATCGTCCGTTGCGGAATTCGACCATGCGGTTCCGTATGTTCATCACCGAGGCCGGCGACGCACCGGCCACCGCGCGCGGTTCGGCCAACCGTCAGCCGGCGCTTGCGCCGCCGCCCGAACTGGAAATCGTCTGCCGCGTCGCGCGTGCGCATTTCGGCACGGCCGGCGCCTTCGTTGCTCACGCCGAAGCCGGCACGCAACGCGTGCTTGCGGCCGACGGAGCGCTGCCCGACCGGCCTCCCGCCGATTTCTTCCCGCCACACGTCGAACGAGATCCGTCTGCCGACAGGCGATTCGTCCTGCCCGGCGCGAACGGCAGCCTGCAGTCCGACAACACCACGCCTCACGCTCCGCAAGTCGTCGCCGCCTGCGAACTGGTCGCGCCCGACGGCGCCGCGCTCGGCACGCTGTGCATCGTCAACGCTGTTGCCCTGACGCTCGACGCCACGCAATGCGCGCTGCTGCGCGACTTCGCCGCGCTGGCCGAACGCGCACTCACCCGCGCGATTGCGGAAGCCGCGTTGCGCGAACGGCTCGGCATCGTCGAGGAGCACAGCACGCTGACGACGCTCGCGCTGACCGAAAGCGGCACCGGCGTGTGGGACCGCAACGTGGAAACCGGCGAGATCCATTACTCGCCGGCCTGGAAGGCAATGCTCGGGTACGCGCCGCACGAACTGAGCAGCCGGATCGAGGATGCCTACCAACGGCTGCACCCGGACGATGTCGACGACGTGAAGGCCACGATGCTCGCGCACTTCGAGCGACGGACCGACAACTACGAGGTCGAGCACCGCATCCGCTGCAAGGACGGCACGTACAAGTGGATCCGCAGCCGCGGCAAGGTAATCAGCCGCGACGGTATCGGCCGTGCGCTGCGCATGGTCGGCACGACCACCGACATCACGGCGCTGCGCGAACTCGCCACGCGGCTGCGCGACTCGGCCGCGCTCGTCACGGACCTCACCGACCAGGTTCCCGGGCTCGTGTTCCAGCTGCGGCAGGCAGCCGACGGGCGCCGCACCTTTACCTATGCGAGTGCGGGTGTCAGCGACATCTACGAACTGACGCCCGAGCAGATCGCCCGCAGCGCGGAGGCGGTCGAGACGCGGATCCATCCGGCCGACCTGATCGCGTATCGGCAGTCGCTGCATGAGTCGTCCATGCGACTGACGCCGTGGCGCCTCGAATATCGCGTGCTGCTGCCCGGCCAGGGCCTGCGATGGCGCGAAGGCGATGCGCGCCCGCAACGCATGGCCGACGGCGGCACCGTGTGGCACGGCTTCATCACCGACGCGACCGACCGCAAGCGCATCGAGGCCGAACTGCACCGGATGGCGACGACCGACCACCTGACGCAACTGTCGAACCGCCACGCGTTCATGCGGCAGAGCGAAGCCGCGCTGCGCTGCGTGCGCGCGACCGGCCGGGCCGCCGCGGTGCTGATGCTCGACCTCGATCACTTCAAGGCGCTGAACGACCGCTGGGGCCATCCGCTCGGCGATCGCGCGCTCCGGCATTTCGCGCGACTGCTGCTCGCGGAAACCGGGCCGGACAGCATCGTCGGCCGGGTCGGCGGCGAGGAATTCGCGATCGTGCTGCCGGGATCGGACCTCGACACGGCGATTGCGTTTGCACGGCGCCTGCAGCAGCGCGCGATGCAGGCACGGCTCATTCACGAGGATCAGCCGGTCGAGCTGACCGTCAGCATCGGCATCGACGCGATGCGGGAGTCGGATTTCGGCGCATACCAGTCGCTGTCGCGCGCCGACAAGGCGCTCTATCTCGCGAAGGATCGCGGCCGCAACCGGATCGAGGTTTATCGGGCGTAGCCGTCGCGTGCGCTTCCGGCCGGAACGGGACAACGGCAACGCGCCGCTACCCGCGGGCAGCGGCCGGCCGTCGTTCAGTCGCGCTGCGCGGCTTCACCCTTCACGCCGAGCATCAGCGCGACGCCGCTGGCAACCAGCAGCGCGGCCAGCAGGTACACGGCGAGATCCATGCTGCCCGTGCGCGTGCGAATGATCCCGATCACCCACGGGCTGACGATGCCGCTCGTGATCCCGATGCTGCTGATCAGCGCGATCCCGGCCGCGGCCGCGTTGCCCGACAGGTAGCGGGTCGGCACGGCCCAGAAGATCGGCAGCGCGGCAAAGATCAGCGTCGCCGCGATCGACAGGCACGCGAGCATCGCCGCGAAGCTGTGCAGGTGCAGCGTCAGCGCCGCGAGCGCGAGACCGCCGCCGATCGTGCAGCACGCGAAGTGCTTGCGGCGTTCGCCGGTGCGGTCCGAGCGACGCGCGATCAGGATCAGCCCCACCGCGCCGACCGCATTCGGCACGACCGTGTAGAGGCTCACGGCGACGACGTCGGTCACGCCGAAGTCGCGGATCATCAGCGGCATCCAGAAGTTGAGCGTCAGCGATGCGCAGGTCAGCGAGAAATAGATGAACGCGAACAGGTACACGCGCGGGTTCGCGAGCGCGGCCGCGAGGCTGCGCCCGTCGTGCGCGCTGCCGTGCCCGCGGCCGTCCGCACACAGCGCGGCGACGCGCGCCTTGTCATCGGCCGTGAGCCACGCGGCATCCTGCGGCCGGTCGACGAGGAACGTGAACGCGGCGAACGCGAGCAGGATCGCCGGCGCGCCTTCGATCGCGAACATCCATTGCCAGCCGTGCAGCCCGAGCACGCCGCTCATGTCGCGCATGATCCAGCCCGACATCAGGCCGCCGAGCACGCCGGCCACCGCGACGCCCGCGAAGAACACCGAGATCGCCGCCGCGCGCCGGTTCGCGGGGAACCACCAGGTCAGGTACAGCACGATGCCGGGAAAAAAGCCGGCTTCGAACACGCCGAGCAGGAAGCGCAGCACGTAGAAATGCGACGGCTGCGACACGAACATCATCCCCGTCGACGCGATGCCCCACAGCAGCATGATCCGCGTGAACGTGCGCCTCGCGCCGAACCGCGCGAGCAGCAGGTTGCTCGGCACTTCGCAGAACACGTAGCCGACGTAGAACACCGCGGCGCCGAGGCCGTACATCGCATCGCTGAAGCCGAGATCGTGCTTCATCTGCAACTGCGCGAAGCCGATGTTGATGCGGTCGAGGAACGACACGACGTAGCAGAGGAACAGGAACGGGACGATCCGCCACGCGATCTTGCGGAACAGCAGCGCGTCGCCGGATTCGGACGTCAATGAGGATACCGAAGCACTCGTGTGCACGAGCGTCGCTTCGGCGGGAAGCGATTGGGGCATGTCTCTCTCCAAACGGGCCGCGCGGATCGACCGCGCAGCAGTCTCCGAGGGCGTGCATGCGCCCTGCTTTCTTGTGAGACCGGATACGGCGGCGGAAACCGCCGCCCTCAGTGAAACGGCGACGCGTTCATGCGAACGCCCCGCCGCCGTGTGCCGCTCAGTCCTGCAGCGCGGCCCACATGTCCTTGTCGCGCTGCGCCGTCCAGATGCGCGGATGCGCGATGCCGCTCGCCTCGTCGAACGCGCGCGACACGTCGAACGGCAGGCAGTGCTCGTAGATGAACACGTGGCCGAACTTCGGATCCATCGCTTCGCGCGTGAGCGCCATCGACGCCTTCAGGTCGAGATTGCGTTCGACGGCCTTGCGGCCCTGCGCGAGCAGCGTCGTGACGAAATCCTTCGTGTAGTCGAGGCCCTTGTTCACGTCGGCCGGATTCAGCAGCGCGGGGCCGCGGCCCGGCACGAGCTTCTCGGCGCCGAGCGCGCGCAGCGCCTCGAGCGTGGCAGGCCACTGTTCGAGCTGCGCGTCGCCGCAGTAGCACGCGGCGTCGTATTCGACGAGGTCGCCCGAGAACAGCACCTTCTGCGACGGCAGCCAGACGATCGTGTCGCCCTTCGTATGCCCCGAGCCGACATGCATGATCTTCACTTCGAGCTTGCCGAGGAACAGCGTGATCTCGCGCTCGAACACGAGCGTCGGCCAGGTCAGGCCGGGCACCGTCTCGACGCCGGCGAACAGGCGCGGGAAGCGCTCGATCTCCGACTTCATGTCGGCCTCGCCGCGCTCGACGATCATCTCGTACGTGCCGCGGCTCGCGATCACGTGCTGCGCGCCTTCGTCGAAATACGCGGATGCGCCGAGCACGCGCACCGCGTGGTAGTGCGACAGCACCACGTGCTTGATCGGCTTGTCGGTCACGCTGCGGATCTTCGCGATCAGGTCCTGCGCCATCGCGGGCGTCGCGGTCGTGTCGACGATCAGCACGCTGTCGTCGCCGACGATCACGCCCGAGTTCGGGTCGCCTTCGGCGGTGTACGCGTACGCGTTCTCGGACAACTGCGTCCAGGTGACTTTCTTCTCTTCCAGATCGGCTTGGGAGGCGAATGCTTTGGCCATGTTGCGTTCCGTGGCTGCGAGCCATGTGTTGAGGGGTGTGAGCGGATCATCTTCCCGCACCGATTATTTGTCAATGACAAAGTCACTTGCTATTGTCTAATACGGGTAAACCTGCGGGCTGGCGCGATAAATGGCGTCGGATACCATGCGGGGTTTCGTCAACGGAAGATTCATCGCGTGCAGAACCACGAAGTCAGCGCAGACGACGCGCCGCCCAAGGCGCAGCGCGGGATCCAGAGTGTCGAGGTCGGCGGCCGGCTGCTCGACGCGCTCGCGCGCCGGCGCAAGCCGCTCGGCCTGTCGGAGCTGGCCGCGGCAGCCGACCTGTCGACCGCGCAGGCGCACACCTATCTCGTCAGCCTGACGCGGCTCGCGCTCGTGAAGCGCGACGCGATCACCGGCAACTACGAGCCGGGCCCGTTGTCGTTGCGGCTGGGGCTGATGTCGATCGAGCGCCAGCCGGCCTACCGCGCGGCGCTGCCGCACGCGGTGCGGCTCGCGGAAACGGTGGGCTTGAGCGTCGCGCTGTCGGTGCCGGGCGCGCTCGGCCCGACGATCGTGCGCATCGAGCACGGCGGCTATCCGCTGCACGTGAACCTGCACGTCGGCTCGGTGATGTCGCTCGACACGTCGGCGACGGGCCGTGTGTTCCGCGCATTCGGCGATCCCGCGCAACTCGACGCGATGGCGGCCAGCCAGGCCGGCGCGGGCGATACGCTCGCGGGCGCCGAAGGCATGCAGCCCGCGCCGGACGCCGCAGCCAAACTGGCCGAACTCGACGCGATCCGCGCGCGCGGCATCGAACGCAGCGTCGACCGGCCGAGCCCCGGCGTCAGCGCGATGTGCGTGCCGGTATTCGACGCGCACGGGCGCCTGCAACTCGCATTGACGGTGATCGGATCGTCCGGGTCGATCGATGTCGGCTGGGACGGGCCGATCGCGACCGCCTTGCGCGATGCCGCGCGGCAGGCCACCGCATCGCTCGGCGCGGAACGTGCAGAACCGCCGCCCGCACCGGCGGCGAGCGCACCGCGCGTGCCGCCGGCGCTGGCCGACGACGCAAAAGCGCAACGCGGGATCAACGCGCTCGACAGCACCGGCGAGCTGCTGCTCGCGCTGGTATCCGCAGGCCGCGCGCTGCCGCTGCGCGATCTCGCGGCGGCGGCGGGCATGCCGGCGGCAAAGGCGTTTCCGCACCTCGTCAGCCTGCAGAAGATCGGCCTGCTGAGCCGCGACGACGCCGGCTGTTTCGACGGCGGCCCGCTCGGGCAGGCGCTCGGCCTGATCGCGATGCAGCGCGTGTCGCCGACGCGCGACGCGGAAGCCGAGATCGTCGCGCTGGCCGCCGCGACCGACATGAGCGTGGCCGCCGCGACGCTCGGGCCGCTCGGGCCGACCGTGATCCGCCTCGAGGAATCGGCGCGGCCGCAGCATGTGAGCCTGCAGGTCGGCACCGTGATGTCGCTCGTCAATACGGCGATCGGCCGGATCTTTGCGGCCGGCATGTCCGACGACGTGCTGGCCGACCTGCTCGCCAACGAGCCCGTGCGCCTCGCCGGCAGCGGCCCCGCGCAGGCCGACGAGGCATTCCGCGCGCGGCTCGCGGCGATCCGCGCGGACGCGCTCGATTTCGCGTTCGACGCGCCGGTGCCGGGCATCGGGACGATCGCCGCGCCCGTGTTCGATCACACCGGCAGCATCCGGCTCGTGATCGCGATCATCGGCTCGTCGCGCAGCTTCCCGCGCGGGCCGGACAGCGACCTCGCGCAGACGCTGCTCGCCGCGACGCGACGGCTGTCGTGGCGGTTCGGGTGGATCGGCCGGTAATCGCCGCGTCGCCGCCGCCTTCCTCTCCGTCGCTCGATTCCCGCTCTCTTTCTCCTTGCAAGGCCGTGCTTGCCACGGCCTCGTCGCGCCTGTCCGCGACCTGGCGGACCGCACAAATTCATGTTGCGCAGCAGCAACACAAATTGTCAGTAATTCTCATATAACGAAATCGCATTTCACAAGGCGGTGACGTTTCGCTATGATTAGGGTTATCCCTAACTCGCCACCTATATGGGGCTTCGTCATGCAAACGTCTAATGTCTCCGATCGTTCCACCCAATCCGCTGGCTGGCTCGCACGTGTTGGCGAGCTGCTTGCAGAGGCCTGGCAACTCCACCTCGAGAACTGCGAAGTCATCGCCGAAGCGCACGCGCGCCTCCCGCGCTGAGCGGTAGGACCAGGGCAGCACGGGTTTGAAATGAATGACGGTCCGTCGAGCGGACCGTCATTTGCAATCGGGCATGCTTTCCGCCGCGGCCTGCGCCGGTCTCCCGGCCGGGTTCCTGCGACGGGCGGGCGTCAGCCCTTCACCGCATGCTTCGCGGGCGCCGGCCGCGCGTCGTCATCGTCGTCGTGCCGCCGCGTCGCCTGCTGCGTATCGCCCGGCCGCACCGGGTACGCCTTCGCCCCCATCAGCCCCTTCCACAGCACCTTGTTGTACGCGACCGCATCGAGCCGGTCCTCGACCGAGAAGTCCATCCCGCGCGTGACCGCTGCCCAGTAGCGCATCCCGTGCGTCGGCTTGAGCGCCGCCGTCTTGATGTCGCCCGCCGGGATCGGCAACTGCGTGTTCGCGAGCAGGCCCGACGCGACCGCCTTGTACGTCCACTTCGACTGATTCATGTCGAACACGTCGGTCATCGGCCCTTGCGTTGCGTCGAACAGCCCGAGGTGATCGAGATTCAGCACCTCCGTGATCGTGCGGATCATGTTGACCGTCGTGTAATGCGTGCTGACGACCGCGTTCTGCTTCACGTACGGCCCGATCACGAATGCCGTGCTGCGATGTGCGTCGACGTGGTCCGGCCCGTCTTGCGCATCGTCCTCGACGATGAAGATCAGCGTGTCCGCCGCATACGGGCTGTTCGCCAGCGCCTGCGCGACGCGGCCGACCGCATAGTCGTTGTCGGCCATGTCGAGCTCCGGCGTGTTGACGCCGTCCAGCGACGACGCAAAGCTGCCGGTATGGTCATGCGGCAGGCGCAACAGCGTCAGCGCGGGCATCTGGCCGTTGGCGACGAACTGGTTGAATTCGCGCTCCCACTCCAGCTCGCGGTACAGGTCCGGATACGCGTTGTCGTAACCGCGGAAATACGGATCGGTGCGATCGACGAGCGCAGGCGTCACGCTGTACCCCTGCACCTTGTTGTCGGCGAACGGCGCGCGATCCATCGGAATCGCGTTCGGGCCGCCGTTGCGCGAGATATCCATGAAGAAGCCGTAGTTGCGCACCGTCAGCCCCGCGCGCAGCGCAGCGTTCCAGATATAGCCCTGCTGCACGGCGTCGGACGGGCCGTCCGGCGCCGACACGTCGGCCGTGCCGGGCAGCAGGTCGGGGTCGGCCGGCGTGAGCGGGTTCGCCGTCGTACGTTGCGCGCCGGTCAGGCCGACGTCGACGTTTCGGTTCTGGCCTTCCCAGTCGTAAGAGCCGCCACGCGAGCCGCTGCGCACCGGGCTGCCGGCATAGTTGACGGGCAGCATCTTCGCGCCGGCGTCGGATTCGCGCGCGCCGGTCGACCACGGCCAGCCGTTGCCGCTCACGTCGCCGGAATCGTGGAAGTTGTCGAGCGTGACGAACGTCTTCGCGAGCGCGTGCATGCTCGGCGTCGTCGCGTCCGGGAACTCGGCCAGCGACGGATCGCCGTTCCCGCGGCCCAGATCGCCGAGGACCTGGTCATACGTGCGGTTCTCCTTGACGATATAGATCACGTGCTTGATCTTCTGCCGCAGCGCGTTCATCGTCGCGACGTCGGCGCTGGAAAGCGCGGCATTGAAGCTGTTGTTGTCGGCAACCTGCTTCGTCAGCAGACCGAGCGTCGCGCTGTCCGGCGCGGGCATCCACATGAAGCCGCCCTTGCTCAACTGCTCGATGTACTGGTTCTCCACCAGGTGCACGGGCGAGTTCTTGACCGGGCACGGCACGGTCCGGCCGCTGTCCTTGCAGTTACCCGGATTCGGCCCCGGCATGTTCTTCGTGTAGACCATGTAGAGCGCGTTGTTCGCGCCGACCGCGACGTCGGACGGATACCATCCGGTCGGAATCAGTCCGGTCACTTTCGCCGTATCGCCGGACAGCGAGACGACCGCGACGTCGTTGGTGCCGCGATTGGTCACGTACAGCGCGGTTTCGTCCGGCGACAGCGCAAGCCCGTTCGGCGACGCGCCGCGATACTGCATTTCCGTGACGAGCCCCGCGGGCGCAACCGTCGACACGCTCGACACCACCTTGTTCGATGTCGTATCGATCACCGACACGATGTCGGCGTTGTCGGACGCGACGTAGAGGCGCGTCTGCGCCCGGTTCAGCACCATCTTGTTCGGATTGCCCTTGACCGGGATACGCGTGACGACCTGCGGCGCATTGGTCGAGATGTCGACGACGACGATCTCCCGATCGCGTTCGCTCGACACGTAGGCCGTCTTGTTGCCGACGATGCGCACTGCGTTCGGATATTCGCCGCCGGGCGCGCCCGCTGCGCCGCCGCTCTTGCCCGGCCGGAGATCGCGTTCGGCCAGAACGGCGCCGGCCGCGACATCGACCAGCGTGACGGAGTCGTGATAGCGGTTTGCCACGACCGCGCGCTTGCCGTCCGCCGTCACGTCGACGCCGGTCGCGAGCGGCGAGCTGCCAAGGCCGTTGCCGCCCTTGTGATTCAGCGCGATCGGCGCGCCGGCTTCGCCCCACACGCCCTGCGACAGCGCAAACACATGCAGGTTGTCGTCGCCGCCGCCCGTCACGTAGAAATGCTGGCCGTCCGCCGCGAACGCAATGCCGACGTAGGTATTCGGCACCGGCAGCACCTGCTTCTTCACCGGCGTGCCGCCCGACACGTCGAACACGAACACGTACTCGCTCGAATCCGCACTGATCAGCTTGCCGCCCGCATCGAGCCTGTTGTTGTAGCCGCTCGTCAACACGAGCAGCGTCTTGCGGTCCGGGCTGAGCGCCTCCGACACCGGCTGGCCGGCGATCAGGTCCGGCACATCCTGCAGCCCCGGATTCAGCGCGACGAGCGTCGTGCCAGGCGCGGCCGACGGCGTGACGCGCTGTCCGGTCGACAGCAGCGTCGACGTGGTGTCGCCGAGCGTCGCGGTCGTGTTCACGGAATCGCTGTTGCACGCGGTCAATGTCGCGGCAACCGCTCCGGCAAGGACGAGAATCTTGTACACGGATGCTCCTGGTCGTCGAATGAGAACGTTTTCACCGCCCCACCGAAACGAGCGGTAATAATTCGTAACGAACAGCAGGATATTGACCGTGGGTGAACCACCGGTGACGGCAACCTTGCCGAAGGCATTCAAGCGCTTTCGTTTCGCCTTCCATCACGGCTCGGTGCGCGCGCCGGCCCGTGCGCATTGCGCGTCGACGACGGCCGCGCATGCCGATCGCGGGCGATGGGCAACCCGCGCGGTGCGGCGCGCGCAGCGACCCGCGCCCCGAACGTTCACACCTGGATCGAAGGCACATCCTTCATGCAGCGCAGCGCGAACATCGAGCGGCTGTGACGGATGCTCGAGATCCTGTACAGCTTTTCCCGCAGGAACCGCTCGTAGCCGGCCGTGCCGTCCACGGCGACCTTGATCCAGTAGTCGTACTCGCCCGACACCAGATACGCTTCGAGCACTTCCGGCAGCGCGGCCAGTTCCGCGCCGAAACGCGCCAGCGCATCGTCTTCGTGACGATCGAGCGTGACTTCGAGGATCACGATGTCCGCGTAGCCGAGCATGCGCTGGTTGACGAGCGCGACGTAACCGTCGATGTAGCCGTCGGCTTCGAGCTGCCGCGTGCGGTTCCAGCACGCGGTCGTCGACATGCCGATCTGTTCGGCCAGTTCGGCGTTCGACAGGCGCGCATTTTTCTGCAATGCACCAAGGATCTTGCGGTCCTGATTGTCGAGCGTTTTCGGCGTGCGTTCGCGGTTGGCCATGATGAGAAGAATCTTCTACTGAAAATCGGCATTCTATCTGAACAGGATTCCGGTTTCAGACCCGTTTCGCCGGAAAACAGGAAGCCTTTTAACCGGCCCGCTTGATACATTTTCTCCATGCCTGTTGCCCGGCACGCTCCCCGCGACAACCCCTTCGCACCGGGACGCACGGCCGCAATCACGAGTTGCGGTGCCGGACAAGCAGGCATGCGATTCCCCGCCGCCCGCACGCCTATCCGACCGCGTGCGGAGCCGGTGCCTGCGTCCCCGTTCTTGCACTTCCCGTCATGTCGTTCAGGCTTTATCTGTCGTTCCTCGCTGCTTCCGCCGTTCTCATCTACGCGCCCGGCCCCGTCAACCTGCTCACGATGAACCAGGCGCTGCGCGCCGGCTGGCGCCGCGCGCTGCCGTGCGTGTGGGGCGGCACGCTCGCCGTGCTGCTGCAACTCGCGCTGACCGCGCTGTGCCTGAATTCGCTGGTCCACATCAATGAGCATGCGCTGACCGTGTTGCGCTGGGCCGGCGCCGCGTATCTCGTGTGGCTCGGCGGCAAGCAATGGCTCAGCCGCGCGCCGGCCAATGCGCCTGCCGCTTCGGCGGATGCCGGAGCCGGAGCCGGAGCCGGAGCCGGAGCCGCGATCGTCCCGCAGGACACCGACACCGGACGCGCGCTGTTCTGGCGCGGCGTCGCGACGTCGGGCCTGAATCCGAAGACGCTGCTGTTCTTTCCGTCGTTCTTTCCGCAGTTCATCAGCCCGACTGCCGACTGGAGCCTGAATCTTCAATTCCTGCTGCTTGCCGCGACGTTCGCGCTGCTGTTCGCGGGCGGCGTCGCATCGATGGCGCTGTTCTCGCACCGGCTGAGCCGCGCATTGCAGCGGCCGGCGCGGATGCGCGCGATGAACCGCGTGACGGGCGGGTTGCTCGTCGGGATGGGCGCGATCATGGTCGGCTGGAACTGAGCGAGCAGCGCAACCTCGGACGGCTGCGCCTGCCGAAACCCGACATGGTGTTTTCGCCGCTGCAACTCGCGGGCGAGTTTCTCGCGCGCACGCTCAACGACGAACCGGTCGACAAGTCGGTGATCTCGCACCTGCTGTACGTGCACGGCCGATGCCGCATGATGCGTTGAGCCGTTGAGCCGTTGAGCCGTTGAGCCGTTGACAGTGTGACCCACGGCCACCGGCGCTCGGCCGGTACAATCGCGCGATGTCCGAATTGCTCACTTACGGCGGCCTGTTCGCCGTGTCGATGGTCGCCGCGACCCTGTTGCCGCTCCAGTCCGAAGCCGTGCTCGCCGGCCTGCTCCTCGCCGAGCGCGAACCCGTGTGGGCGCTGGTGCTCGTCGCGAGCATCGGCAACGTCGCCGGCTCCGCGATCAACTGGGCGCTCGGGCGCGGCATCGAGCATTTCCGCGACCGCCGCTGGTTTCCGGTCAAGCCGTCCGCGCTCGCGCGCGCCGAGCGCTGGTATGCGCGCTACGGCCGCTGGTCGCTGCTGCTGAGCTGGGCGCCGGTGATCGGCGATCCGCTGACGATGATCGCCGGCGTGCTGCGCGAGCCGCTGCCGACCTTTCTCGCAATCGTCACGATCGCGAAGGTCGGTCGTTATCTGGCGGTCGCGTGGCTCGTGACGGTCTGACGCGGCCTTTCCTCCGCCGACGGCGCCTGCTCGCGCCACCACCGGCTTCGCATCGCTAAAGAATTCGCCAAAGCTGCCGTATTCCTTACGATGTGCGGTGACGCGTGCGTTCCGCCCCTCTCCCTCCCCACTCAGGATGCCGTATGAGATTGACCCAATTGGGCCGGGTGAGCGTCGGCGCGCGCCTTGCCGCGCTGGCGTGCGCGCTCGTTGCACTGCTGTTCACCGTTTTCGCTTGGGCGCTCGCCCATTTTGCCAGCCAACAACTCGCGGACGAGGCGCACGCGCGAATCGCCGACAAGGAGCAGTCGATCCGTGCGATGGTCGAGATGTTCGACAAGGCGCTGTCGGCCGAAGCCAGTCGCTCGATGTCGCTGTTCGCGAGTTTCCTCCCCGCCGATTTCTCGCTCGACCCGGCGCGCACCGTCGACATCGGCGGCGTTGCCGCGCCCACGCTTTCCGCGGGCGGCCAGCCGCTCGACCTCGATTACTCGATTCCCGACCAGTTCCTGAAGAAAAGCGGCGCGATCGCGACGATCTTCGCGCGCGACGGCGACGATTTCGTGCGCATCACGACGTCGCTGAAGAAACAGGACGGGGCACGCGCGGTCGGCACGCGCCTCGATCGCGCGAGCCCCGCGTACGCGCCGCTCGTCGCCGGGCGCAGCTACACGGGCCTCGCCAAACTGTTCGGCCGGTCGTACATCACGCAGTACAAGCCGGTCACCGACGCAACCGGCCGCGTGATCGGCGCACTGTTCGTCGGTCTCGACGTCGGCGCCGAGCTGCAAGTCGTCCAGGACGGCATCCGTGCGTTGAAGGTCGGCGAGAACGGCTACTACTTCGTGCTCGACGCATCGCCGGGCGCATCGCGCGGCACCCTCGTCGTCCATCCCGACGCAGCCGGCCAGCGCGCCGACGACTCGCGCGCGCCGTACACGCAGATGCTCGCGGCCGGCCAGGGCCGGCTCGCGTATACGTCGGCCGACCCGGCCGCGCACGACAGCCAGCCAACCGCGAAATTCGTGTCGTTCACGACGATTCCGCAGTGGCAGTGGCTGGTCGGCGGCATCGCGGTCGACGACGAACTGCTCGCCGGCATGCGCACCCTCCGCGACCGCTTCCTGATGATCGCAGCCGTGCTCGTCGCGGCGTTCGCGGCGCTGTTCGTCGTCGTCGTGAAGCGCGTCGTGAGCCGGCCGCTCGACGCGGCGGCACGTGCTTCCGAACGCTACGCGGCGGGCGACCTCAGCGTGCGGATCCGCGACGGCGAGGCGGCACGCAGTGCCGCGGGCAACGACGAGATCGGCCGGCTCGTGCAGGCAGTCGACGGGATCGGCGACGGCCTGGCGCGGATCGTCGCACAGGTACGCAGCGGCTCGGCCGGCATCGCGCGCGGCATGGTCGGCATCGCGGCCGGCAGCGGTAACATCGCCGCGCGGATCGCGACGCAGGCGAGCAGCGTCGAACAGACGGCGGCCAGCATGGAGCAGATCACGGCCGCCGTGCAGCAGAACGCCGAGCACGCGGCGCAAGCGAACGCGCTGGTCGCGAACGCATCGGCCGCCGCGACCGACGGCGACGCGGCAGTACAGCGCGTGGTCGCGACGATGGACGAAATCGGCCGTGCAACGCGCCGGATCGCCGAAATCACGAGCGCGATCGAAGGCATCGCATTCCAGACCAACATCCTGGCGCTGAACGCAGCCGTCGAGGCCGCCCGCGCGGGCGAGCACGGCAAGGGCTTCGCGGTGGTCGCGGCCGAAGTGCGCGCGCTCGCGCAGCGCAGCGCGGCCGCGGTCAAGGAAATCGACGCGCTGAGCGCCGAATCGTCGACGACCGTCGAACAGGGTTACCGAATCGCCGACGCGGCGCGCGGCACGATGCGCGACATCGTCGCCCGCGTCGATCAGGTCCGCACGCTGATCGGCGAGATCAGCGCCGCGTCGCGAGAGCAATCGGCCGGTATCGAGCAGGTGAACCAGGCCGTTACGCAGATCGGGGAGGCCACGCAGCAGAATGCGACGCTGATCTCGGATGCAGAACGCGCGGCCGTCGCACTGCGCGACCAGGCCGCGCAACTGTCGGAAGCCGTCAGCGTGTTCCGGCTCGAGCGCGACGCATGAGCGTCGACCGGCGGCGAGCGGTGGCCGCTCGCTGCCTACTTCTTCTCCCCCGCCAGGTCGATCGCCTTGTCCGATCCGACCGCATTGCGCAACTGGAACTTCTGGATCTTGCCGGTCGACGTCTTCGGCAGCTCGCCGAAGCGCACGGCCTTCGGCACCTTGAAGCCCGCGAGCAGTTGCCGGCAGTGCGCGACGATTTCCTCCTCGGTCGCGCTCGCGCCTTCGCGCAGCTCGACGAACGCACACGGCACCTCGCCCCATTTCGGGTCGGGCATCGCAACGACAGCCGCAACGGCGACGGCCGGATGCCGGTACAGCGCGTCCTCGACCTCGATGCTCGAGATGTTCTCGCCGCCCGAAATGATGATGTCCTTGCGACGGTCCTTGATGCGGATATAGCCGTCCGGCGTCAGCACGCCGAGATCGCCCGTATGAAACCAGCCGCCGTGGAACGCCTCGTCGGTCGCCTTCGGGTTCTTCAGGTAGCCCTTCATGCAGATGTTGCCGCGGAACATGATCTCGCCGAGCGTCTCGCCGTCGGCCGGCACCGGCGCCATCGTGTCGGGATCGAGCACCGTCGCGCCCGCTTCGAGGTGGTAGCGCACGCCCTGGCGCGCATTGAGCCGCGCGCGCTCTTCATCGGAAAGTTCTTCCCAGTGCGACTGCTTCGCGCACACGGTCGCCGGGCCGTAAACCTCGGTCAGCCCGTACACGTGCAGCAGGTCGAAGCCGATTTCCTTCATCTTCGCGATCACGGCCGGTGCAGGCGCCGCGCCCGCGACCATCGCGTGCACCGTGTGGTCGATCCCTTCGCGGAATTCGGCCGGCGCGTTCGCGATCGCGCTCTGCACGATCGGCGCGCCGCAATAGTGCGTGATGCGTTCGCGGCGAATCAGGTCGAACACGGTCTTCGCGTCGAACTTGCGCAGGCACACATTCACGCCGGCGCGCGCCGCGACGGCCCACGGGAAGCACCAGCCGTTGCAGTGGAACATCGGCAGCGTCCACAGATACACCGCGTGCTTCGGCATGTCCCATTCGAGGAGGTTGCTGATCGCCGCCAGATACGCGCCGCGATGGTGGTAGACCACGCCCTTCGGATCGCCGGTCGTGCCGGACGTATAGTTCAGCGCAATCGCGTCCCATTCGTCGGCGGGCGGCGTCCATGCGTAGTCGGCATCGCCGCCGGCGACGAACGCTTCATAGTCGGTCGCGCCCGCGAACCGGTCGGGATCGGCCGGCATCGCATCGGCCACGCTGACGATCTTCAGGCCCGGCACTTCGAGCGCCGCGCGATGCGCGAGCTCCGCGTATTCGGTATCGACGATCAGCACCTTCGCCTCGCCGTGACGCAGCATGAACAGCACCGACGGCACGTCGAGCCGCGTGTTGATCGTGTTCAGCACGGCGCCGGCCATCGGCACGCCGAAGTGCGCCTCGACCATCGCCGGGATGTTCGGCAGCATCGCCGCGACGGTGTCGCCGCGCTCGACGCCGGCCTGCGCGAGCGCGCTCGCCAACTGCTTCGCGCGCGCGTAGGTCTCGCCCCACGTGCGCCGCACGTCGCCGTGCACGATCGCGAGGCGCTCGCCGTAGACCTCGGCCGTCCGGACCAGGAAGTCGATCGGCGTGAGCGGTACGTAATTGGCATCGCGGCGGCCGAGCCCGGCCTCGAACATCTGCGTCATGATCCTGTCTCCCGTGTTCTGTCGACCGGTGTGCATGCACCCCGGATCGTTTTGATGTGGTTCAATTGCCGACAGCCTAACCGGCGTTATTGTGAGCCGTCTGTCATCGAAACGACAGAGTGCCTTTCGAGCGCTGCGCGTTATCCCTAACCTCGCAAACCCGCACCCATGCACGCCCCCCTCGTTGCGCCGCCCGGCGCGGCCGCCCACCCGGCCGACGCGCTTCCCGAAGCGGGCCCGCTGCCGCCGCTGTCGACGCTGTTCGGCCAGTGCGCGTGGTTCCGCACGCTCGCGCCCGAACACCAGGCGCTGGTGCTCGCGCAGTCGCGCGTCGAGCAGTGCGAGGCCGGCGACGTGATCGCGCACCGGCTCGCGCCGTCCGAATACTGGATCGGCGTGCATCGCGGGCTGCTGAAGCTGGCGATCTTCAACGCATCGGGGCGCGGCTGCACGTTTTCCGGCGTGCCGTCGGGCGGCTGGTTCGGCGAAGGCAGCGTGATCAAGCGCGAGCTGCGCAAGTACGAGGTCGTCGCGATCCAGCGTTCGACCGTGCTGTTCGTGCCGGTCGACACGTTCCATGCGCTGCTCGACACGAGCCTGCCGTTCACGCGCTTCGTGATCCACCAGTTGAACAACCGGATGGGCGAATTCATCGCGTCGATCCAGAACAGCCGGCTGCTCGACGTCGATGCACGCGTCGCGCAGTCGCTCGCGCAGCTCTTCAACCCGGACCTGTACCCGGACACCGGCCCGTCGCTGTCGATCTCGCAGGAGGAACTGGGGATGCTCGTCGGCGTGTCGCGGCAGCGGATCAACCAGGCGCTGCAGCAACTCGAGAAACTCGGCGCGCTGCGGCTCGCGTACAACCAGATCGACGTCGTCGATCTGGGTGCGCTCGCGCGCGTCGGGATGGAGCAGATCTGAGCGCGGCGCGATGAACGAAACCGTCGCCGGCATGACGTACGCTGACGTTGCCGCGGCCGCTCGCGGATCGCAGCACGCTCACGCATTTCGTCAGCAGAATCGGCCGACGTCGACCGCGCCCCGACCTGACGATTCCGCCAGTTTCGCGACAGTAACCCGTTCCATGCCGACGCCTATCATTCGGGTTCCCTTCACCGACGCCTGATCACCGCCTGACCCGCTGCCTCCATGTGGATTGTCAATCTCGCGCTCAGGCGCCCCTACACGTTCATCGTCATGGCCATCATGATCGTGCTGGCCACCCCGCTTGCGCTGATGCGCACGCCGGTCGACGTGCTGCCCGCGATCAACATCCCCGTGATCAGCGTGATCTGGAATTACGGCGGCTTCTCCGCGACGGAGATGACGAACCGCATCACGGCCGTCCATGAACGGATCCTGACGACGACCGTCAACAACATCCAGCATGTCGAGTCGACGTCGCTGCCCGGCATCGCGGTCGTGAAGGTGTTCCTGCAGCCCGGCGCGAACGTGCAGACGGCGATTGCGCAGACGGTGTCGTCCGCGCAGGCGATCGTGCGGCAGATGCCGCAGGGCGCGACGCCGCCGCTCGTGATCACCTATTCCGCGTCGAGCATCCCGGTGATCCAGCTCGGGCTGTCGAGCACGACGCTCAGCGAACAGTCGCTCGCCGACATCGCGCTCAACTTCCTGCGCCCGCAGCTGATCACGGTTCCGGGCGTGCAGATCCCGTTTCCGTACGGCGGCCGCACGCGCGTGGTCGCGATCGATCTCGATCCGCAGGCGCTGCTCGCGAAGGGGCTCACGCCGGCCGACATCGTCAACGCGGTCAACGCGCAGAACCTCGTGCTGCCGACCGGCACCGCGAAGATGGGCCAGACCGAGTACCGGATCGACACCAACGCGTCGGCCGACACGATCGCGGACATCAGCCGCCTGCCGATCCAGACCGTCGGCGGCGCGACGACCTACCTGAACGAGGTCGCGGCGGTACGCGACGGCTTCGCGCCGCAGACCAACGTGGTGCGCCAGAACGGCCAGCGCGGCGTGCTGGTGTCGATCCTGAAAAGCGGCGACGCGTCAACGCTCAAGGTCGTGTCGGACCTGAAGGCGCTGCTGCCGAAGGTGATCCCGACGCTGCCCGAAGGGCTCACGATCACGCCGCTGTTCGACCAGTCGGTGTTCGTCAACGCGGCCGTGCAAGGCGTGATCCACGAGGCGCTGATCGCCGCCGTGCTGACCGCGATGATGATCCTGCTGTTCCTCGGCAACTGGCGCAGCACGCTGATCATCGCGATCTCGATTCCGCTGTCGATCTTCACGTCGCTGATCGCGCTGTCGGCGCTCGGCGAGACCATCAACATCATGACGCTCGGCGGGCTCGCGCTCGCGGTCGGGATCCTGGTCGACGACGCGACCGTCACGATCGAGAACATCGAGCGGCACCTGCATCTCGGCATGCGCCGGGCCGCCCCAAGCGTGACGAGCGCCCCCCTCGGGGGGCAGCGACCGAAGGGAGCGTGGGGGTCGTCGTTCGGCACGGACCTGCACGAGGCGATCCTCGAAGGCGCCGGCGAGATCGCGGTGCCCGCGTTCGTGTCGACGCTGTGCATCTGCATCGTGTTCGTGCCGATGTTCTTCCTGACGGGCGTCGCGCGCTACCTGTTCGTGCCGCTCGCGGAAGCCGTCGTGTTCGCGATGCTCGCGTCGTACGTGCTGTCGCGCACGCTCGTGCCGACGCTCGCGATGCTGCTGTTCCGCCCGCAGCAGGCGAGCACCGGCCCCGACCATGCGACGTCGCGTTTCGCGCGCGTGCATCATGCGTTCAACAACGCGTTCGAGGGGCTGCGCGCGTGGTACATCGTGCTGCTCAGCATGCTGCTCGTGCGCCGCCGCTTCTACGCGATGTGCTTCCTCGGCTTCTGCGTGCTGTCGACGGGCCTCGTGTTCGCGCTCGGCCGCGACTTCTTCCCGAACGCCGATTCCGGCAACATCCGGCTGCACATGCGCGCGCCGACCGGCTACCGGATCGAGGAAACCGCGCGCCTCGCCGACCGGGTCGAGCGAGTGATCCGCGAAGTCGTGCCGCCCGACGAGCTCGGCGCGATCGTCGACAACCTCGGCCTGCCCGTGAGCGGCATCAACCTGTCGTACAGCAATGCCGGCACGATCGGCACGCTCGACGGCGAGCTGCTGATCGCGCTGAAGCCCGGCCACCGCGCGACCCAGCATTACGTGCAGACGCTGCGCAAGCTGCTGCCCGAACGCTTCCCGGGCGTCGAATTCTTCTTCCAGCCGTCGGACATCATCACGCAGATCCTCAACTTCGGTCAGCCGGCCGCGATCGACGTGCAGGTGCTCGGCAACGATCTCGCGAGTAACATGACTATCGCGAGCAACCTGATGAAAAAGGTCAGGCAAATCCCCGGCGCCGTCGACGTGCATGTGCTGCAACGCAACGACGAGCCGACCCTGCTGGCCGACATGGATCGTACGCGCATGCAGCAGCTCAATCTCTCCGCGCAGAACGTCGCGCAGAACATGCTGATCTCGCTGTCCGGCAGTTCGCAGACGACGCCGTCGTTCTGGATCAACCCGAAATCGGGCGTCCAGTACCCGCTGCAGATCCAGACCCCGCAATACAGCATCTCGTCGGTCGACGACCTGCTCGGCACGCCGATCTCGGCGAGCGGCCGCACGGGCATGCCGCTGCAGCTGCTCGGCAACCTCGTGCAGGTGCGCACCGCCGCGAATCCGGCCGTGATCACGCATTACAACATCCGCCCGGCGATCGACCTGTACGTGAGCGTCGAGGGCCGCGACCTCGGCTCGGTCGCGGGCGAGATCGACCGCATCGTGTCCGACATGCGCGCGAGCCTGCCGCGCGGCACCGACCTGACGATGCGCGGCCAGATCGAGACGATGCGCACGTCGTATATCGGCCTCGGCGCGGGCGTCGCGATGGCGATCGTGCTCGTCTACCTGCTGATCGTCGTCAATTTCCAGTCGTGGCTCGACCCGCTGATCATCATCAGCGCGATGCCCGCCGCGCTCGCCGGCATCGCGTGGATGCTGTTCATCACCGGCACGCACCTGAGCGTGCCCGCGCTGACCGGCGCGATCATGACGGTGGGCGTCGCGACCGCGAACAGCATTCTCGTCGTGTCGTTCGCGCGCCAGCGGCTCGCGGCCGGCGCGCCGCCGCTCACGGCCGCGCTGGAGGCCGGCGCGACGCGGATCCGGCCGGTGCTGATGACGGCGCTCGCGATGATCATCGGGATGGTGCCGATGGCGCTCGGTCTCGGCGAAGGCGCCGAGCAGAACGCGCCGCTCGGCCGCGCGGTGATCGGCGGTCTGCTGTTCGCGACCGTTTCGACTTTGCTGTTCGTGCCGCTCGTGTTCGGCGGCGTGCATTCGCGGCTGGCCCGCCGGCGCGCGCGCCAGGCCGGACACTGACTTTCGCCTAAAGACCCGGTCAATTCATGGAAGAGAAACATCACAGCTCCGTCGGCATCCAGGTGGATGAACACGGCATGCACCTGCCGACGCGCACGTCGGTGTCGCGGCGCGGGCGAATCGTATTGATCGTGATCGGCGTGCTGCTGGCCGCCGGCGCCGCGCGCACGATCGTCGTCAACGTGCTGAACCGCAACCGGCTCGACGCGATCGCCGAGCAGAACACGCGCCAGTACGTGAACGTCGTGCGCCCGGCCGACGCGGCCACCGGCGGCAAGCTCACGCTGCCCGGCACGCTGCGCGGCTTCGTCGAGGCGCCGATCTACGCGCGCGCGAGCGGCTATGTGCTGCGCTGGCAGGCCGACATCGGCGCGCACGTGAAGCAGGGGCAAGTGCTCGCCGAACTCGACACGCCCGAACTGAACCAGGAACTCGCGCAGGCCACCGCGCAGCGCCAGCAGGCGCAGGCGGCGCTCGCGCTCGCGAAGACGTCGTTCGACCGCGCGCAGCAGTTGCGCCAGCGCGATGCGGTGTCGCAGCAGGAACTCGACGATCGGCAAGGCTCATTCAACCAGGGCACCGCGAACCTCGCCGCGGCCGATGCGAACATGCGCCGGCTCACCGAGCTGAAGGGCTTCCAGCGGATCGTCGCGCCGATCGACGGGATCGTCACGCAGCGCAACGTCGACGTCGGCGATCTCGTCGGCTCCGGCAACGCGGGCCGCTCGCTGTTCACGGTCGTTCAGGCCGACCGGCTGCGCCTCTACGTGCAGGTGCCGCAGGCCTACGCGCAGCAGGTGAAGGTCGGCCAGCACGTGAGCGTCGCGCAGGCCGAGCTGCCGGGCCGGACCTTCGACGGCACGATCACGCGCACGTCCGAGGCGATCGATGTCGCGACGCGCTCGCTGCAGATCGAGATCACGCTGCCGAACCCGGATGCACGGCTGCTGCCCGGCGCGTACGTGCAGGCGACGCTGCCGATGACGCCGGTCGGCCGCCTGCAGATCCCGGCCAATACGTTGCTGTTCCGCGCCGAAGGCCCGACCGTCGCGACCGTCGATGCAAACGGCCAGGTCCGCCTGAAACCGGTGACGGTCGTGCGCACGATCGGGCAGACGCTCGAAGTCGACGGGCCGCTCACGCCGAACGACCGCCTCGTCGCGAACCCGAGCGACGCGCTCGCGAACGGCGACCCGGTCGTCGTGTCGACGCCGGCGGCCAAACCCGCATCGGCCGTCGCGGGAGCGAAGTCGTGATCGCGAAACGCGCCCGCGTGCGGCCCGCGGCGCTCGCCGCCGTCATCGCGGCAGCCGCCCTCGCCGGCTGCGCGGTCGGCCCCGACTACCGGCGCCCGGCCGTCGATACGCCGGCCGCATGGCGGCTCGACCCGGCCGACGCGTACTGGCACCCGGCCGAGCCGGCCCGCGCGCCGCTCGATCCCGCGTGGTGGACCGCGTTCGGCGATCCGCAGCTCGACGCGCTCGAGACCGACGCACTGCGCAACAACCAGAACCTGAAGGCCGTCGCCGCGCGCTACGACCAGGCGAAGGCCACGCTCGCATCGGTCGCGTCCGCGCAGTATCCGGCGGTCGGCCTGAACGCGAGCGGCCAGCGCTTCAAGATTTCCGCCGACCGGCCGCGGACCAACTACGCGACGCAAAGCACGTCGACCGTGCAGAACGACATCCAGGTCGGCGCAAGCGTCAGCTACGAACTCGACCTGTTCGGCCGCGTGCGGCGCAGCGTCGAATCCGCGCAGGCGAGCACCGAGCAGGCACACGACGATTTCGCGAACGCACGCCTCGTGCTGACCGCCGATCTCGCGTCGAGCTATTTCGCGCTGCGCGAGTTCGACAGCGAGATCGACGTCGTCAAGCGTTCGATCGACCTGCAGCAAAAGGCGCTCGACTACGTGAGCGCGCGCCACGAACTCGGCGCGGTATCGGGCCTCGACCTGCTGCAGCAGCGCTCGCAGCTCGACGCGACGCGCACGCAGTTGCAGTTGCTGATCCAGCAGCGCACCCAGGTCGAAACCGCGATCGCGACGCTGGTCGGCACGCCGGCGCCCGGATTCTCGCTGCCGCCGCGCGTGGTGCCGATCAACGCGCCCGCGCTGCCGACCGGCATGCCGAGCGACCTGCTGCAGCGGCGCCCCGACGTCGCGTCGGCCGAGCGCGCGATGGCGGCTGCGAACGCGCAGATCGGCGTCGCGCGCGCCGCGTATTTCCCGCGCATCACGCTGTCGCCGGACATCGGCTGGGATGCGACCCGCTTCGCGGGCCTGTTCACCGTGCCGGCGCTGCTGTGGTCGGTCGGCGCGTCGGTCAGCCAGCCGCTGTTCGAAGGCGGCAAGCTGAAGGCCGGCGTCGATTTCGCGCAGGCCGGTTATGCCGCCGCGCAGGCCAGCTACCGGCAGACCGTGCTTACCGCGTTCCAGGAGGTGCAGAATGCGGTGACGGGCCTGTCGGTGCTGGCCGATGCCGCGCAGCAGGCAGCGGCGGCCGTCGACGACGCGCGCAAGCTCGTGTCGCTCGCGCAGGACCGCTACGCGGGCGGCCTGACGCCGTTCATCGACGTGCTGACGGCCCAGCAGCAACTGCTGACGAGCGAGCGCCAGGCCGTGCAGATCCAGGGCCAGCGCGCGGCGCTCGTCGTCTTTCTCGCGAAGGCGCTCGGCGGCGGCTGGGACGGCCCCGCTCCGTCCGACGTCGCGGCAGCCGGCGCGCAGCGCACCGCGGGCGTCGCCCCTTAACCCGATTAGGCGGAAAACCAACATGAAAGTCCTGATCGTCGAAGACGAACCGAAAGTCGTCGAATACCTGAAGAGCGGCCTGACCGAGGAAGGCTGGGTCGTCGACACCGCGCTCGACGGCGAGGACGGCGCGTGGAAGGCCGTCGAATTCGACTACGACGTGGTCGTGCTCGACGTGATGCTGCCGAAGCTCGACGGCTTCGGCGTGCTGCGCGCGTTGCGCGCACAGAAGCAGACGCCCGTCATCATGCTGACCGCGCGCGACCGCGTCGACGACCGCGTGCGCGGGCTGCGCGGCGGCGCCGACGACTACCTGACCAAGCCCTTCTCGTTCCTCGAACTGATCGAACGGCTGCGCGCGCTGACGCGCCGCGCACGCGTGCAGGAATCGACGCTGATCTCGATCGGCGACTTGCGCGTCGACCTGATCGGCCGCCGCGCGACCCGCGACGGCACGCGCCTCGACCTGACCGCGCAGGAATTCCAGTTGCTCGGCGTGCTCGCGCGGCGCAGCGGCGAGGTGCTGTCGAAGACGACGATCGCCGAACTCGTGTGGGACGTGAACTTCGACAGCAACGCGAACGTCGTCGAAACCGCAATCAAGCGCCTGCGCGCGAAACTCGACGGCCCGTTCGCGGACAAGCTGCTCCACACGATCCGCGGGATGGGTTACGTGCTCGAGGCGCGCGAGGAAGGCGACACCGAGAGGTCCGCATGAAACGCTCGATCGTCCTGCGGCTGTCGGCGATGTTCGGCATCGTGTCGCTGCTCGTGTTCACGCTGGTCGGCTGCGGGCTGTTCGTGATGATGGAGCGCCAGCTGTTCGCCGAGCTGCGCGCGACGCTCGATACGCGCGCGAAGGTCGCCGAGATGATCGTGTCGCATGCGACGACGGCCGCGCGCGGGCGGCTCATGCAGGAAAAGCTGGCCGACCTCGAACCGCCGGACGGCTCGACGCACTACCAGGTCGACAGCACGAACCCGACATTCCGCTTCGGTACGCCGGTCAACGGCGTGCCCGTCGAGCCGCCGTTCGGCGCGTTCCAGCGTTACGCGCTGAACAACAGCAGCTACCACGTGATGACGAAGACCGTCACGGTGGCCGGCAGCGGCGAACGGCCGACACTGAAGCTGATCGTCGCCAGCTCGTGCGAGCGAACGCAGCGGATGCTGCGCCGCTTCGGCTTGACGCTCGCCGCGCTGATCGCCACGGCCACCGTCATCGCGCTGCTGCTGAGCCGCGCGGTCGCGCGCTTCGGGCTCGCGCCGCTCGACCGGCTGTCGCAGGATGCATCGGCGATCAGCCTCGCGAACCGCCGCCAGCGGCTGCAGACCGACGCGCTGCCGGCCGAGCTGCGCGACCTCGCCACCTCGTTCAACGGCGCGCTCGAACGCATCCAGCAAACCTACGCGCGGCTCGAAGCGTTCAACGCGGACGTCGCGCACGAGCTGCGCACGCCGGTCAGCATCCTGATCGGCCAGACCCAGGTCGCGCTGACGAGCCGCGACCGCTCGGTCGACCGGATGCGCCAGACGCTGCAGTCGAACCTCGAGGAATTCGAGCGGCTGCGCGTGATCATCAACGACATGCTGTTCCTGTCGCGCAGCGATCGCGGCGAACGCGCGACCGACCTGAAGGACGTGTCGCTTGCCGACGAGGTGCGGCGCATGCTCGACTTCCTCGAAATCCCGCTCGACGAAGCGCAACTGCGCGCCGAACTGCATGGCGATGCGCGCGCGGCCGTCGATCCGTCGCTGTTCCGCCGCGCGATGACGAACCTGCTGATCAACGCGATCCAGCATTCGGCGCCCGGCGCGACGGTGAACGTGACGATCGCGCGCCGCGACACGCTCGTCGAGATGGCCGTCTCGAACCCCGGCGAGCCGATCGATCCCGTGCAGCGGTCGCACGTGTTCGAACGCTTCTACCGGCTCGAGGAAGCGCGTGCGAACAGCAAGGAAAACCACGGGCTCGGGCTGTCGATCGTCAAGGCCGTGGCCGAGATGCACGGCGGCAGCGTGTTCGTCGCGTGTTCGGGCGGCATCAATACGTTCGGCTTCTCGGTGTCGACGCAACCCTGCGCGGGCGGCCCGCTGCGCCCGGTCGATGCAGCCGATACAACCGATTCCGCCGGCGCGGCCGATCCGCACGCCACGCGGCCGGCGCACGCGCCGCGCGCGTTGCACTGACGGCGGCCGCGCGCCGCCGAGGGCAGTTTTCTTCAATACGGGCCAGTGCGGCTCCCGTAGTCTCGATGCGACTTTAGACATTTCGCATGGAGACACCTGATGAACATGCTGGTTTCGATGGCTGCGTTCGCGCTCGCCTCGTCGATCACCCCCGGTCCCGTCAACATCGTCGCGCTCAGCGCCGGCGCACGGCACGGCCTCGGCGCGAGCCTGCGCTATGCGGCCGGCGCGACGCTCGGCTTCGTCGCGCTGTTCCTGCTGATCGGCCTCGGCCTGCACGCGGCGCTCGTGCGCTGGCCCGTGCTGACGACCGCCACGCAGTGGTCGGGAATCGCGTTCCTGCTCTATATGGCGCTGCGGCTCGCGCTCGACGACGGCCAACTGTCGGCCGACCCTGACGTGGCCGGCCCGTCGGCGGCGGCCGGCGCGGCGATGCAGTGGCTGAATCCGAAGGCGTGGCTCGCAAGCGTGGCCGCGATGGGCGCGTATGCGGCCGATGGCGACCGCGCGCAGGTCTGGTTATTCGCCGCGCTGTATCTGGTGATCTGTTTCGCGTCGATCGCGTGCTGGGGATATGCGGGCGCGTCGCTGCGGCACCGGCTCGCGAACGCGCGACGCATGCGCGTGTTCAACCGGTTGATGGCATTGCTGCTCGCGGGCAGCGCGCTGTTTCTGCTGGACGTCTAGCCGGCCGGCTCGCGAATCAGGCACTTCGGCGCATCGACGGCGCAAGCGCACTCCGCGCTCCGCGCGCTGCCGTTCAGCTCATCGCGCTACGGTACTGCCCGGGCGTCGCGGCCGCGATCCGCCTGAATGCACGCTGGAAATGCGCCTGGTCCGCGAAGCCCGCGTCGAGCGCGACCTCGGCGATCGACCGGCCGCGGCGCAGCTCCGTGCGGCCGTACTGCACGCGGCGATCGATCAGGAAAGCATGCGGCGTCATCCCGTAGCGCGCGTTGAAAGCGCGGATCAGGTACGACGGCGACAGGTCGGCCGCCGCGCAGATCGCATCGAGCGTGACGCCCTCGCGGCAATGCGCGGCGATGTAGTCGGCCGCACGCGCGAGCTTCGCGTTGTCGTCCGAGGGCCGCATGCCGGGCAGCTCGCGATCGAGCGCGCCGTGCAGTTGCGTGAAGAATTCGACCGCCGCGCTCTCCTTGCCGAGCGGATCGATGCCGGGCGACACGAGCGTGCGGTAGAAGCCGCCAAATTGCGCGAACAGATCGCGCCGCTCCGTCAACTTCGGCGAAAACCCGTGAAAATCGCTGTTCGGATCGCGGCCCAGCGAATGCTGCAGCCGCGCGAGCCATGGAACGTCGACGTAGACCATCCGGTACGCCCATGCGTCGGTGCCGTACGGATTGCACGCGTGCACCTGCTCCGGATCGATGATCACGAGCACGCCGCGCCCGACATGCGCGTTCGTCGCACCGTTCACGTAGGTGCTCGTGCCGCCGACGATCGCGCCCAGCGAAAACGTGTCGTGCGTGTGCTTCACGTAGCAGATCGCGCGCCCGTCGTCGACGGTGCGCGCCTCGATGAACGGCAGCGCGGCGTCGCGCCAGAACGGCGACGGTACGGCGGATCGGTTGACGGGACGGCTCACGCGGCGGGCTCCTGGTTCGAACGGCGAACGCTCACCGTACAAGAGTGCGCGGGACGATGCAACCGGCGGCTTGCAGCTTCGACGCCGGATCGCGCCGTTTCGCCTAAGCTTTGAATTCCGGCCGCCGCGACACGCGCGGCGGTTCCCGTTTACTCCTCTCCCGTCACGTCACGCTCATGCACATCGATCTGAAAGGCAAGACCGCGGTCGTCACCGCCTCCACCGCCGGCATCGGGCTCGCGATCGCCGAAGGGCTCGCGCGCGCCGGCGCGCGCGTCGTCGTCAACGGCCGCAGCGACACATCGGTGCAGTCCGCGCTCGCGCAACTGCGCGCCGCCGTGCCCGGCGCGAGCCTCGATGGCGTCGCCGCCGACCTGTCCGACGCGGCCGGCGTCGCGCGCGTCACGCAGCACACGCCCGATGCGGACATCCTCGTCAACAACGCGGGCATCTACGGCCTGAAGGCGTTCTTCGACATCGACGACGCCGAATGGGAACATTACTTCCAGATGAACGTGATGTCCGGCGTGCGGCTTTCGCGGCATTACTTGAAGGGGATGATCGAGCGCAATGCCGGGCGCGTCGTGTTCATTTCGTCGGAATCGGGCCTGAACATCCCGGTCGACATGATTCATTACGGGTTCACGAAAACCGCGCAACTGTCGATCGCGCGCGGCCTCGCGAAGCTCGCGGCCGGCACCCATGTGACCGTCAACTCGGTGCTGCCGGGGCCGACGCTGTCGGAAGGCGTGCGCGCGCTGCTGAAGAAAACGGCCGACGAAACGGGCCGCAGTGTCGAGGACGTGGCCGTGGATTTCGTGCGCGATCATCGCTCGAGCTCGATCATCCAGCGGCCCGCGACGCCCGAGGAAGTCGCGAACCTGGTGGTGTACGTGTGCTCGCCGCAGGCTTCGGCGACCACGGGTGCGGCGTTGCGCGTCGACGGCGGCGTGGTCGACACGCTCGCCTGACCGCTCACGCGCGGCGCTCGCCGCCGCGCTAGCGCGAAGCGGCTTTGTCCGGCTGGAGCGTGCCCTTGCGGTCGGCGTCCATGCAGGTATCGAAGCCGTACTGCGTGACGACGCCGGCCTTGTCGAATACGACGAAGTAAGGCCGGTGATCGTTGCCGTGCTCGATGAAGTAGTTGTAGCAGACGCCGCTGCCGTTGCGGACCATCCATACGCTGCGCGGGTTGCCGCCGGCGCGGACGACATCGGCGCGCGTCGCGCCATGCCGCGATGCGGCCCGCGCGAGCGGCGTGCGCGAATACGAGAACGGTAGCCACGAGTCGAACCACGCGCAGCCGTGCAACATCAGGCAGCCTGCAGCCAGGGACAGCGCCGCCGCGGGACGGGACATCGGAATCAATCGCATGCTTGGAGAAATCTGCTGCGCCATGCCGGCGTGATCGAAAGCCCCATGCTACTCGACCTTTGGGTCCGGATCGAAAAGAAATGTAGAGATCCGTATCCGAACCGCTGCGTTGCATGCCCTCGCGCCAGCCGGATCATTGCCGACCGTTGCGGCCGGCGCATGCTTGCACGCGCATCCATCCCGTCGCGCCGATGCATGGAATCGGCGCGACGGCGAGCCTCGTCACGCGATCCATTCGGCCCACAGCATCGTCAGCACCGTCATCAGCGCGGGGCCGACGAACAGCCCGATCAGGCCGAACGTCTCGGCGCCGCCGAGGATGCCGAACAGCACGAGCACGAACGGCAACCGCGCCGAACTGCCGATCAGCACCGGCCGCACGAAATGCTCGGCGACGAACACGACGACGAAACCGAGCACCGCCACCACCACGGCCCACATGGTCGCGCCCTGCACGAACAGCCAGAGCGCCGCGCCGCAGAACACGATCGGCGCGCAGAACGGCAGCATCGCGGCAATCGCCGTGACGAGGCCGAGCAGCGCCGCATGCGGGACGCCCGCCAACGCATAGGCGATGCCGAGCAGCGCCCCCTCGCCGAGCCCGACGACGACGAGCCCCGTCACCGTGCCGTACACGGCCTTGACCATCCGGTCGATCAGTTCCGCGCCGTTGCGGCCGAACGCGCGCTGCGCGCCCTGCAGCAAGGCGCCCGACAGCTTGTGGCCGGCGCGCAGGATCACGAACAGCGTGACGAGCATGAAGCCGAATTCGAGCAGCGCATGCGCGAGCTTCGTGCCGAACAGCCGGCCGAACGCGAGGAATTTCTCGCCGTTGGCGCCGTGCATCGCGCTGGCCGCATGCAGCGGATGACCGAGATTGGCCTGCCACCATTCGGTGATCTGCGCCGAACCGTAAGGCAGCCGGCTGACGACGTCGGGCAGCGGAATGCCGTTGTCCTGGATCGTACGCAGCCACTCGCGCAGGTCGTGCGCCTGCCCGATCGCCTGGATTGCCGCGACGGCGATCGGCAGCACGACGAGCAGCGAGATCGCCGCCGTGATGACGACCGCGTTGACCGTTGGCCGGTTGCGGAACAGCCGGTGCGATTCGAAGCGTTTCAGCAGCGGCCACATCGCTATGGCGATCACGCAGGCCCACGCGATGGCGGGAATGAAGTCGCGGATCACCCACAGCGCGAGCACCAGCAGCGCCGCATACAGCGCGACGCGGGCGATCTGCTGCGCGCGCGACGGTGCGGCGGACTCGTGAGACGACGGGACATGTGCGTCCATGGCACCTCTGTCGAAATGGAAAAATGGCGGTTCGCGCAGGCAACCGGCCTGCACGAACCGCCATTCTATCCATCGCCACCGGATCGGCGGCGCGCGTCCTGCGCGGGCCGCCCCGGCGCTACGTCGCCGCGCCCGCTCAGGCCACCTTGTCGGCGACCCGGTAACGCTCGAGCCAGTGCGCGTACGGCGCGGGCAGCGTCCACGACGGGCGCTCGACGCCGAGCTGCTTCGCCGCGTAGTACGGCCAGTGCGGATCGGCCAGATGCGCGCGGCCGACCATCACGAGATCGAGCTGTTCTTCCACAACCACGCGGTTCGCCAGTTGCGGCGTGTCGATCCCCCACGCGGACGACACCGGCAGCCCGGCCTCGCGGCGCACGCGCGCGGCGATTGGCGCGAGGAACGCCGGGCCCCACGGAATCTGCGCGTCGGGCGTCGTGAAGCCGACCGACACGCTCAGCATGTCGAGCCCTTCCTGCTTCATCCGTTGCGTGAGCGCGATCGACTCGGCGAGCGTCTCTTCGTCGCGGCCGTCGTATTCGATCACGCCCAGGCGTGCCGTCAGCGGCAGATGCTCGGGCCATACCTTGCGGACGGCCGCGAGCGTCTCGACGAGGAAGCGGCCGCGGTTCTCGGCCGAACCGCCGTATTCGTCGTCGCGACGGTTCGAATGCACCGAGAAGAAGCTCTGGCCGAGATAGCCGTGCGCGAAGTGCAGTTCGAGCCATTCGAAGCCCAGGTCGCGCGCACGCTTCGCCGCTGCGACGAAGTCGGCCTGCACGCGGGCGATGTCGTCGTGCGTCATTTCGCGCGGCACCTTCGGCAGGTGCGCACCGAACGGCAGGGCCGACGGCGCGATGGTCTGCCAGCCGCGCGGATCGCCGTCGACGATATGGTCGTCGCCTTCCCACGGACGGTTCGCGCTCGCCTTGCGGCCCGCGTGCGCGATCTGGATGCCGGGCACCGCGCCCGCCGCCTTGATCGCCGCGACCGACGGCGCGAACGCTTCGGCCTGCGCATCGTTCCACAACCCCGCGCAGCCCGGCGTGATGCGCCCTTCCGGCGACACGGCCGTCGCCTCCGCGATCACGAGGCCCGCACCGCCGCGCGCGATGCCGGCCAGATGCACGCGATGCCAGTCGTTGACGACGCCGTCTTCGGCGACGTACTGGCACATCGGCGGCACCGCGATACGGTTGCGCAGCGTGACATCCTTGAGCTTGAACGGTTCGAACAGGGCAGACATCCACGGCTCCTTTGCTTGGCTCTGCAAAACGACTGGGAATTCGCCGCGCGACGCGCACGGCGGAACGATTCGGGCCGTCGACGGGCCGGCTGCGCCCGGCGACGGATACGGAATAGCGCCGGCCCGGCCGGCGCCAGGTGCTTACCGGTGGCCGAGCTTCGCGAGCAGCGCCTCGGCGGCGGGTTCCGACGACGCGGGGTTCTGCCCCGTGATCAGCAGCCCGTCGGTGACGACATGCGGCGCCCAGTCGGCGCCGCGCTCGAACGCCGCGCCGTTGGTCTTCAGCATGTCCTCGACAAGGAACGGCACGACTTCCGTCAGCTCGACAGCCGCTTCCTCGCTGTTGGTGAACCCCGTCGCGCGCTTGCCGCGCACGACCGATTCGCCGGTTGCCGGGTTCTTCACGTGTCGCAGCACGCCCGGCGCGTGGCAGACGGCCGCGACCGGCTTGCCGGCTGCGAGCGTGCGCTCGATCAGGCCGATCGAATGCAGATCCTCGGCGAGATCCCACAGCGGGCCGTGGCCGCCCGGGTAGAACACCGCGTCGTAGTCGTCGGCCGACACGTCGGCGAGCTTGCGCGTCGATGCGAGTTCGGCCTTGGCCGCCGGATCGGCGTCGAAGCGGCGCGTTGCGTCGGTCTGCGCGGACGGATCGCTGCTTTTCGGGTCGAGCGGCGGCTGGCCGCCCTTCGGCGAAACCAGCGTCAGCTCGACGCCCGCATCCTTGAACGCGTAGTACGGCGCGGCCAGTTCCTCGAGCCAGAAGCCGGTCTTCTTGCCGGTGTCGCCAAGCGTGTCGTGCGAGGTCAGGACAACCAGAATCTTCATGATCGAAACTCCTTCGAAATGGGGGGAACGGGGCCGCGCGACCCGGTTTCGGCCGGCACGGCACGCCTGTCGGTTAGTCAGATACCGCGCGTCAACGTGCCGCTCGCGGATCCGAAATACCGCATGATCCTATTAGACCAGTCGTCTAGGAAAAATCCGAAAAAAACGACGGCGTCTCGCTGCACGTTCGGCATCGCAGTGCGATATGGCATTTTCGCGTCCGCGTTGCCCGAGCCGGGAGGTGTCGTCGCATTCGTCAGGCCGGATGATATCCGCTGATTAGACCGGTCGTCTAGAGAACAGGCATTCATCCCTGCAAGCGTCATGGCCTTTTCGACCGGGCACGATCGGCAATGTCCGTCACCGATCGCGCCCTGTCCGGATCCGTCGTGCCGGCTAGCCGCGCACCGGGCCGTCGGTATCGCCGGCTTCGATTACCGGCGCCTCGAGCCGATGCTCGCGAGCGCCGTCGTCCAGCCGCTTCAGCATCAACTCCGCCAACGCACGCCCCGACGCATGCCCGGTCGGCTGCATGACCGCCGTCACGCGATGCGGATGCGCGAGGTCCGGCGGCACGCCGTCATAGACGATCAGCGACACGTCCTGCCCCAGGCGCAGCCCGCTGTCCGCGAGCGCCCGAAACGCGCCGCCGCCCGCGATGTTGTTGTCGACCAGCAGCGCCGTCGGCCGCCCGGCGTGCGCAAGCAGCGCCCGCGCGGCCTGCAGCCCGCCGTCGTGCGTAAACGCGCACTCGACGAGCAGCGCCGGATCCGGCTCGATACCGGCTTCGTGCAATGCCGACAGATAGCCTGCGCGACGCTGCGCGGCGAAATTCAGCGCCAGCGGCGCGCTGATCATTGCGATCCGCCGGTGCCCGAAACCGATCAGCCGGCGGACGGCATCGCGCGCGCCCGCCTCGTTGTCGAAATCGAACCACGCATACGGCTCGGCCGCTTGCGTGCGGCCGTACGCGACGTACGGAAACGCGCTCGACTGCAGGTACGCAATGCGCGGATCGTCGACGAGCGTGCGTGCGACGATCAGCCCGTCGACGAGCTTGCCGTCGACGATCCGCCGATAGGTGTCCAGTTCCGCATTCGGTCGCGCAGACGCGATGATGAAATCGAGATTGCGCTCGGCCAGCCGCTCGGTGATGCCCGCGACGACCTCGCCGAAACGCGGATCGCCGAGATCGCCCGCGCCGAACGGATAGACGATCCCGATCACGTCCGCCCGCCCGGTCGCGAGCCGGCGCGCGGTCGGGTCCGCCACATAGCCCATTTCCCGTGCAGCCTTCGCCACGCGTTCGCGCGTCGCTTCGCTGACGTCGTCGTAACCGTTCAACGCGCGGCTGACCGTCGTCCGCGACAGCCCGAGCGCATCCGACAGCGCCTTCAGATTCACCTTCACCGTCGCTCCTCGCATTCGCTTGTCCGCCCGGCCGCCCGGATGCCCGTACGCCGGATGCCCGTACGCTTCAATCGGGTAATTATTTCCATTTGGTAAGCATTACCGTCAAATAAATATCTTTTGCGTCCCAAACCGGTTTGAAATACTATCCAAACCGGTTTGGACATCGATGCCACCTTCAGCCGTTCCCTTTCACCGTCAACTGAAATAACGTCGAGATGACACACTTTCCTTTTTGCCGCACGACTGCGGCCAAACGTTTGCTGTTCGCTGGCGCGGCACTGGCCGCCTTCGCGTCCGCGTCGTCCGTTACGCACGCGCAGAGCGCCGGCGCCCCTGTGCCCACGCCGCATACGCAGCAGGCCTACGATCCCGAAGGCAACTTCACGATGCGCTGGACCCGCGCGGACATCCGCCAGATCGTCGCGCAGTCGCACACCGCCGGCGCCGACAGGAACTCGCTGCCGCAAGCGCTGACGATGCCGGACATCCCGCAGGATTTCCCGCTGATCAACTCGAACGTATGGGTCTGGGATACCTGGCCGCTGGCCGACCTGCGCGCGAACCAGCTCAGCTACAAGGGCTGGGAGGTGATCTTCTCGCTCACCGCCGATCCGCACGCGGGTTACACGTTCGATGACCGCCACGTTCACGCGCGCATCGGCTTCTTCTACCGCCGCGCGGGCATCCCCGCGTCGCAGCGCCCCGCGAACGGCGGCTGGACCTGGGGCGGCCACCTGTTCCCGGACGGCGCGAGCGCCAAGGTGTTCGGCACCGCGCCGATGACCAACAACGCCGAATGGTCGGGCTCCGCGCGCCTCACGCACGGCGACAAGGTCAGCCTCTACTACACCGCGACGTCGTTCAACCGCTCGGCGCCCGGCGGTGCCGACATCACGCCGCCGCAGGCGATCATCACGCGCGCCGACGGCCACATCCATGCCGACGACAAGCACGTGTGGTTCAACGGCTTCGACGATCACAAGGCGCTGCTGCAGCCGGACGGCAACTACTACCAGACCGGCCAGCAGAATACCTACTTCTCGTTCCGCGATCCGTTCGTGTTCACCGATCCCGCGCACCCGGGCAAGACCTACATGGTGTTCGAAGGCAATACGGGCGGCCAGCGCGGCGCACGCACCTGCACCGAGGCCGATCTCGGCTACGCGCCGAACGATCCGTACAAGGAAGATCTCAACGCGGTGATGAATTCGGGCGCAGTGTATCAAAAGGCCAATGTCGGCCTCGCCGTCGCGACGAACCCGCAGTTGACCGAATGGAAGTTCCTGCCGCCGATCCTGTCGGCGAACTGCGTCGACGACCAGACCGAGCGCCCGCAGATCTACCTGAAGGACGGCAAGTACTACCTGTTCACGATCAGCCACCGGACGACGATGGCCGCGGGCGTCGACGGGCCGGACGGCGTGTACGGCTTCGTCGGCAACGGCATCCGCAGCGACTTCCAGCCGCTGAACGGCGGCAGCGGCCTCGTGCTCGGCAACCCGACCGACTTCTCCGCACCGGCCGGCGCACCGTATTCGCAGGATCCGAACCAGAACCCGCGCGAATTCCAGTCGTATTCGCATTACGTGATGCCGGGCGGGCTCGTCGAGTCGTTCATCGATGCGATCGGCGCGCGTCGCGGCGGCACGCTCGCGCCGACGGTGAAGGTCAACATCAACGGCACGTCGACGGCGGTCGACCGCGCATACGGACGCGGCGGACTCGGCGGTTACGGCGACATCCCGGCGAACCTGCCCGCGACGGGCGCCGGCCACAACGACGGCCCGGGTACTCGCCCGTAACGGCCGCGGCGGGCACCGCCCGCAGGCAGTGAGGCGGCGCACATCGCGCGTGTCGCGTGCGCGCCGCCTTTTTTCTTCCGCAATTCGCGCGTGCCGCCGTCACAAGCGGCATGCGCCCTCCTTTCCCGCTTCGCGCGACGGAGCACGGAACCCCGTATGAGATCGACGTTTTTCCGCTTTTCCTTCCGGATCGCCCGGCTGCTGCTCGGCTGCGTGGCCTGCACGCATGTCGCCGCCGCGACCTGCGGCACATCGCCCGAAAACGGCACGCCGCAATGGCGCCCCGCGCTGCATTACACGCCGCAGCGCAACTGGATGAACGATCCGAACGGGCTCGTCTACGACAACGGTCGCTACCACCTGTTTTATCAGTACAACCCGGTCGGCAACGACTGGGGCAACATGTCCTGGGGCCATGCGACCAGCACCGATCTCGTTCACTGGCGCGAGCATCCGGTCGCGATGCGCGCGAACGCCACCGAGGAAATCTTTTCCGGCTCGATCGTCGCCGATACGCGCAACACGTCGGGCCTCGGGTCGCCCGGGCAAGCGCCGCTGGTCGCGCTCTACACGAGCGTCTACAAGGACGGCTCGGGGCACGTGCCCGGCACGCAGGCGCAGTCGCTCGCTTACAGCGTCGACCACGGCGCGACGTGGCAACCCTACGCGCACAACCCCGTGCTCACGCTCGATCCCGAATCGAAGCAGTTCCGCGACCCGAAGGTGTCGTGGTACGCGCCGGGACGCTACTGGCTGATGACGACGGTCGTCGCCGATGCGCACGTCGTGAAGCTCTATCGTTCCGACGACCTGATCCACTGGTCGTTCCTGAGCGACTTCACGTTACCGGACGTGCCGCACGCAGGCGCACTGTGGGAGATGCCCGACCTTGTGCCGCTGCCGCTCGACGGCGATCCTCGACACATCAAGTGGGTGATGATCGTCAATGTGAATCCGTGGTCGGTCGCGGGCGGCTCGGGCGCGATGTATTTCGTCGGCGACTTCGACGGCCGCACGTTCACGCCCGATCGGGTCGCGCCGGCCGGCTCCGATCCGGCCCGATTCCGCTGGGTCGATCACGGCGCCGACTTTTATGCCGCGGGCACCTTCGCGGGCGCGCCCGGCACTCGACCGGTCGCGATTGCGTGGATGAGCAACTGGGATTACGCCGCGAAAGTGCCGACGACGCCGTGGCGCGGCGCGACGACCCTGCCGCGCGAGCTGGCGCTGAAGACGATCGACGGCGAACCCCGGCTCGTCGCCGCGCCGGCCGCCGCGTTCGACGCGTGGGCGGACGGCCGGCCCGCCGTGCATGAAGGCGAGCTCGCCGTCGAGTCCGCCACGCGCGAGCTGTCGGCCGCGACGCGCGGCGTCGTTCAACGCATCACCGTGACGATCGCCCCGCAGCGCGCGGCGCGCGCGGGCCTGATCGTCCGGCGCTCGGCGGACGGCACGACCGGCACCCGGATCGTGTACGACACGGCGAAACGCACGCTGACGCTCGACCGCTCGTTGTCCGGCGAAGCGAATTTCGCCGGCACGTTCAGCCGCGAGCACATCGTCGACCTGCCGCTCGAACACGGGCAACTGCGGCTCGAAATCGTCATCGATCGCGGGTCGGTCGAAGTGTTTGCGAACGGCGGTCGCGTCACGCTCACCGACCTGGTCTTTCCGCCGCTCGACGCTGACCGCGTCGCCGTGTTTGCCGAGCACGGCCGCGCGACGTTCTCGGGGCTCACGGTGACGCAACTCGAAGCCGGCGGCGATACGCGTAGCGCCTGTACGGCGCGGTAGGTGCGGTAGGCGCGGTTCGCGAGCGTCGCCCCCTTCGCGCATGTGACGGGGACCGTCCGCCCGGCGTTGCGTCGGTCGGTTGCGGTCCCCGCCTGTGTCGCGGCTCAGAGCAATCCCATCCCGCCCGACGCGATGATCTCCGCGCCGACGATGAACGCGGATTCCGCCGCGCTCAGGTGCAGCACCGTCGACGCGATTTCGTCCGGCGTGCCGAACCGGCCGACCGGGACGAGGCCCTTGATCTTCTCGGCCGTCTCGTCGAGCGTCGCCGCATCGAGCCCGAGCTTGCCGTACAGCGGCGTCTGAACCGGCCCCGGGCTCACGACGTTCACGCGCACGCCGTGCGGCAGCAGTTCCGTCGACAGCGTCTTCGCGAACGAATTGACGGCCGCCTTGCTCGCCGCGTACACCGACGAGCCGGGCATCCCGATATGCGCGTTGATCGAGCCGTTGATCACGATCGAAGCGCCGCGGTTCAGCAGCGGGACCAGCGACTGGATCTGGAAATACGCGCCCTTCACGTTGGTGTTGAACACGAGGTCCCACATGGCCTCGTCGCTGTCCGCGAACGGCGCGAGTTTCGCGACGCCCGCGTTGATGAACACGGCGTCGAGCCGTGCGCCCGCGGCGGCGATCGCGTCCGCCAGTGCGCGGGCCGACGCGACGCTGCCGGCCTCGTTGCGGATCGCGAGCGCGCCTGCGCCGAGCGTTTGCCGCGCGGCTTCCAGCGTCTGCGCGTCGCGTCCGGTGATGATGACCCGCGCGCCTTCGGCCGCGAATGCCTTGGCGGCCGCCAGGCCGATGCCGCTGTTGCCGCCCGTGACGAGGACCGTTTTTCCTTCGAAGCGTTGCATGATGTTCTCCTGTGAACCGGTGAGTTGACCGTGAACACAGGATGCGCTCGGCGCCCGGACATGCCGTACGACGGGGGCGACGAACATGTTCGAAATCGTCGAACATGTTTGATTGGGCGCTCCGTCGTCGTTTTCCGTCTCAGCCAGTCACGTCGATCCCGTCGAGCAGGCGCTGCGCGAGTCTGGGTTCGCGCAGTTGCTCCAGCCACCATTGCAGCGCGCGGCCGTCGCGGTCGCCGTGCCACGCGACATACAGCACGTTCGGTTCGCGCGGGTTGGCCGTCTGTTTCTCGACGAGTTCGCCGCGCGCCAGCAGCGACGCCACCCGCCGGCGCGGCACCCAGCCGACGCCGAGCGCGTCGCGCTGCGCGAGGATCTTCGCGCGCATCGACGGCACCGCGAGCACGGCCTGTCCGCCGAGCAGGCCATACGCGCGGCCGGCCGCGCGCCGCGACGAATCGGCGACGACGACCGCGCGATGCGCGCCGATCGCGTCACGCGTCAGCGCGTCGCTCGCGGCGGCCAGCGGATGGCGCGGCGACACCGCGAACACCCACTCCATCGCGCCCAGCTCGAACCATTTGAAACCCGGAATCGCCGGCGGCTCGTTGGTCGCGCCGACGACCAGATCCGCGCGACCGTCGCGCAGCGCTTCCCAGGTGCCGCCGAGCACCTCGTGCGTGAAGCGCAGCGACACGCCCGAATCGAGCGCGTCGAACGCGCGGACGACCGGCAGCAGCGTATCGAACTCCAGCACCTCGTCGCTGACGATCCACAGCCGGTCCTCCCAGCCGCTCGCGACCTGCCGCACGCGCTGCGTCAGCCGCGCGACGTCCAGCGCCAGCCGCGACGCTTCGTCGGCCAGCAATTGTCCGGCCGGCGTGAACTGCAGCCGGTAGCCGCGCCGGTCGAACAGCAGCGCGTCGAAACGCGTTTCGAGCTGGCGCGCGGCGTGCGACACGGTCGACGGCGCCTTGCCGAGCCGCGCGGCGGCGCGCGACAGGCTGCCGGTCGCGCGGATCGCGTCGAGCAGCGCAAGTTCGTCTTCGGACAGCATGGGGTCGCTCCGGTGTGGGGTTGGTCTGGGGTGGTCGTGGCTCCCGTGGATCGTAAGGCAGTGGCGGTCGGCGGTCCAATCGGACAGCATTCGATGCGGCGAATGGGCGGGCTGGTATCGAACGCAACATCCCGCCAACCCGAATCCGCGCACCGGCGGCATACTGGCGGCACACCGATTCCGGCAAAACAGCATCAATCGAGGTAACCACTGCGATGGACATCGCGATCCGCATCGAAGGCCGTCACGACCTCACCGGGCAAATCTTCCGGCAACTGCGCACCGCGATCGTCGACGGGCGCCTGGCAGGCGGCGCACGGCTGCCGTCGACGCGCGACCTCGCGAAGCAGCTCGGCGTATCGCGCAAGACGACGCTCGACGCGTTCGAGCGTCTCGTCGCCGAGGGCTACCTGAATACGCGTGCGGGCGACGGCACGTTCGTCGCCGACGGCCTCGCGCGCGTGCCGCACGCCGCGGCCATGTCGGCGCCGTCGATCGTCGAGGACACGCCGCGCGTCGACGCGGTCGACGCGCGCGCGCTGTGGAACGACCTGCCCGACGCGCTCGCGATGCCCGCGCCGCAGGATGCGCCCGGCTTCGACTTCCGCGGCGGCGTGACCGACAAGACGCTGTTCCCGTTCGACGCGTGGCGGCGCTGCCTGCACCACGCGCTGCGCCAGCAGGCGCGCGGCCCCGGCCAGTACCACGACCCGGCCGGCGACCCGCAGCTGCGCGGCGCGATCGCGCGCTACGTCGCGTTCAGCCGCGCGGTCGCGTGCAGCTGGGACGACGTGCTCGTCACGCAAGGCGCGCAACAGGCGCTCGACCTGCTCGCGCGCGTCGTCGTGCGGCCCGGCGACGTGGTCGCGGTCGAGGATCCCGGCTATCCGCCGGCGCGCGCCGCGTTCGCGTCGCTCGGTGCGACGGTGATCGGCGTGCCGGTCGACGCGCACGGCCTCGTCACGGAACGGCTGCCCGACGAAGCGCGCCTCGTCTACGTGACGCCGTCGCACCAGTTCCCGCTCGGGATGCCGATGACGCTGGAACGGCGCATCGCGCTGCTCGAATGGGCGCAGCGCCGCCGCGCGGTGATCATCGAGGACGACTACGACGGCGAGTTCCGCTTCGAAGGCCGGCCGGTGGAATCGCTGAAGAGCCTCGACCGCACAGGCCTCGTCGCGTACGTCGGCACGTTCTCGAAGACGATCTTCCCGGAACTGCGGATCGGCTACGCGATTCCGCCGCGCGCGCTGCGCGGCGCGCTCGCCAAGGCAAAGCAGATCGTCGACTGGCACACCTGCACGCTGACGCAGGCGGCGCTCGCGCGCTTCATGCTCGAAGGCGATTTCGCGCGGCACCTGAAGCGTGTGCAGAAGCACTACGACGCGCGCCGAAAGATGCTGATCGCGCATCTGCGCGGCGAACTCGCGCCATGGTTCGACGCGATCGTGCCGACCGCCGGCATCCACCTCGCCGCGCACCTGAAGCCGGGGCTCGACGAAGCGGCGCTGGTTCGCGCCGCGCGCGAGCAGGACATCGGCCTGTACGGGATCTCGGCGTTCCACGTCGGTGTGCCGGTCCGCGCGGGGTTGCTGTTCGGCTATGGCGGGATCGACGCGCTGCGCATCGACACGGCGCTCGCGCAACTGGCCCGGCTGCTGGATTCGGACGGTTTCGGCGCCCCGGCACTGGTTACCTGAATTTACACAGAATTGGCTATTCAAGCAGGCCAATCGGAGTCTTAAAGTGGGTCCTGTCGCGCCACCGTGCGCACCAACCGAACAAGGACCTGCCATGCAACAGCGCCTGAACTTCTATACCGCCAGCCCGAATGCGATCAAGGTGATGCGCAACGCCGAGGACTTCCTCGCGAAAAGCACGATCGAGAAGCCGCTCGCCGAACTCGTCCGCCTGCGCGCGTCGCAGATCAACGGCTGCGCGTTCTGCGTCGACTTGCACACGACCGACGCGCGCAAGGGCGGCGAAACCGACCGCCGCCTCGCAACCGTGGTCACGTGGCGCGAAACGCCGTTCTTCACCGAGCGCGAGCGCGCGGCGCTGGAATGGACCGAGGCGCTGACGCTGGTGGCAAGCAACCACGTGCCCGACGCCGTCTGGGAAGCCGTGAAGCCGCACTTCAGCGACGAGGAACTGTTCGACCTGTCGATGCTGATCGCGACCATCAACACGTGGAACCGCTTCGCGATCGCGTTCCGCAAGATGCCCGAGTAAGGAGACGACGATGATCCGCTCCACGCTCCATCGCGCCGCCCTGTACGCGGGGCTCGCGCTCGGCGCCGCGCTGCCGACCGCCGTCCATGCGCACGACGCCGGCGACAACGTGCACGCGATCATGCAGCAGGCCGTGCCCGAAGCGCCCGGCAAGCTCGCCGTCGTCGCGACTGTCGACTATGCGCCCGGCCAGGCTTCCGAAGCGCACCGGCACCTCGGCTCGGTGTTCGCGGTCGTGTCGAAAGGCGAAGTGCTGTCGCAGGTCAACGGCGGCCCGTTGCATCGCTATCGCGCCGGCGAAGGCTGGTACGAGGCGCCCGGCTCGCGCCATCAGGTGTCGCGCAACGCGAGTGCGACCGAGCCAGCGCAGCTCGTCGTGTTCGGGCTGACCGGCGAACACGAGCCGCTGAAGTCGCCGATCGATCAGTGACGACGTTTCGGGGGCGCGAACCCTGTCAGGTCCGCGCCTCCGCTTTGCGACCGGCTTCCCCACCGGTACCGTGCCGTTTCGCCATCGCGCTGTTTCGACGCTTCCCTCCGCCGTTTCCCCATTAGCCGCTCCCTACACTTCGCCGCCGGCACCCTGCCCGCCGCCGTGCCGCCTCCCAGCTCGTCCGCGCCGCCATTCGACGCGCGCCTGATCGCGATCAACGCGGGCGAAAACCCTTCCTTGAAATTAACTAACTCATCAATTAGCGTCGTCTGCATGAACGCGAAATCCACCGTCGCCAGGCCGCGCGGGCGCCGCCCGTCGGTGGACGATTTCGACCTGCGCGACCACATGCTCGACGTCGCGATGCAGTTGTTCGCCGAGCGCGGCATCGCCGCGACGACGGTCGCGCAGATCGCCGCCGCCGCCGGCGTCACGTCCGCGATGGTCCACTACTACTTCACGAACCGCGAGCAGTTGCTCGATGCGATCGTCGAGGAGCGGCTCGCACAGGTCATCGCGTTCGTGTGGCGGCCGACCGAGCCGCAGATCGAGAACGATCCGTTCGCGCTCGTCGCCGAACTCGTCGACCGCTTCTTCGACGTCACGCATCGCATGCCTTGGCTGCCGTCGATCTGGCTGCGCGAGATCGTCCATGAAGGCGGGCTGCTGCGCGAGCGGATGCTGCGGCGGATTCCGCTCGAGCATGTCGGGCGTTTCGCCGAACGCGTCCGCGCCGCGCAGCAGGCCGGCACGCTGAATCCGGCGCTCGAACCCGCGTTCCTGTTTCATTCGATCATCGCGCTCGTGATGCTGCCGCTCGCGACCGCGAAGCTGTGGCAAAGCGCGCGCGGCCTGCCGCCGATCGATCGCGACGTGCTGCACCGGCACGTCCGTGCGCTGCTCGGTTCCGGCCTGCAGCCGCCGGCCGCCGCGCCCCGCGCGCGAGCCCGCTCGCCGCGGAGGCCGTCATGAACGCGGCCCGCGCACTGCCGCTCGCGCTGGCCGCCGTCGCGCTGCTCGCCGGTTGCGGACGGTCGACGGACAACGGCACGACCTACCAGGGCTATGTCGAAGGCGAATTCGTGTACCTGTCGTCGTCGCAATCGGGCACGCTGACGCAGTTGTCGGTCGCACGCGGCCAGGCCGTCGTCGCCGGCGCGCCGGCGTTCTCGCTCGAAGCCGTGAACGAAACGGCCGCGCTGCTGCAGGCACAGCATCAACTTGCCGCGGCGCGTGCACAGCTTGCCGACCTGCAGACCGGCAAGCGCCCGCCGGAAGTCGCCGTCACGCAGGCGCAACTCGCGCAGGCCACCGCACAGGCCGCACGGGCCGCCGCGCAACTCGCGCGCGACGAACGCCAGTACGCGGCCGGCGGCCTGTCGAAACAGCAGCTCGACGATACGCGCACGTCCGCGCAAACCACCGCCGCGCAGATGCGCGAGCTGCAGAACCAGGTCGACGTCGCGCGCCTGCCGGGCCGCGCGCAGCAGGTCGCCGCGCAGGCCGCGCAGGTCGACGCGGCGCAGGCGGCGGTCACCGAAGCGCAATGGAAGCTCGACCAGAAGCGCGTCGCCGCGCCCGCCGCCGGGCACGTGTACGACACGCTGTACCGCGTCGGCGAATGGGTGCAGGCCGGCAATCCGGTTGTGCAAATGCTGCCGCCGCAGAACCTGAAGGTGCGCTTCTTCGTGCCGGAAGCCGCGATCGCATCGCTCGCGCCGGGGCGCGCGGTCGCGATCCGCTGCGACGGCTGCGCGGCCGACGTGCCCGCGCGCATCACCTACGTGTCGAGCGAGGCCGAATACACGCCGCCCGTGATCTACAGCAACGAGAGCCGCACCAAGCTCGTGTTCATGATCGAGGCGCGCCCCGCCGTCGCGGATGCGCCGAAGCTGCATCCGGGCCAGCCCGTCTCCGTGAGGGTGCAATGAATGCGCCGGCCGCTCCGTACGCGATCGACGTCGATCGCCTGAACAAGCGCTTCGGCGACAAGCACGTCGTGAAGGACGTGTCGCTGCGCGTCGCGCGCGGCGAGATCTTCGGCTTTCTCGGGCCGAACGGCAGCGGCAAGACGACGTCGATCCGGATGATGTGCGGCCTGCTCACGCCCGACTCGGGCAGCGGCACCTGCCTCGGCTACGACATCGTGCGCGACAGCGCGCAGATCAAGCGACGCGTCGGCTACATGACGCAGCGCTTCTCGTACTGGGACGACCTGTCGATCCGCGAGAACCTCGATTTCGTCGCGCGCGTGTACGGAATGCCCGACCGCAAGGCTGCTGTTGCACGCGCGCTCGACGGGCTCGGCCTCGCGAGCCGTGCGGACCAGCTCACGGGCGCGCTGTCGGGCGGCTGGAAACAGCGCCTCGCGCTGGCCGCGTGCATGCTGCACGAGCCCGAGCTGCTGCTGCTCGACGAGCCGACCGCCGGCGTCGATCCGGCCGCGCGCCGCGACTTCTGGGAGGAACTGCACCGGCTGGCCGCGCAAGGGATTTCGGTGCTCGTCAGCACGCACTACATGGACGAAGCAGAGCGCTGCCACAAGCTCGCGTACATCGCGTACGGCGAACTGCTCGCGCAGGGCACGTCGGCGGAGATCGTCGCGTCGCAGCACCTGTCGACGCGCACGATCACCGGCGAGCACCTGACCGAACTGTCCGCGCGGTTGCGCACGATGCCCGGTGTCGATCAAACCGTCCTGTTCGGTTCCGCGCTGCACGTGAGCGGCCGCGATCGCGCGCTGCTCGACGCGACGCTCGCGCAGGTCGCGGCGCAGGCCGACGGGAATGCGGCGTTGCAAGTCGCGCCGATCGACACCGGGCTCGAGGACGTCTTCATCTACATGATGGGCCGCGCATCCGGGCCGCCCGGCGGAGCATCGTCATGAACGCGTGGGCGGGCCTGCGCGAATGGTTCTCGGTCGCGCGCTGGTGGAGCATCGTGCTGAAGGAATTCCTGCAGCTGCGCCGCGACCGCGTGACGTTCGCGATGATCGTCGGCGTGCCGATCATCCAGCTCGCGCTGTTCGGCTTCGCGATCAACACCGATCCGAAGCACCTGCCGACCGCGGTGATCGTCGCCGATTCGAGCCCGTTCGCGCGCAGCTTCATCGCCGCGATGCGCAATTCCGCGTATTTCGACATCGTCGAGACGCTGCCCGACGAAGCGGCCGGCCGGCATGCGCTCGCCCGCGGCGACGTGCAGTTCGTGCTGAGCGTGCCGGCCGATTTCTCGCGGCGGTTGCTGCGCGGCGAGCGTCCGGCGCTGGTCGTCGAGGCGGACGCCACCGATCCCGTCGCGACCGCCTCGGCGATCGGCGCGCTGCCGGGCCTCGTGCAGCCCGTCGCGGACAAGGACCTGACGGGACCGCTCGCGCACCTGAACGGCCGCCCGGCCGCGTTCGACGTCGTGCTGCACCGGCTGTACAACCCGGAGGGCATCACGCAGTACAACGTCGTGCCGGGCCTGATGGGCGTGATCCTGACGATGACGATGGTGATGATGACGGGCCTCGCGATCACGCGCGAACGCGAGCGCGGCACGATGGAGAACCTGCTCGCGACGCCCGTGCGCCCGCTCGAGGTGATGACGGGCAAGATCGTCCCTTATGTGTTCATCGGGCTGATCCAGGTGTCGATCATTCTCGCGGCCGCGCGGTTCGTGTTCGAGGTTCCGTTCGTCGGCGGCGTGTTCGCGATCTACCTGTCCGCGCTGCTGTTCATCGCCGCGAACCTGACGGTCGGCATCACGCTTTCATCGCTCGCGCAGAACCAGTTGCAGGCGATGCAGCTCGCGGTGTTCTATTTCCTGCCGAACATCCTGCTGTCGGGTTTCATGTTCCCGTTCGCCGGGATGCCGAAGTGGGCGCAGTTCATCGGCAACCTGCTGCCGCTCACCTACTTCAACCGCCTCGTGCGCGGCATCCTGCTGAAAGGCAACGGCTGGGCCGACCTGTGGCCGTCCGTGTGGCCGGTCGCACTGTTCACCGTCGTCGTGATGGGCATCGCGCTGCGCTTCTACCGGCGCACGCTCGATTAGGCGCCGCGCGATGAAACCGGCCTCGCATCGCGCCTCCATCGCTGCCCGCGGCTTTACGTTTGCCGCCACTGCGCTGCTCGTCGCCGGTTGTGCGGTCGGGCCGGATTTCCGCACGCCGGACGCGCCGGCCACGCAGCAATACACGCGGGATGAACCGCCCGTCACGACAGCAGCCGCCGGCGGCCCGACCGGCGACGCGCAGACGTTCGCAGCCGCCATGCACACGCCGCAACACTGGTGGACCGCGTTCGGCTCGGAACCGCTGAACCGGCTCGTCGACACCGCGTGGCAAAACAGCCCGACGCTCGCCGAGGCCCGCGCGCGGCTCGACGAAGCGCGGCAGAACCATGCGGCCGAAGCCGGCGCGACGATGCTGCCGCGCGTCGACGCGAACCTGTCCGCCACGCGCCAGAAGGTCGACACGACGGCGTTCGGGCTGCCGGCCAACGTGCCGAATCCGGGCCCGTTCACGCTGTACGACGCGTCGGTCAGCGTGTCGTACGTGCTCGACGTGTTCGGCGGCAACCGGCGCGCGCTCGAAGCGCTGCGCGCGCAGGTCGACTACCAGGCGTACACGCTCGATGCCGCGCGGCTGACGCTCGCGGGCAACGTCGTCGCCACTGCGATCCTGCGCGCATCGCTCGCGCAACAGGTCGCGCTCACGCAGCAACTGGTCGACGCGCAGGCGCGGCAGTTGCGCATCGTCGAAGCGCGCTTCGCGGCGGGCGGCGTGTCGCAGGCCGACGTGCACGCGCAACGCGCACTGCTCGCGCAAACGCAAGCATCGCTGCCGCCGCTCGCGGCCCGCCTCGCGCAGGCCGGCCACCGGCTCGCGATCCTGCTCGGCGCGCCGCCGTCCAGCGCGATGCTGCCCGACCTCACGCTCGATGCACTCGTGCTGCCGCGCACGCTGCCCGTCACGCTGCCGTCGACGCTCGCGCGCGAACGGCCCGACATCCGCGCGGCGGAAGCCGTGCTGCACCAGGCGAGCGCGAACGTCGGCGTGGCCACCGCGAACCTGTATCCGCGTTTTTCGATTTCGGCGGGAATCGGCTCGGAGCGCACGCGCATCGCGGATATCGTGAGCGGGTTGAATGTGTGGAACGTCGGCCTGGGTCTGACGCAACCGCTCTTTCACGGCGGCGAGCTGCGCGCGAAGAAACGTGCGGCCGAAGCGGCGTACGACGCCGCGTTCGCGAGCTATCGGGAAACCGTGCTGCAGGCGCTTCAGCAGGTGGCCGACGCGATGCGCGCGGTCGAACACGACGCGGCCGAATTGCAGGCGAGAGACACGGCCGCTCGGGAAGCGGCGGCAAGCAACGCGATTGCCGGCGACCGTTACGCGGCGGGCGGGATCAGCACGTTCGACCTGCTCGACGCGCAGCGGCAGGCGCTGCAGACGGCGCTCGACCGTACCCGCGCGCAGGCCGACCGGCTCGCCGACACGGCGGCGCTGTTTCAGGCGCTGGCGGGTAGCTGGATGGATGATGCGGCAAAGTGACCGTCAGGATGGTGTTGGCACCGGCCAACACCGCCGGCCTGCACGCCATGCACCGCATGAGCGGCGCACTTGTCGGGCTCGGCTTCCGTCGCCGCCCGCTTCCATTCGATGCCCGCTTATGACTGAACCCGCAATACGCGCAACGCGTGCCGCAAATAGAAAAACCGACCCGAAGGCCGGTTTTTCATACCGCATGCCGTGAGCGGCGCTCGCGCGCCGCGCGACATCAGAAGCGGTGGATCAGGCCGACGCCGGCAGCGATCTGGTTCTGCTTCGAACCCGCGCCCACGCCGTCGCCGATCGACGTCGTTGCTGCCTGGATGCCGCCAGCCTTGTTCAGCGTGTTGCCGCTCGCGTGCTGGTAAGCCTCAACTGCATACAGGCCCGTGCGCTTCGACAGGCTGTAGTACTGCGACAGCGTGACCTGGTGGTACTTGGCTGCGCTCGAGACGCCGTTCGACTGCGTTGCCGCCGTGTACGAGTAGCCTGCCGCGAAGTCCCACTGCGGCGCTGCCTTCCAGTGCAGCACGGCGCCTGCCGTGTTGAAGATCGCCGTGTTGCGGAACGCCGAACCGACTCCCGGCACGTACTGGACGTTCGTGTACGACACGGACACGTCCCATGCCGGCGTGAACTGGTAGCCGGCCGTCACACCGAGGCGCTGCTGCGTTTGCGCCGTTTGGTAGCCGCTGTTGATCGACGACACGGCCGGCTGGCCGCCGCTCGTGACCGTCGAGTTGTCACCCCACACGCCGCCGCCGAGCGTCGAGTTGTTGACCTTCTGGAAGCCGACCGCGATGCCTGCCGGGCCGTTCAGGTACTGGATCGCCGCGCTCCACGTCGAGCCACGGTTGAAGCTGCCTGCCACGCCGCCGAGCGAGTACGAACCGCCGACCGTGAAGCCGTAGAACTTCGGCGACATGTAGACGAGCGAGTTGTTCGCGCGGTAGCTGGTATCCAGCGAGTCGATATCGCCCGGGTGCGCGCCGTAGTAACCGGTCAGCCAGGTCGTCGGGCTATACGGCGACAGCAGCGTGTAGTACGCGGTGTACTGGCGGCCGGCCGTCACCGTACCGTACGATGCGTTGGTCATACCGACCCACGCCTGACGCGTGAAGATGCCGTTCGCCCACTGCGACGAGCCGTTGTTCGCGTTGAAGCCGGCTTCCAACTGGAAAATCGCCTTCGTGCCGCCGCCGAGATCTTCGCTGCCCTTCAGGCCGAAGCGGCTGCCTGCCCAAATGCCGGTGGCCATCTGCACCTTCGAGTGACCACCCGTGGTCGCGCCGACTGCCGACGAGTTGTTCTGCCAAGCGATAGCGTTATCGACGATACCGTACAGGGTCACGCTGCTCTGGGCGTGGGCGGCGGTAGCGGCTGCAAGGCCCGCTGCCGTCATGGCGAAAGCGACGCGCTTTTTCATTGATTCTCCGTCCTCAAAGAATGATTTCTTTTCTGGTGTGGTTTTATGACTGACACATGTGCGAGTACATGCCGGCGCAATTCTGACGGATTACCAATCGTTTCCCAACATGTGCAGTCGGTCATCGTATGATCGACGCAACGCGCGGGTTCACCAAGCGGTTACATAACACCTGAAAACGCTTACGCGACGGGCCTTTCCGGCATTTCCCGGTGAAAACCCTAGCTTTACATTTTTACTGGTGCAACACGACCGACCGATGTCGTCAGACGCCTTCGGCAACAATCCTCTTACCAATGCGCGATCGCAGCTGACGCCGCGATTCACGCCGCCGCGCAGGATCGCTGACGTTCATGACACCCACATTTCGGGAAACGAAATCGTGAAAACGTTTCAGTCCGCACCGGGAGATCGGACGGAAGCGGCCCGGCGAACGCGGGCCGAAGGACGATGCCGGCGCGGCGCGCCGGCGACATTCAACGCGACGCCGGCGACGCGAGCCGCGCGTTCACCGCATCGGCGAGCGCGGTCATCCGCGCACGGATCGCCGTGTTCGAGCCGACCAGCGTGAGCGACGACGCCATGATCCGGTAGATGCGTTTTCTCGGCACCTTGGCCGGCTTCGCCGGGTCGAGCCACGCATCGTGGCCAGCGAGCAGTTCGAGCGTTTCGAGGCCGATCATGATCGGCCACAGGCACGCGAGCCGCAGCCGCACGAAGCGGCGCGGGATCGCGAGCGTATACAGGCACGCGTCGCGATACTGGTCGAGCGCGATGCGCAGCAGGTCGACCAGCACGCCGCGCGCGCGCACCGACGCATCGGGCTGCATCAATTCGGCGACGCCGAGCCCGTGCGCGCCCAGCACGTCGTCGGGCAGGTAGCAGCGGCCGATGCGCAGGTCCTTCGCGCAGTCGCGCAGGATGTTGGTCATCTGCAGCGCCTTGCCGAAACGGATGCCCTTCTCGCGCATGTCCGGCAAGTCCAAGCCGCGCGCGGCACCCGTGTGTGCGCCCGTCATGTCGGTCCAGAACTCGCCCACGCAGCCCGCGACGAGATACGTGTAGCGGTCGAGCATCGCGCGCGTCGGCAGCGACGCGACCTGCCCCGACTGTTCGTCCGGGAACGTGCGCAGGTCGAATTCCATGCCTGACGTCAGCGTCGCGACGACCTTGCGGATCGACGCGCGGTCGGCGTCCGGCTGCGCGCGCAGCAGCGCGAGCATCGGCTCCATCGAGCCGAGCAGCACGTGCTCGTGCGAATCCGTCTGCATCCGCGTCACGTCGTCGAGCGAACGCGACAGCGCCGCGCCGTCGCCGAGCCGCTCGACCTCGTCGCGCAGATCGGTCAGCAACGCCGCCCGGCGATCGGGTGCGACGAGCGCGGTATCGGCGATCGTATCGGCCGCGCGCGCGAGCAGGTACGCGAGGCCGACCGGGTCGCGCATGCCGTCGGGCAGCACGCGCAGCGTCAGGTAGAAGGAGCGGGAAACGTTCTTCAGCAGGTCGCCGAGCAGGTAGGCGGAATCGGTTCGGGTCGTCATGGGTCGGGAAAAATCGGCCGGCGCGGGCCCCGGACGCCCACGGGCGCCGGGCGCCCGCGCCGGCCCGCGAGTCGCCGCATCGTCGCGCCGCGCGGGCGTCGGCCCGGGCGCTGCGATGCAAAATTCCCGCAAGTTTAGTGCATCCGGCGCGCGGCCTGCCCGCGACCACCGGAATGCGGCACGCACACGGCCGCCGCGCCCCTCCCCGCCGCCCTCATCGCACCCTCGAACAAAACGGAAAGGACAAAGTAATACATATGTAATGATTCGGTGCGACGATCGCGTCCCGTTCGATTCCGTATGGCACGGCATGACAGCCGCACCGGCGGAGCGAGCGCCCTTTTCCGACTGTTCCGACTCCCGTTCCGAAGGTTCATCGACATGTCCTTTATGCGCCCGAGCGCCCTGCGCTACGTCCCGTTCGCCTGTGCCGCCGCCTTCCTGCTCGCCGCGTGCAACGACGGCGACGACCTGACGTCCGATCCCACGCAGCCGATTTCCGCGAAGGTCCAGGTGGTCGGCCATCGCGGCGCGAGCGCGCTGCGCCCCGAGCACACGCTCGCGTCGTACCGCAAGGCGATCGAGGACGGCGCGGACGTCATCGAGCCCGACCTCGTGTCGACGCGCGACGGCGTGCTCGTCGCGCGCCACGAGAACGAGATCTCGGGCACGACGAACGTGTCGGCGCTACCGCAGTTCGCAAGCCGCAAGGCGACCAAGACCATCGACGGCACGCAGCTCACGGGCTGGTTCACCGAGGATTTCACGCTCGCCGAGCTGAAGACGCTGCGCGCGCGCGAGCGCATTCCGCAGGTCCGCCCCGCGAACACCGCGTACAACGACCAGTTCGAGATTCCGACCTTCGACGAGATCGTCGCGCTCGCGAAGCAGATGTCCGCGCAGACCGGCCGCACGATCCACCTGTATCCGGAAACCAAGCATCCGACCTACTTCCAGTCGATCAACCTGCCGCTCGAGGACCGCCTCGTCGACGCGCTGCTGAACGATACGTACACGTCGCGCACCGCGACCGTCTACATCCAGTCGTTCGAGGTCGCGAACCTGAAGACGATCCGCAACCGGATCAAGTCGAGCCAGCCGAACTGGAAGCTCGTGCAGTTGATGGACGAAGCCGGCCAGCGTCCGTACGACTTCGTGAAGGCGAACGACAAGCGCACCTACGGCGACCTGTCGACGCGCGACGGCATGCGCGAGATCGCGACCTATGCAAACGGCGTCGGCCCGTACAAGACGTCGATCATCGCGGTCGCCGCGGACGGCACGCTGCAGCAGCCGACGCCGTACGTGCGCTATGCGCACGAGGCCGGCCTCGTCGTGCATCCGTACACGTTCCGCCCGGAAAACAACTTCCTGCCGGCGTCGCTGAAGGACGGCGGCACGGCGGCCACGCGCAACACGGCCGGCTCGGTGCGCGAGATCCAGGCCTACCTGCGCGCCGGCATCGACGGCTTCTTCACCGACGATCCGGCGGTCGGCCGCACGGCTGTCGATACGTTCAAGCGCTGAATGCGCTGAACGTGCTGAACGTGCTGAACGTGCTGAACGTGCGGCAGCCGGGCGCGGCGCAATGCGTGCCGCCGCACCCGGTTGCCGCCGTATCGGTCAGATCACGCTGAAGTGGTGCGTGCCGTCGCGCTTCAGCTGGTCGACCAGCCCGTATTCCCAGTCGAGATACGCCTGCATCGCGGCAGCGGCGTTGTCGGTGCCTTCGTACGGGCGCCGGTAGCGGTCGACGCGCGGTGACGCGAGCCGCGTCTCGCCGCTTTCGAGCGGCAGCCCGGCATCGATCCATGCGGCCGTGCCGCCGGTCAGCACCGAGATGTCGGCCGATGGCGGCAGCAGCGCGCGCGCGTCGTCGGCCGCGAACCGCGCGAGCAGGCTCGATCCGCACGTGAACACGTAGCGCTTCGCGGGCGGGATCGCCGCGAGCGCGTCGCGCAACTGCGCGCGCACGACGAACCACGCGCCCGGGATATGGCGCTTCACGTAATTCGCGCTGGCCGTCACGTCGACGATCGCGAGTTCGCCGGGCGCGGCTTCCTTCAGCCAGCCCGCGAGCGTCGCGGGCGACACGTCGGTCGCGGGCGGCGTCGCCGGCACGTCGCGCGGCGGCTGGCCGCGCTCGCCGAACGCCGTCGCGCCGGCCGGTTCGACCACGCGCACGTCCCAGCCCATCTGTGCGAGCCACGACGCGGTCATGTCCGCGCGCACGCCGTCGTCGTCGGCGAGCACGATCCGCGCGCCGCGCACGGCCGCGTGATGGTCGGTCTCCTGCACGAGCTGGCCGCCCGGCGTGTTCAGGAAGCCCGGCAGATGGCCGGCTTCATATTCCTCCGGCGTGCGTACGTCGAAGCGGTACAGCGTGCGGCCCGGCTCGTCGAGCGCGGCGACGTCCGCGAGCGCGATGCGCGGCACGCCGGCACGTTCGGCCACCGCGCGCGCCGCCTGGCGCGCGTCGGCGCGCTGCGTCGCGTCGATCTCGTCCGGAAAGCGGCGCGCCGCGCCGTGCTCGAGCGTCTGGCCGGCGAGCGTCCAGCCGATCGTGCCGTTGCGCAGTGCCGCGACCGGGTTCGGCAGCCCCGCGTTGACGAGCGACTGCGTGCCGATGATGCTGCGCGTGCGGCCCGCGCAGTTGACGACCACCTGCGTCGCCGGGTTCGGCGCGAGCGCGCGCACGCGCAGCACGAGTTCCGCGCCCGGCACGCTGGTCGAGGTCGGGATGTTCATCGTCTGGTATTCGTCGAAACGGCGCGCGTCGACGATCACGACATCGGCCTTCGCGTCGATCAGCGCCTGCACTTCCTGCGCGGACAGCGACGGCGTATGCCGCTCGGCCTCGACCCATTCGCCGAACGACTTGCTCGGCACGTTCACGTCGATGAACAGTTCGCCGCCCGCGGCGAGCCAGCCCGCGAGGCCGCCGTCGAGCAGCCGCACGTCGGTATAGCCGAGCTGCGCGAGCTTCGCGGCCGCGCGCGGCGCGAGATCCTCGCCGCCCGCTTCGCCGAACACGACGATCGGCGTGCCGCGGCGCGGAATCCGCGTCCACGCGTCGAGTTCGAGTTTGGACAGCGGAAAGTTGGCGGCCCACAGCGGGTGGCCCTGCGCGTACGGATCTTCCTCGCGTACGTCGATCAGCGCGATCTCGTCGCGGGCAAGCAGACGCGCGCGCACGTCCTGGTACGACGCGGCGGGAAAGCGGGAGGTGGAATCGGCGGATTGCGTCACGGTGTCTCTGTCGGATTCAGTTGAAGTCGGTGAAGAAAGCGAAACGGATGAGTCTTCGACCTGCCGGCGCACACCCGCAACGGGCTGCGCCGGCAGGCCTTGCGTCAGGCGTTCGAATAGCCCGACACGAAAGGCTTCACGGTGCCGTCGTCCAGGTACACCGCGCGCTCGACCTTGCCGATGTTCGCGCCGTACACATGGATGCTGATCGATACCTGATCGTCGAATGCGTTGGTCACGCGATGAACGTCGCCGATACGCGGCGATACGGCCTCGACCTCGCCCGGCCGCACCAGCACCGCTTCACCCGCCGGCACGGGCTTGCCCGCTTCGTCGAATCGATAAGGCTGCGAAAACTCGCCGCCGCGCAGCATCCCGATCAGCCCCCACACCGTGTGGTTGTGGATCGGCGTCGTCTGGCCGGGCCCCCACACGAAGCTGACGACCGAGAACCGCTCGTCCGGGTCGAGATGCAGCAGGTACTGGCGATAGCGCGCGGGATCGGGCTGCGCGAACGCGTCGGGCAACCAGTCGTCGTGTTCGACGAGCGCGGCGAGCAGCGCGCCGCCCTCGTCGAGGATGCGCGCCTCGTTCGCGCCGGACGCGAGCAGCGCGCCCAGGCCGTCGACGAACGGACGCAGCGGCGTCTGATGCAACGAAAGCGTACTCATCGGCTGCCTCCTCGAATATGATGCCGAATATGATGGATCGTCATGATGCACCCGAAAGACCATGCAGAACAAACATGAAAATTAGCGATATCGACGCTTTTGCAGCGGTCGTCCGCTGCCAGACCCTGAGCCAGGCCGCGACCGAGCTCGGGATGACGCAGCCCGCGATCACGCGGCGCGTCCAGAATCTCGAGGAAGCGCTCGGCGTGATCCTGCTCGATCGCAACACGAAGCCGCCGCGCCCGACCGATATCGGCCGGCAGGTATTCGAACAGTGTCGCGCAATCCTGCGCGAAGTCGATGCGCTGCGCGAACTGACGGCCGGCCAGCAGCCGCCCGCCGGCGAATTCCGGATCGGGCTCACGCAGGGGCTCGGGGAACTGATGCTGCCCGCGCTCATCGCCGAACTCGCCGCGCAGTGGCCTGCGCTCGCGACGCAGGTGACTACCGCGTGGGGCGGTTTGCTCGTCGAGCGCGTCGCACGCCGCGAACTCGATGCGGCGCTCGTGTTCCTCGCGCGCGAGATGGTGCTGCCTGCGCAGGTCGAGGGCGAACGGCTGCTGGCCACGCGGCTCGTCGCGGTCGGCCGCAAGGGCGACTGGCCGCGCCGCAGCTACCGGCTCGCCGATTGCCACGCGCGCGGCTGGGTGCTCAATCCCGACGGTTGCGGCTTTCGCGCGGGCCTGCGGCGCGCGCTCGACGCGCAGGGCCTGCCGATGCCGGTCACGCTCGACGCCTATGGCCGCGACCTGCAACTGCAGAGCGTTGCGAACGGCTTCGGCATCGGGCTGATGCCGCTGCCGCTCGTCGAAGGCAGCCCGCTGCGCGACGCGCTCGAGATCGTGCCGCTCGCCGATTTCAAGCCGCAGATCGATCTGTGGCTGCTGCGCCGGCACGATGCGGCGCGCTTCGACGCGCCGCTCGCGACCGTCGCCGCCCATGCGCGCGCGGCATTTGCATTGCCCGAGCAGACGCACGGCAAGGCCGCGTGACGGGACGGGGCGGCGCCCACATCGCGCCACCCTGTTTCTGTTTGCTTCCACGGCAGCGCTGCACCGCTCACGCATCGTTTCGACCGCGTTCGACCTCGTTGCGTGACGCCTCGCCCGCGTCCGCTGTCGTTTCGCCCCGACTCGCCGCTTCGAGCACCGCACGCCCCGCCGCCACCGCGATCGCGTCGTCCTGCGGCGTATGCACGCGGCTGCACAGCACGTCGCGATAGTGGCGTTCGAGCGGATTGCTACGGCTCAACCCGTGGTTGCCCGACAGTTTCAGTGCCTGCTCGACCACGCGGATCGCGTGCTCGGTCACGGTCCGCTTGACGAGGCCGCTCGTCGTCAGCGACGGCGCGTTGCCGGCGTCGGTGCGTGCGATGTGATCGTCGAGCAGCACGCGGTTCGCATGCAGCCATCCTTCGATTTCGCCGACCGCCTCCTGCACGCGCGGCAGCGTCGCCAGCGGCGCACCGAGCCCGCTCGGCGCACGCGTCGTCGCGAATCCGACCAGCCAGTCGCGCGACGCACGCGCCACCGCGTCGTACAGACTGCCGAGCAGCACGACCATCCACGCCTGCTGGTCGGCCTGCGCGTCGACATCCGCATGGGTCGCGGCCGACACGGCCCACGCGTGCGGCGCACGCACGTCGACCGCGTGGTCGGCCGGCAACCGCACATCGTCGAATACGACCTCGTGACTGCCCGATGCACGCAGGCCGAGGTGATTCCAGCTTTCGATCACGCGGATGCGGTCGCCGTCGGCATCACGGTCGCGCGGCACGAGAAACACGCCGACGCGCGGCTCCGGTTCATCGGTGCGCGCCCACACGGCCAGCCAGCGCAGCGCCGGAATCCCGGTGCTGTACAGCTTGTGGCCGGACAGCCGCCAGCCGTCGCCGTCGCGGCGTGCAACCGTTTCCGGCAGGCCGCCGCGCGACGGCGAACCGAGCGCCGGCTCGACGCGCAGCGCGTTGATCAGCGCGCCTTGCACGACCGCACTGTCGAACACCGCGCGCCGCACCTGTCCCGGCCAGCGGTTGTCGGCACGGGCGAGCGCGCGATGCTGCAGATACGTCATCGTCAGCACCAGCGCGGTCGCCGGATCGGCGTGCGCGACGGCGGCCACGATCCGGCTCGCCCGCGCGAGCGTCGCGCCCGCTCCGCCATGTTCGTGCGGCACGACCTGCGCGATCAGCCCCGCGCGATGCAGCCGCGCGAAGTTCTCGTGCGGAAAACGGCCGTCGACATCGTTGCGCGCCGCATCGGCCGCGAGTTCGGGGGCGAGGCGGTCGAGCAGCGCGGCGATGCGCGCGTCTTCTGCATCGTCGGCCTTGTCGGCGGCGGCAGGCAGAAGGCGCAGCGAAGGCTGCTGCGGCGACGGTGAGGAAGCGGCAAGGCTGGCGGACATCGAGACGGATTCCCTGGGTAATACGCAAAGGCGACGCAAAGGCAGCCACCGCTGCAAACGCCGCAATAGCGGAGATCGATCGCCACACGGCGCAGTTTCGCGTGAAGTCGGCGAAGTTCAACGTGTTGAACGCGCACCCGCCCGATCGTTCGTGAGCCCACAGCGTATGCGCAGTGCCCACCCACCCAAACCATGCAAATCTGATATTCAAATCGGGATTGATTATTTCCATTCCGCATGATCCCGGCGTTAACCTGCGCTCCATTCCTGCCCGGCCGTGCGCCGGGACGTCCCTGCACCGGAGACCCAGATGAGCGTCGAATTCATCGGCATGATCCAGAGCCAGAAGCAGTCGGAGATCCACCCGCCGTCCGGCCCCGTGGTCGATCCCGACTATGTGCGCGACTTTGCGCGCGCTCACGAAACGGCCGGCTTCGACCGGATCCTCGTGCCGCATCACTCGACCGGCCCGTCGGCAACGCTGACGATCGCGTTCGCGGCCGCCGCGACCGAGCGCATCCATTTCATGCTCGCGCATCGCCCGGGCTTCACCGCGCCGACGCTGGCCGCGCGGCAGATCGCGACGCTCGACCAGTTCAGCCGCGGCCGGCTCGCCGTGCACTTCATCTCCGGCGGCTCGGACAGCGAGCAGCAGCGCGATGGCGATTTCCTCGACCACGACGCGCGTTATGCGCGCACCGACGAATACCTCGGCATCCTGCGGCGGATCTGGACCGAAGCGCAGCCGTTCGATCACGACGGCGCACATTACCGCTTCAAGCAGGGTTTTTCGGAAGTGAAACCGTTCCAGCAGCCGCATGTGCCGATCTACTTCGGCGGCGCATCGGAGGCCGCGCTCGCGGTGGCCGGCAAGCACGCAGACGTCTACGCGCTGTGGGGCGAATCGCTCGACCAGGTGCGCGACCTGACGACGCGCGTGCGCGCCGAAGCCGCGCAACACGGCCGGCAAGTGCGTTTCTCCGTATCGTTTCGCCCGATCCTCGCCGCGACCGAGGACGAAGCGTGGGCGCGCGCGCATCGCATCCTCGACGAAACGCGCCGGCTGCGCGAAGCATCCGGCCTCGGCGCAGGCGGCCCGCAGCAGAGCGAAGGCGCGCGCCGCCTGCTCGCCGCGGCCGAACGCGGCTCGCGCGTCGACAAGCGGCTGTGGACCGAAATTGCGAAGCTCACCGGTGCGCGCTCGAACTCGACGGCGCTCGTCGGTACTCCCGAACAGGTCGCCGATGCGCTGCTCGACTACTACGACCTCGGCGTGACGACGTTCCTGATCCGCGGCTTCGATCCGCTGGAAGACGCGATCGACTACGGCCGCGAACTGATTCCGCGCGTGCGCAGCGCCGTCGCCGCACGCGACGCGGCGCGCCGCGCCGCATGACGCCAACGGAGTTGCACGCCATGTCCGCCGTCCTCGACACGCCCGTCCGTACCGCATCGGGCCTCGTGCTCGCCGAAGCACCGCGCCAGCATTTCTGGTTCGACGCGCCCGCGCCGCGCATCGACGTCGCCGCCGAACGCCGCCACCGGCAGGAGCGGCTCGCGGCCGCGTTCCGCCTGTTCGCGCGCTACGGTTTCGCGTCCGGGCTCGCCGGCCACATCACCGCGCGCGATCCGGAACTGCCCGACCATTTCTGGGTGAATCCGCTCGGCGTGCATTTCTCGCAGATCAAGGTGTCCGACCTGCTGCTCGTCAACGCGCGCGGCGAAACCGCGATCGGCACGCGGCCGCTGAACAAGGCCGCGTTCGCGATCCATGCGGCGATCCACGAAGCCCATCCGCACGTCGTCGCCGCCGCGCATACGCATTCGACCTACGGCAAGGCGTGGTCGACGCTCGGCCGCCCGCTCGATCCGCTCACGCAGGATGCGTGCGTGTTCTACGAGGATCACGCGCTGTTCGACGACTTCACGGGGATGGTCGTCGACACGAGCGAAGGCACGCGGATCGCGCACGCGCTCGAGAAGCCGGACGGCGGCACGCACAAGGGCGCGATCCTGAAGAACCACGGAATCCTGACGGCCGGCCCGACCGTCGAGGCCGCCGCGTGGTGGTACATCGCGCTCGACAACGTCGCGCACACGCAGTTGCTGGCCGAAGCGGCCGGCACGCCGCAGCCGATCGATCATGCGACGGCGCGCCATACGCATAGCCAGATCGGCGGCCCCGACGGCGCACTGCATGCGTTCGACAGCCTGTTCGCGCGCGTCGTTGCCGACGAACCCGACCTGCTCGACTGAGCGCCCTTCCGCAAGACCGGAGACCAGACCACCATGACCCAACCCACTGCACCCGCGCCGGCCGCCGCACATGATGACAAACGCCGCCGGCTGCTGCGCGCGGCCGGCGCCGCCGCGCTCGCCGCGCCGGCGATCACGCTCGGCCGCAACGCATGGTCCGCGCCGCCGCTGAAGAAGCTCACGTTCGCGTGGAACCAGAACGCGTTCTGCCTGACGCCGATCGTCGTCGCGCAGGAGCGCGGCTTCTTCGAGAAGAACGGCCTGAAGGTCGACCTGATCAACTACAGCGGGTCGACCGACCAGTTGCTCGAATCGATCGCGACCGGCAAGGCCGATGCGGCGGTCGGGATGATCCACCGCTGGCTGAAGCCGCTCGAAGCCGGCTTCGACGTGAAGATCATCGGCAGTTCGCACGGCGGCTGCGTGCGGCTGGTCGGCGCGAAGGCGGCCGGCGTCACGACGCTGCAGGCGCTGAAGGGCAAGACGGTCGGCGTCAGCGATCTCGCCGCGCCCGGCAAGCATTTCTTCTCGATCCTGCTCGCGAAGAACGGCATCGATCCCGAACGCGACATCACGTGGCGGCAGTACCCGGCCGACCTGCTCGGCGTCGCGGTCGACAAGGGCGAGATCCACGCGATCGCCGACGGCGACCCGAACCTCTTCCTGCTCGAAAAACGCAGCAACGGCGCGTATACGGAACTCGCGACCAACCTGTCCGGCGAATACGCGCGCAAGGTGTGCTGCGTGATCGGCGCGCGCGGCGACCTCGTGCGCAACGACCGGCCGGCGGCCGCCGCGCTCGCGCGTTCGATCGTGCAGGCGACCGAGTTCACGCACGACAACCCGAACGAAGCCGCGAAGGTGTTCGCGAAGTATTCGCCGAAGATCAGCCCCGACGACCTGCGCAAGCTGTACGCGACGCTCACCTACACGCATCACCCGACCAACGTCGACCTGCAGCAGGAGATCGCGTTCTATGCGGACGATTTCCGCCGCATCAGCGTGCTGAAGAAAAGCACGGACCCGCAGCGCTTCGCGCAGCAGGTCTATGCGAATGTGCTGGGGTGACGCGATGTCGACGATCGAACACGCGTCCCCCGCACGCACCGCATCGGCACCGGCCGGCGGCGCCAATGTGTCCACTGCATCCACTGCGTCCACTGCATCCGCTCGCATCGCCTGCACGGCCTGCGAAGCCACGCTCGCGGCCGAAGCCCGCCGCGCACGCACCTGGCCGACCGGCATCGTCGCCGCACTCGCGTGGGCCGCGCTCGGCGCGCTCACGCAACTGTGGCCGAACCGCGTCGTCGGCTTCACCGACTGGGCGTACACGGACACGTTCGGCACGGCCGCGTGGTCGATCGCCACGTTGCTGCTCGTCGTCGCGACGCTCGGCCATCTCGTCCCCGCCACGCGCACGCGGCTCGCGCGCGTGCGTCCGGCCGGCCCGTGGCTCGTCGCGCTGCCGCTCGTGCTCGCCGCGTGGGAAATCGTCACCGCGAAAACCGGCTGGCTGCCGACGCCGTTCTTCGCACCGCCGCAGGCGCTGATCGAGGTCTACATCGACGACTGGCCGCGCCTGCTCGGCAGCGCCGGCAACACGCTGAAGCTGCTCGCGCTCGGCTTTGCGTACGGCGTCGCGGTCGGCTTCGCCGTCGGCGTATCGATCGGCTGGTCGCGCCGCATCGGCTACTGGGTGCATCCGGTGCTGCGCGTGCTCGGCCCCGTGCCGGCCACCGCACTGCTGCCGCTCACGTTCTACTTCTTCCCGTCGAGCTATTCGGCCGCCGCGTTCCTGATCGCGCTGTCGACCGGCTTCCCGGTCGCCGTGCTGACATGGTCGGGCGTGGCGAGCGTCAACCGGCAGTACTACGACGTCGCGCGCACGCTCGGTGCGAACGCGCGCTTCCTCGTGCTGCGCGTCGCGATTCCGGCCGCGTTGCCGCACGTGTTCGTCGGCATCTTCATGGGGCTGAGCGCGTCGTTCACGGTGCTGGTCGTCGCCGAGATGATGGGCGTCAAGTCGGGGCTCGGCTGGTACCTGAGCTGGGCGCAGGGCTGGGCATCGTACGTGAACATGTATGCGGCGCTGATCGTGATGGCGCTGCTGTTTTCCGGGCTGATCGCGCTGCTGTTCGCGGTGCGCGACCGCGCGCTCGCGTGGCAGAAAGGAACCGTCAAATGGTAAGCGCCGCCGTACTCGAACCGTCCGTTGCCGCTTCGCCCGCCGCTTCGTCCACCATCACGGCGCCGCGCGGCGCGCGCATCGATATCCGCCGCGTGAGCCATGCGTTCGACGGCCCCGGCGGCCCGCTGCCGGTGCTCGACGACGTGACGCTGTCGGTCGCGGCCGGCGAATTCGTCGCGCTGCTCGGCCCGAGCGGCTGCGGGAAATCGACGCTGCTGCGCCTCGTCGCGGGCCTCGACGCCGCGCGGCAAGGCACGATCGCGCAGGATGGCGTGCCGATCGAGCAACCCGATCCGTCGCGCATCGTCGTGTTCCAGGACCCGACGCTGTACCCGTGGCGACGCGTGCGCGCGAACGTCGCGCTCGGCCTCGAAGCGCGCGGCGTGGCGCGGGCCGCGCAGCATCGCGTCGACGATGCGCTCGAACGCGTCGGGCTGCAGGAATTCTCGAACGTGTTCCCGCATCAACTGTCCGGCGGGATGGCGCAGCGCGTCGCACTTGCTCGCGCGCTCGTCAACGATCCGCGCCTGCTGATTCTCGACGAGCCGCTCGGCAAGCTCGATTCGCTGACGCGGCTCACGATGCAGGCCGAGCTGACCGCGCTGTGGCAACGCGACGGGTTTTCCGCGCTGCTCGTCACGCACGATGTCGAGGAGGCGCTGTTCCTCGCACAGCGCGTGATCGTGTTCGGGCCGCGTCCGGCACGGATCGTCGCCGAATTGCACGTCGACCTGCCCTACCCGCGCCATCGCGGCGATCCGCGCCTCGCCGAACTGCGCCACGACGCGCTGCGGCATCTCGGGCTCGATGCGAGCTGGTAGATGCAGGGTGCCGTTCGACGATTGGCCGCCGCGCGGCAAAGACGTGTGCGATGAATGCACCGCCGTTCTCCGATTGGGCGCTCGCCTTCCTGCAACTGCTGTATCGCGCGCAAATCGCATTGGCGCGCGTGCTGCATGCGGTCGGCCTGACCGGCGACGCCGACAGTCAGGCTGCGTGGCCGTGGGCGCACCGGATCGCGCTCGAAACGCTGCGCATCGACGCGGGACTCACGCGGCAACTCGCATTTGCCGGTGCGGCGACGGCGCTGGCCGTAACGCTCGGCTTCGTCGCGCTCGCTTCGCGAAAGTGGCGTTTCGCATCCTCGATCGCCGCGCTCGTCATCGCATGGTTCGCACCGTGGCCGCCGTCGTCGCTGTGGCTCGCGCCTGCCGTGCCGACGAGTTTCCAGCGCGATCCCGCGCCTTTTTCGGTATCGAACGTGATACGCGGCGCACACCTGTATGCGCAACACTGCGCGGCCTGCCACGGCGCGGACGGCCGCGGCGAAGGGCCGCTCGCGGGCACGCTCACGCACTGGCCGCCGACCTTTGCCGGCTCGCTGCTCGCGCGTCGCCTCGACGGCGAACTGTTCTGGCGTGTGCGCCACGGCACGCGCGACGAACACGGCGCACCGACGATGCCCGGCTTTGCCGCGACGCTCGGCCCGCAGGACACGTGGGCCGTGCTCGACTACCTGAAAGCGCTCTCTGCAGGCAGCGGCGCGCGGGCGGAAGGCGCGTGGCCCGTGCCTGTTCCTCTGCCGGCGCTCGACGTGCGCTGCGGCAGCGCCGTGCCGCAACCGCTCGATCGCTGGCGCGAAGGCCAGCGCGTGCGCATCGTCGCGCTCGCGCCGGGCGCCGTGCCACCGCCGGAAGACGCACGCTGGCAAACCTTGCTCGTCACCGCGCGCGGCGCGTCCGTGCCGCCGGCATCCGGCACGCGTGCGAACTGCTTTGCGTCGACGCCCGATGCATGGCTCGCGTTCGCGACGATTGCCGGCGTCGCGCCCGACGCGCTCGGCGGCACGCAACTGCTCGCCGATCGGCGCGGCTGGCTGCGGGCGCGCGCGTTGCCGGGCAGCGCCGGCTGGTCGGATGCCGACCTGCTGTGCCGTTCCGATGCCGCCGCACGGCCGGCCGCCGCTGCTGCCGCCGCCGCGAACGGCGACCCGCTGACCGCGCTGCTGCTGCGCGTCGACGCGGAACCCGTGCGCGACGTGCAGGGCGGGCTCCCGCACTGAATTCCCGAACCTCTCTTTCGATCGACCGAACTTCACGATGAATCCGACCCGACGCCATTTCCTCGCCCAGGCGAGTGCCCTCGCCACGATCGCCGCGGCCCCGGCCGCGCTGCGCGCGCAATCGGGCGCACGGCCGCTGCTGCGCGCCGGCGACCAGAAAGGCGGGCTGCGCGCGCTGCTCGAAGCGGCCGGCGAACTGAACGGCCTCGCATACGACATCGCGTGGACCGAGTTCCCGGCCGCCGCGCCGCTCGCCGAAGCGCTGAACGCGGCCGCCGTCGATTGCGGGCCGATCGGCGATGCGCCGGTGATCTTCGCGCTCGCATCGGGTGCGCGCATCAAGGTAATCGGCGCGAACCGTTCCGATCCGTACGGCACGGCCGTGCTTGTGCGGCCCGACGCAGCGCTGAAAGGCGCGGCCGACCTGAAGGGCAAGCGCATCGGCACCACGCGCGGCTCGATCGGCCATTTCGTCACGTTGAAGGCGCTCGACGCGGCCGGCCTGCCGCCCGATGCCGTGTCGTTCCGCTTCCTGCCGCCGGCCGACACGATGCTCGCGCTCGCGACCGGATCGATCGACGCATGGGCGACGTGGGAGCCCTACACCGCGCTCGCCGAAACGAGCGGCCGCGCGCGCGTGCTCGTCAACGGCCGCGGGCTGTGGTCGGGCCTCAGCTATCTCGCGGCGACCGACGCGGCGATCGCGTCCAAGCGCGACGTGCTGCACGACTTCCTGCGGCGCGTGGTGCGCGCGCAGGCATGGTCGTACCGGCATGTCGACGCGTATTCCGCGGCGCTCGCGCGCATCATCGGCATTCCGCCGGCAGCCGCGAAGCTGCAGTTCGAGCGCCGCAACACGCGCTGGCTGCCGCTCGATGCGACGGTGATCGCCGAACAGCAGCGCACGGCCGACTTCTATCTGAAGGCCGGGCTGCTGCGCCAGCCGCTCGACGTGCGCACGACCTTCGACGGAGGCTTCCCGCTCGCATGACGGGCCGCGCGGCGGTACGCAAGCGCCCGAACGGCTTCGGCACGATCTGGCACAATCGCGCTTCGACCATCCACGTCATTCGAAGCCAGCGCCATGCCAGCCATCAGCGAACTTTTCGTCTACCCGATCAAATCCTGCGCCGGCATCGCGCTGCCGCGCGCGCAACTGCTCGAAACGGGCCTCGCCTACGACCGCCACTGGCTGATCACCGATCCGGACGGACAGATGATCACGCAGCGCACGCACCCGCGCCTCGCGCTGATCCGCACCGCACTCGACAGCGATGCACTCGTGCTGAACGCGCCGGGCATGCGCGAGATCCGCACGCCGCTCGACGGCGATGTATCGCCCGCCACGCCGAAAATGGCCGCGACCGTCTGGCGCGACACGGTCGATGCGATCGACACGGGCGCCGAAACGGCCGCCTGGCTCACCGAATATCTCGGCGTGCCCACCAAGCTCGCGCGCTTCGGGGCCGACGCGCGCCGCGGCTGTGACCACAATTGGACCGGCGAGATCGATACGCACACGCAGTTCGCGGACGCCTATCCGCTGCTCGTGATCGGCCAGTCGTCGCTCGACGACCTGAACGCGCGGCTCGTCGCGAAAGGCGCGCCGGCAATCCCGATGAACCGCTTCCGCCCGAACATCGTCGTGTCGGATCTCGATGCATACGAAGAGGATTTCGTCGAACACCTCGACACCGACGGCGCGACGCCGGTGCGGCTGCGCCTCGTGAAGCTGTGCACGCGCTGCCCGATGCCGACGATCGACCAGGTTACCGGCGCACCCGACCCGGAATGGCCGCACGAACCGACCGACACGATGCAGACCTATCGCGCGAACCCGACCTTCGACGGCGCGCTGACGTTCGGCATCAACGCGATCGTCGTCGAAGGCGCAGGCGCGTGGCTCGAAATCGGGCAGTCGGTCGAAGCGGAGATCGGGTTCGGCGATTAGAAAATCGCGAACCCGCATGCGTGGCGCAAGACGCTGAATCAGAAGGCGGCGCATGCGATCGTTTACCGCAATGCGCCACCGGATTCGATTTCAGACAATGCGCCGATTGATTTCTTCCGGAATCACAATTCCGTAATCCTTGCGTCGCTCACCGAGATCTTTTCTTCCGGATTTTGGGGATCGACGCTCGTATAGTTGGCCGTTCCGGTTTTCGAACCCTGCGGAATCAGGGAAGACAGATCCAGCACCGGAGCCGGATAATTGGATTTTGTAGCTGTTATAAATAGCAGCATGTCACGCGGCTATAAAAACATTCAATTCCATTATTGAACGCCTCGATTTTATCCAATCTCGCGATTGCGCATAATGGCGCGGATAATCACCGGCCCTCCGCATATCCACCGTATCCCGGGAAACACATTCCGAAACGTGTTTCTAAAGGCTGATCGGCAGCGCCACCGTGACGACCAGCCCGCCGCCGCCCGCATCGGCCAGCGTCACCCTGCCCTGATGCACGCGCGCAATCTCCCGCACGATCGACAGCCCGAGCCCCGTCCCTTCGACCGTCTGCGTCTTGCTGCCGCGATGGAAGCGTTCGAACACCGCGTCGCGCTCGTCCGCCGGAATGCCCGGCCCGTTGTCGATCACGTCGAGCCGTGCATGCTCGCCGTCGCGCGACACGCGCACCGTGATCACCGCGCGGTCGCCCGCATAACGAATCGCGTTGTCGATCAGGTTGCCGATCATCTCGCCGAGCAAATCGGGCTGCCCATGCACGTCGACGTCGGCCTCGTGCTCGAAGCCGAGATCGATGTCGCGCGCGCGTGCGACGGGCGACCAGTCGAGCGTCACGCTGCGCGCGAGCCGGTGCAGCGCGACCGGCTTGTGCGCGACCGCATGGCCGCTGTCCGAATCGAGCCGGGACAGCGACAGCAGTTGCTGGACGATCTTCGCCGCCTGCCGCACCGCACCGTTCGCGCGCCGCAGGTGACCGTTCACGCGCGGCTGCTCGTCGGGCCGCAGCGCAAGCTCGACACCGGCCTGCACGGCTGCGAGCGGGGTCTTCAACTGATGGGCCGCATCGGCGAAGAAGCGGCGCCGCGCGACCTGCATCCGCTGCGTGCGGCCGATGTACTGGTTGATCGAATCGACGAGCGGCGTTAGCTCGCTCGGCATCGCGCCGGTGTCGAGCGGCGTCGTGTCGTCCTCGCTGCGCGCGGCGACCGTCGCCGACAGCCGGTTCAGCGGCCGCAGCCCGCGCCCGACGCCGAGCCACACGATCCCGAGCGCGAGCACGACGAGCAGCCCTTCCTGCAGCAGCGAGCCGACCAGGATCTCGCGCGCGAGCGCCTGGCGCGCCTCGATCGTCTCGCCGACCATCACCCAGACGATGCGCGACTGCGCGGTCGGCACGTCGTGCACCGGGATGCGCAGCGCGGCCATCCGCAACTGCTCGCCGCGATAGACGACGTCGTAGTAGCGCGTGACGAACAGCGCGCCGTCGCCCGCGTCGCGCTCCTGCGGCAACGGCAGGTCCGGGTAGCCGGTGATCGTGTGGCCGTTGTCCTCGCGGATCAGGTAGTAGATCTTGCCGCCGTCGCTCGATTCGAGCATTTCGAGCGCGAGATACGGCAGGTCGACCTCGATCTCGCCGTCGTTGAGCCGCACGCCTTCGCGAATGGACTTCAGCGACGACGACAGCGTGCGGTCGAACGCGACGTGCGCGGCGCTCATCGCGCGCTGGTACGTGAGCCACGAGTCGAGTGCGAGCAGGCCGAGCAGCGGCAGCAGCAGCCACAGCGCGACCTGCGTGCGCAGGTCCGGGCGGGTTACCATGGCTCCCGCCGGGCCGCCCCAAGGAAGCCATGCGCCCCCTTGGGGGGCAGCGAACAAAAGTGAGCGTGGGGGTCGTAACTCATACCGCCTTCGCTTCGAGCAAATACCCGAGCCCGCGCAGCGTGACGATCGCGACGCCCGTGTTCTCGAGCTTCTTCCGCAGCCGGTACACGTAGATCTCGATCGCATCGGCGTTGACCGACTCGTCGAGCCCGAAGATCTTCTCCGACAGCGTTTCCTTGTTGATCGCGCGGCCGTTGCGCAGGATCAGCACCTCGAGCACCGAGCGCTCGCGCGGCGTGAGCGACAGCGGTTCGCCCGCGAGGTGGAAGCTGCGGTCGATACTGTCGTACGAAAGCGGTCCGCATTCGACGCGCGAATGCTCGTGGCCGAGGCTGCGCCGGATCAGCGCGCGGGCGCGCGCCTCCAGCTCGGTCAGCTCGAACGGCTTCGCGAGATAGTCGTCGGCGCCGAGATCGAGCCCCTTCACGCGGTCCTCGACCGACCCGTGCGCGGTGAGGATCAGCACCGGCACCGGATTGCGGCGCGCGCGCAGCCGCCGCAGCACCTCCAGCCCGTCGAGCTTCGGCAGCCCGAGATCGAGGATCACCAGCGCGTAATCCTGCGTGCGCAGCACGTGGTCCGCCGCCTCGCCATCCGCCATGTGATCGACCGCGAAGCGCGCGGCGCTCAGCGCGTCGTTCAGCGACTGCGCCAGGTTCGGATTGTCTTCGACGAGCAGCACACGCATGGGGATTCCGGTAAGGTCAGCGACAGGCCGCTACATTACATGATCCTTTCCATGTCGACGCCTCGCGGAAACACCGGTTGCGCCGCCCCTGCGAACCCGCGTCGCCTGTTCCGGCCGACCGCCGCTCATCGCTCGGCAGCGGGACGGCTCCCCGTCGCGAAGCGCGGACCGTCGGTCACGCGCCGCTCGCGAAGACCGGCGACCACCGCCAGGAACGCGGCGCTCGCGCCGACCGTGACGGCAATCATCGGGCGGGCGGTGCCGTCCGACAGCCACGCCAGCACGCCGCCGCACGCGGCCGTGATCGCCATCTGGATAAAGAAGAAGAGCCCGGACGCCGTGCCGGCGATCTTCGGGTACGGCTGCATCACCGCAAACTGACAGGCCGGAATCGCGATCCCGACGGCGATCATCACGACGAACATCGGCACGACGAGGGCCGCTACCGCCGTGGGGGCGATCGCACCGCAGCCCCACAGCGCGATGGCGCCGGCCAGATTGACGGCTGCCGCCGCCACGATGACCGAATCGGCTTTCCAGCGGCCGCTGGTCCGCGCGAACACGCTCGAACCGATCAGGTAGCCGAGCACCGTCAGGCCGAAGATCGCCGCATAGACCGGGCCGGACACGCCCATTTGCCGCTGGAACAGCGTCGACGATTCCGCGATGAACGGATAGTACGTGCAGTAAGCGAAGCTGATGGCCAGCGAGTAGCGCAGGAAGCGGCGCTCGCGCAGCAGGCCGGCATAGGTCCGCAGGAGCCCGGGGCCGAGCGTCGGCCGCGCATCGTATTCGCGGGTCTCGGGCAGGTAGCGCAGCACCATCGCCGTCGCGACGAGCCCGCCCGTCGCCAGCCATCCGAACACGCCGCGCCAGCCGAGCCACTCGGCGACCGCGCTGCCGGCCAGCGGCGCAATCACCGGCGACAGCGCCATGCCGGCCGAGATACGACCGAGCATCGTGGCCTGCATCGCGGTCGGAAAACGCTCGCGCACGATGACGCGCCCGATCACCGTCCCGCTGCAACCGCCCAGCGCCTGGAAGATGCGTGCGGCGATGATCGCCGGGATGCTGGTCGACAGCGCGCACGCAACGCTCGCGATCGCGTAGACGCACAGGCCGCCGACGAGTACCGGACGGCGGCCGTACCGATCGGACAACGGCCCCGACACCAGCATCGACAGCGCATAGCCGACCATGTAGAGGGTCAGCGTGAGCTGCAACTGGGCATCGGTGCCGTGCAGCGCGTCCGCCATCGCAGGCAGCGACGGCAGGTATGCATCGATCGTGACCCGCGGCAGGCACACGACGAGCATCAACAGGAACAGCCAGCCCCACTGGGGCAAGGAACGCGTCTTCATGCGGTGAGTTCGTCTCCGGTCGAATGGATGTGGTTGGTGTGGTCGACAGCAATCTAAGGGGAAAGTGATATAAGCTGAAGGACCATTAAATCGAACATCGACTGGACCACTATGCCGCGAGGCAAAGCCGCGATTCCGCTTGATCTGCCGTGCCCTTCCGGGCTGTCGACCGGCAGCCCGCAGTCGAAGCAGGCGTGCATTGCCGACGCGATTCGCGACGCGATCCTGAAGCGCCTGCTTCCCGGCGACAGCCCGCTGCCGTCCAGCCGGACCCTTGCCGCGCGCTGGGGTGTCGCGAGAGGAACCGTCGAAGCGGCGTACGACCTGCTGTGCTCCGAGGGCTACATCGCACGCACGCGCGGCTCCGGGTCGCGGGTCTGCGCGGTGGTGCCGGACAGCTTTCTGCGCGCGGCTGCCCAGTCGCGCGACGGCACCATCCACCGCCCCGACACGCCCCGCGCGTCGGCGGGCACGACGGATGCGGCTGCGCCGGAACATGGCGTGCGCCCGGGCGTCCCGTTCGTCGCGCGGCTCGCCGATCCCGGCCTGATGCCGATGCAGCAATGGAAGAAGGCGCTCGGCGCAAGCCTGCTTGCCGCGACGGCGAACGACCTCGGGGCGACACCGTCGCAAGGCGTCGAAGGCCTTCGCGCTGAAATCGCCGCCTACCTGCGGGAATACCGCGGCATTCCGTGCGACGCCGGCGACATCTTCATCACGACCGGCATCCGGCATTCGATCGATCTCGTCGCGCGAACGCTGCTCGCGCCCGGCTCGACAGTGCTGATGGAAGATCCCGGTTATGCGTCGGCCTGGCAGATTTTCACGATCGCGGGCGCGACCGTGATCGACGTACCGGTCGATCGGGAAGGGATCGACACGGCGACGCTTGATCGCCACCCCGATGCGCGCGCGGCCTACGTGACGCCCGCCCATCAGGCGCCGCTCGGCGTCACGATGTCGGTGTCGCGCCGGCTCGAACTGCTCGACTGGGCACAGCGCAACCGCGCGTGGATCATCGAAGACGACTACGACGGCGAATTCAGTTACCAGACCGCCCCGCTGCCCGCGCTGAAATCGCTCGACGCATGCGATCGCGTGATCTACTGCGGCTCGTTCAACAAGACGTTGTTCTCGGGGCTGCGCATCGGCTTCATGGTCGTGCCGGCGGAACTGCAGCCGATGCTGTCGGCCGTGTGGCACGCGACCGCGCGCTCGGTCGGCGTGGCGCCCCAGCTTGCGCTGGCCCGCTTCATCGCGCACGGCGATTTTGCGAAGCACCTGCGCGCCAGCCGCCACGCGTACCGCCAGCGGCGCGACATCGTGCTCGACCAGCTCGCGAAACACGCCGGCGGGCGGTACACGGTGTCCGGCGAGCACGCGGGATTTCATTTCGTGCTGTGGCTGCCGCCCGGGACGGACGACGCATCGTACGTCGCGCAGGCCCACGCGGCCGGCGTCGCGTTGCAGACGATCCGCGGATTCTGTCGAAGCGCCGACTGCGAAGCGGGCGTCGTCGTCGGGTATTCGGCACTGACGACCGCGCATGCGCGGCATGGCGGCCGGATCCTCGGAAAGCTGCTGGCGCAATCCGCATAGCCGCCTTTGCCATCGTTGCCGCGTTCGGCTGCAACCCGCTTCCTTCCCTTTTCAAACCGAGCCGCGCGCCGCTAAAACCGCGGCCACCGTCGTTTCGACCTCGGGAAATCCATGACACAAAGGACGCGATTGTGAACGGAAATGAAAGCAGGCTGAAAGTGCCCCGCAATTAACATCCGCGTCACTCGAACAACATCTATGCGTAACTGGAGGAAGACATGCCGTTTGCACCGAAGCACCTCGCCGCCGCGCTGGCGATCGTCCTGGGCACTGCCGCCGGCAGCGCCGTCGCGCAGGTTCCGGCCGGGTATCCGGGTAACTACCAGGGCGTGATCGACGCCGCGAAGAAGGAAGGCAAGCTGATCGTCTACTCGACGACCGACACGGGCCTCGTGCGCCCGCTGATCAAGGACTTCGAAAGCCTGTACGGCGTCAAGGTCGAGTACAACGACATGAACAGCACCGAGCTGTACAACCGCTACATCAGCGAGAACGCGGCGAGCAGCACCAGCGCCGACGTGCTGTGGAGCTCGGCGATGGACCTGCAGGTCAAGCTCGTCAACGACGGCCTGATGGCGTCCTACGATTCGCCCGAAAGCCCGAACCTGCCGCAATGGTCGCAATACCAGAAGCAGGCGTACGGCACGACGTTCGAGCCGCTCGCGATCGTCTACAACAAGCGCCTGATCCCCGAGAACGAAGTGCCGACGACGCGCGCCGACCTGATCAAGCTGCTCACCACGCCGGGTGACAAGTTCAAGGGCAAGGTCACGACCTACGACATCGAGAAATCGGGCGTCGGCTTCAACTACCTGACGCAGGACGCGCACGTGAACGAGAAGGTCACGTGGGAACTCGTGAAGGCGATCGGCGCGACCGGCCCGAAGCTGCAGTCGAGCACGGGCGCGATGATGGAGCGGATCTCGTCGGGCGAGAACCTGATCGGCTACAACATCATCGGTTCGTATGCGTATGCAAAGGCGAAGAAGGACAAGTCGATCGGCTATGTGTTCCCGAAGGACTACACGCAGGTCGTGAGCCGCCTCGCGACGGTCTCGAAGAAGGCGAAGAACCCGAACGCCGCGAAGCTGTGGGTCGACTACCTGCTGTCGAAGCGCGGCCAGACGCTGATCGCGAACCAGGCGAACCTGTACGCGATCCGCGCGGACGTCACGGGCGAAACGTCGGCCGCGAGCCTGTCGAAGGAGCTCGGCGATTCGCTGAAGCCGATCCAGATCGGCACCGGCCTGCTCGTCTATCTCGACCAGTCGAAGCGCCTGGCTTTCCTGAAGCAATGGCAGCAGTCGATCAAGCGCTGATCCGCTGATTGCCGGCCGCCCGCCGCACCTGGCGCGGGCGGCCCCTTCCCCTTACCGATTTCCTAGAGGCGGCCATCCGGATGGCCGCAGGGGCGAACTCATGCTTTCAACCAGCACACGCGGAACGGCGCCGGCCGTTGCGCCCGCCACCGGCCAGCGCGACGCGATTCCCGCGCTGCCGGTCAACAGCCTGCAGCCGCTCGCCGGCATGCTGCGCTGGATCGTCGTCGCGGTACTGACCATCGCGGTCGCGCTGCCGCTCGGCTTCATCCTGTTCCAGAGCCTGCTGTCCGCGCCGTTCTTCGATGCGAACAAGACGCTCGGCATCGAAGGTTTCCGCTTCATCTTCAGCGATCCCGACTTCTGGTCGGCCGTGAAGAACTCGTTCATCATCGCCGGCGGGATGCTGTTCATCTCGATTCCGCTCGGCGGCATCCTCGCGTTCCTGATGGTGCGCACCGACCTGCCCGGCCGCCGCTGGCTCGAACCGCTGCTGCTCACGCCCGTGTTCGTGTCGCCGATGGTGCTCGCGTTCGGCTACGTGGTCGCGGCCGGCCCGGTCGGCTTCTACTCGGTGTGGTTCAAGGAACTGTTCGGGGTGCAAAGCGTGCCCTGGAACGTGTACTCGATCTTCGCGATCACGGTGATCGTCGGCCTCACGCACGTGCCGCACGTGTATCTGTATTCGTCGGCCGCGCTGCGCAACCTCGGCTCGGACGTCGAGGAAGCCGCGCGCGTGACGGGCGCCCGCCCGTTCCGCGTCGCGCTCGACGTGAGCCTGCCGATGACGATGCCCGCGCTGCTGTTCGCCGGCGTGCTCGTGTTCTTCCTCGGCTTCGAAGTGTTCGGGCTGCCGCTCGTGCTCGGCGATCCGGAAGGCCACCTCGTACTCGCGACCTACCTGTACAAGCTGACCAACAAGCTCGGCGTGCCGTCGTACCACCTGATGGCCGCGGTCGCGGTGTGCATCGTCGCGATCACGTTCCCGCTCGTGCTGCTGCAGCGCCGCCTGCTGAAAACGGCGAACCGCTTCGTCACGGTGAAGGGCAAGGCCGGTCGCGCGACGGTGCTGCCGCTCGGCGTGTGGCGCTGGGTTGCGCTCGCGATCGTCGCGCTGTGGCTGATGCTGACCGTGATCGTGCCGATCTCGGGCATCGTGCTGCGCGCGTTCGTGACCAACTGGGGCGAAGGCGTCGCGCTCGCCGAAGTGCTGACGCTGTCGAACTTCATCGAGCTGTTCGAGCAGGACAACCTGGTGCGCGCGATCGTCAACACGCTCGGCATCGGCGTGATCGGCGGCGCACTCGCGGTCGGCTTCTACTCGCTCGTCGCATTCGCCGGCCACCGCCGCCCCGACTGGGCGACCAAACTGCTCGACTATCTGGTGCTGCTGCCGCGTGCGGTGCCCGGCCTGCTCGCCGGTCTCGCGTTCCTGTGGATCTTCCTGTTCGTCCCCGGCCTGCGCGAGCTGAAGAACTCGATGTGGAGCATCTGGATCGCGTACACGGTCGTGTGGCTCGCGTACGGGATGCGGTTGATCCAGAGTGCGCTGCTGCAGGTCGGCCCCGAGCTCGAGGAAGCCGGCCGCAGCGTCGGCGCGACGCGCAGCCGCGTATCGCTCGACGTGACGCTGCCGCTCGTGCGCTTCGGCCTGCTCGCCGCGTGGCTGCTGATCTTCATGATCTTCGAGCGCGAATACTCGACGGCCGTCTACCTGCTGTCGCCCGGCACCGAAGTGATCGGCGCGCTGCTCGTGTCGCTGTGGGCGACCGGCGCCGTCGACCAGGTCGCCGCGCTTTCTGTCATCAACATCGCGATGGTCGGCGCCGGTCTCGGCGTGGCCCTGCGTTTCGGAGTGAAACTTCATGGATAAGCTCATCGTCGACGACCTGCATCTCAGCTACGGCGCCAATCCGATCCTCAAGGGCGTGTCGTTCGAACTGAAGGCCGGCGAAGTCGTGTGCCTGCTCGGCGCATCGGGCAGCGGCAAGACCACGCTGCTGCGCGCGGTGGCCGGCCTCGAACAGCCGTCCGACGGCCGCATCCAGCTCGACGACCGCGTGTTCTTCGACGGCGCGAAGCGCGTCGACCTGCCCGTCGAGCAGCGCTCGCTCGGCCTCGTGTTCCAGTCGTACGCACTGTGGCCGCACCGCACCGTCGCCGACAACGTCGGCTACGGGCTGAAGCTGCGCCGCGTCGCGCCTGCCGAACAGAAACGCCGCGTGCAAAGCGCGCTCGACCAGCTCGGCCTCGGCCATCTCGCGGAACGCTTTCCGCATCAGTTGTCGGGCGGCCAGCAGCAGCGCGTCGCGATCGCACGCGCGCTCGTCTACAACCCGCCGGTGATCCTGCTCGACGAGCCGCTGTCGAACCTCGACGCGAAGCTGCGCGAGGAAGCGCGTGCGTGGCTGCGCGAGCTGATCGTGTCGCTCGGGCTGTCGGCGCTGTGCGTGACGCACGACCAGACCGAAGCGATGGCGATGTCCGACCGCATCCTGCTGCTGCGCAACGGCCGCATCGAGCAGGAAGGCACGCCGGCCGAGCTGTACGGCGCGCCGCGCTCGCTGTACACGGCCGAGTTCATGGGCAGCAACAACCGGATCGACGCGCGAGTCGCCGCGATCGACGGCGAATGCGTGACGCTCGCCGGCGACGGCTGGGAAATCCGCGCGATGGCACGCGACACGCTCGCGCCGGGCCAGGACGCGCAAGCCGTGATCCGCCTCGAACGCGTGCAGGTCACCGACGGCCCGGGCGCGAACCGGCTGCAGGCCGACCTCGTCACGTCGATGTATCTCGGCGACCGCTGGGAATACCTGTTCCATTGCGGCGACATGCGCCTGCGCGCGTTCGGCCACGTGCCGCGCGCGGCCGGCAAGCACTGGATCGAATTCCCGACCAACGACTGCTGGGCGTTCGCGAAAGCGGGCTGACCCGATCGCGGCGGCCCGCGCGCCGCCGCGCCTGCACGTCGCGCACATCGCGCGCATTGCGCCATGCGATGACCTGCAGGTCCGGCGGACGTCTTCCGGCGTCCGCCGCGGCCCGTTGCGCGCCGCACCTGTTTCACCCAACCCACAAGAACCAAGGAGACACCGTCAATGAAGTCACGTGCAGAACGTTCGATTCGCACAGTAGTCCTCACGGGATCGGCCGCCGCGGCCTGCATCGCCGCGCCCGCCGCGCACGCGCAGTCGTCGGTCACGATGTACGGGATCATGGACGCCGGCATCGAATACACGAGCCACGCGGCGCCGGAGGGCGGCAGCGCGGTCAAGCTGAAGTCGGGCAACAAGAACACGTCGCGCTGGGGCCTGCGCGGCGTCGAGGATCTCGGCGGCGGGCTGAAGGCCGTGTTCCGCCTCGAAAGCGGGATCGACCTCGCGAACGGCGCGCTCGACGACGGCCCCGACTCGATCTTCGCGCGCCGCGCGACGGTCGGCCTGAAAAGCAAATGGGGCGAACTGACGCTCGGCCGCAACTACACCGTCACCTACGACTACATGCTGCCGTTCGACCCGATGGGTTACGCTCAGAACTACTCGTGGGCCTCGGCGTCGACGGCGACGGGCGGCCGCAAGGACGGCATGTTCACGCGCTCGTCGAACGCGGTGCGCTACGACGGCGAATTCAGCGGCTTCAAGTTCGGCGCGCTGTACGGCTTCGGCAACGTGCCGGGCAGCGTGAAGACCAGCTCCAAATACGATTTCGCGGTCGGCTACGAGAAAGGCCCGTTCGCGGCGGTGGTCACGTTCGACCGGCAGAACGGCGCGGCCGACAGCGTCACGCCGGCCGATACGGTCAACTACATCCAGGGCATCCACGCGGGCCTGAGCTACGACTTCGGCAACCTGAAGACGATGGCGGGTTACCGCAATTACAAACGCACGTTCCGAACCACTGCGGCAAACCAGTTGAGCGACATGTATTGGGTCGGCGGGTCGTACCAGTTCACGCCGACGTTCTCGCTGATCGCGGCCGTCTATCACCAGAACATCAAGGGCGGCACGGACGCCGATCCGACGCTGGTGTCGCTGCGCGCGAACTACGCGCTGTCGAAGCGCACGGTGCTGTATGCGGCCGGCGCGTTCGCGATCGCGAAGCACGACCAGAAGGTCGGCGTGTCGCGCGACTTCAACGGGTACGGCACGACGCAGGTCGGCGTGACGGCGGGGATTCAGCAACGGTTCTGAGCCTGATGCGGCGGGTGGCGACGGGGGTTGTTTGCCTTCGGCCGCCCGCCCTTCCTTGCCCAACGCTCGGCGGCACGGCGGCGAATGAACGGTTGTAGCCCGCGCCGCACATCCATCGCGCCGCATCCGGTGCACCGCGGCCCGGTCGTCGCCTCAGTCGCCTCAGTCGCCGCGCATCGTGAACACCGGGCGCACGAGACTGCTTGTATCGCCCCAGTGTTCGCCGACAGACGACAGCGGCACGATGCGCGTCTCGATCGTCAGCCGCGCCGGCCCGGCCGCGTCGAACACGCCGCGCACCGAATCCAGCAAGCGCGGCAGCGACACGCTGCCGAGGCCGCTGCCCATCAATTCGATTGCGGTTGCGCGCAGCACCGCGCCCGGCAGCAACACGTCCGCGCCGCCGATCGAGCCGATCTGCACGAAACGCAACCGGCGGCCATCGGGCGTCGCCTTCGCCGCGGCAACCAGCAGCGTCTGCGCGCTGATACCCCACAGATAGTCGAGCACGACGTCCACGCCGGCGCGGAAATGCGGTTCCAGCGCACGCGCCAGATGCGCTTCGTCCTGCTGTAGCGACACGACGGCGTCCGCGCCCGCATTCAGCAATGCCTGCAGCGCGGCCGCGTTGCGGCCCGTCGCAATCACCTTCGCGGCGCCGAGATGCTTCGCAATCCGCACCGCCAGCCGCCCCGACGTACCCGTCGCGCCGTTGACGAGCACCGTCTCGCCCGCGACGAGCCGCGCGCGTTCGGTCAGCGCGGCCCACGACGACATCCCGGGAATCGCGATCGCCGCGGCCGTGACGTCGTCGAGCCCGTCCGGCAGCAGCACGCACTGCGTGTCGGGCGCGATCGTGCGCTCGGCCATCGCGCCGAACGGCGCGGGGACGCCGAAGAAATAGACGCGCTGCCCGTCGTCGCGGCGGCCGACGCCGTCGACGCCAACGACGAGCGGATAACCTCCGTCCGACGAATAATGCGTGCCGGACGCACGCGCCTGCGCGATCCGGCTCAGCGCGGACGCCGTCACGTCGATCAGGCTGTGGCCCGGCATCGCGCGCGGCGGTTCGAATTCCATATGAACGGGACGCTCGCCGGCGCCCGTCACGACTGCAGCTTTCATGGTGACTCCTTGAATCGGGGATCTCGATCGACGGTTCCGGCGGACGTCAGCGCGCATCGAGCCACGCGCGCAGCGCGGGATCGCGCACTTCCAGCACGTCGAACAGGCCGAGCGCGCGCAGCGCGGGCAACGCATCGATCGTGTCGGCTTCCGCGCGTGCCCGGTCGGCGGGCGTGGCGTCGGGATCGGTCAGCACACGCGCGTTGACCAGAAACGCACCGATGGTGCCCTTGCGGATCGTCGTTCCGCCGGCGTCGATCCGGTCGGCATGGTCGGGAAGCATCTGTTCGGCTCGCATCGCGTCGTACTCCGGTTGTCATCGATGACGCAGTGTAGGCGTGCGAGACCGGCCGATCTCCGGTATAACAGCCATTCGATACCGCTATCCGGCCATGTCCGATCCACTCCTGCCCGCCCGATTCATCACGTCCGACGACGGCCCGTTCGTCGTCGCCGCCGTCCTGTCGCAACGCGACCCGCGCGTGACCGCGCCGCACGCGCATGCGCGCGGCCAGCTTGTCGGCGCGCTGAGCGGGTTGCTGACGATCGGTCTCGACGACCAGGACTGGGTCGTGCCGGCGATCCACGCGATCTGGATTCCGCCGCATTGCCGGCATTCGCTGCGTTCGTTCGGGCCGATTTCCGGCTGGTCGGCGTTCGTCGCCGAAGCGCGTTGCGCGGCGCTGCCGGACACGCCGCGCGCGATCCGTGCGTCGCCGCTGCTGCGCGAAGCCGTGCAGCGCGCCGCAAGCTGGGACGATGCGGAACTGAACGACGCGCAGACGCGGATCGCCGACGTGATCCTCGACGAAATCGCCGCGTCGAAAGTCGAATCGCTGAGTCTCGCGCGGCCGCGCGACGCGCGGCTCGTGCGTATCACCGACGCGCTGGCCACGAACCTCGCGGACAACCGGCGGCTGGAGGAATGGGCCGAATGGGCCGGCATCAGTGCACGGACGATGAGCCGCCGCTTCGTCGCCGAGACGGGGCTGACGTTCGCGCAATGGCGTCAGCAGGCAAGGCTGCTGCGTGCGCTGGAGAAAATCGCGGATGGCGTGTCGGTGACGACGATCGCGCTCGATCTCGGGTACGACAACGTGAGCGCGTTCATCGACATGTTCCGGCGCGCGCTGGGGACGACGCCGGGGCGGTATTTGACGTCCTCATCCGCCTAAAGGCAGGTGATTCCCACGACTGGCGATGCACGTCCGCATCGGAGAATGTTCAACGCAGCGTTGGTATCACGATCATGCAAGACACCACATTCACTGCAAGCCCACTCTCTTATTCGCAGCCCCGCGATACCTTTCGGCCGCGTCGTGCTGTCTTTCGACCCGCACGCCGAACAGGACTGGGTAGAACCGCTTTCGTCCACTTCCTCGAACGTGGCTCCGTGCGCTATCGCTTTGTAACGGAGCTTGTGGCGGAAGGACGACCAGGATACGTCGTTGACGCTTTTCGCCATCCTGGTTTTGGTGAGACCGACGGCCGAAACGTTGCCGACCGCGAGGTAATCGAAGCGCCGCACCAGGGCGAGCGCGAGCTTGTGCTGGAAATCGGCGCGGGCATTCGCCACCTTCGCATGCAGTTTCGCGATATGGCGCTTGTGCTTTCGCGCCCGTTGGGCTTTCGCCAGCTTTTCGGCCGCGCGCAGGCTGAACCGGTCGTTGGGCACCTTCTCGCCGGTCGAAAGTGTGGCGAAGTCTTTCAGACCGAGATCGATACCGACGCCGGAACGGATCGGTCGGGCTGGAACATCAGGCATCTCAATCACGATGTTGAGAAACCAGTTGCCGCGCGCATCCCGTGCAAAGTTAGTGCCGTCTTTGATCTTCCCTTCGGGAAGCGGCCGGCTGTTGAACACACGAAAGGTGTTGCCGGCAAAGCGAAACGCATCGCCTTCTCGCTTCAGGTCACGGCCCTTCAGCGGCACCCAACCGAGCGATTTCCTACTGCGATAACGCAGGTAAGGACGTCGGCACTGGCTGCGCGACTTCGCGTATTGCTCGCACGTTGCGTTGACCGTGCCGGAGTGGATGCCAAGTTCTTTGCTAGTTCCCGCCGTAAGCCTGTTCAGATCGAAGCCCGTCGGCCACTTCTTGCTCCACTTGAGCGCGTGCTTCTGTGTGTCATTGCAGAAGTTCCAGACGTAATTCACCGCACGGCTCTGTTTGTTCAGGAGTCCGTTGAGCGACTTCACTCGGTAGCGGTAGACAATGATCATAACAATCACTCTACCGTTGGAATGACGCCTGTCAACGGCGCTCCTTTCCTCACCGCCCTGCGTCCTGAAGAAAGTGCCCTTACGGAAATGGACGTGTTTCTCAGAAAACCCGATGAACCCGATTGTGCAGTGGGTGAATCTCGTGATGCTGACTACGCCAGAAGACAGAGGCACGTGCGGCGCATTCAGTCAGTACCCTCTCTGACGGTCACGCAGACTTTCAATACGTGCCATCGCCCTTCTTCACTGCCTCGCCGCCCTTCCCCTTGAACTGCGCCGCGAGCCGCTCCGCACTCCTCGCCAGCAGCGTCGTATCGACCCCGACCGCGACGAACAGCGCACCTGCTTCCAGATACCGCCGCGCCGCCGCTTCATCCGCACTCAGCATGCCCGGCGCCTTGCCGGCTGCCTTGATCGTCCGGATCGCGCCGTCGATCGCGGCCTGCACGTCCGGGTGCCCCGGATTGCCGAGATGCCCGAGATCGGCAGCCAGATCGGCCGGCCCGATGAACACGCCATCGACGCCTTCGACGCGCGCAATCGCGTCGATCGCATCGAGCCCTGCACGCGTCTCGACCTGCACGAGCACGGCCATCCCGTCGTTCGCTCGATGCAGGTAGTCGCCGACGCGATTCCATCGCGACGCGCGCGCCAGCGCGCTGCCGACGCCGCGCATCCCGTGCGGCGGGTAACGCGTCGCGGCAACGGCCGCGCGCGCCTCATCGGCGCTCTGCACCATCGGCACCAGCAGCGTCTGCGCGCCGAGATCGAGCACCTGCTTGACGATCACCGGATCGTTCCACGGCACGCGCACGACCGGATGCGACGGATACGGCGCGATCGCCTGCAGTTGCGCGAGGATCGTCGGCACCGTGTTCGGCGCGTGCTCGCCGTCGATCAGCAGCCAGTCGAAACCGGCGCCCGCGACGACTTCGGCACTGTACGGATTCGCGAGGCCGAGCCACAGCCCGATCTGCGCATCGCCGCGCGCGAGCGCGGCCTTGAAGACATTCGAAGGAATCTGCATCGCTCGCTCACTCGAAGTAGCACTGGATCGTCCCGAGCGGGCCGTAGTCGACACTGAACGTATCACCCGGCCGCGCCGCGCACGGCCGCGTGAACGAGCCGCCGAGCACGATCTGCCCGGGTTCCAGCGCGACGTCGAAGCGCGACAGCCGGTTCGCGAGCCACGCGACGCCGTTCGCCGGATGGTTCAGCACGCCGGCCGCGACGCCCGTTTCCTCGACCACGCCGTTGCGCGACATGATCGCCGCGACCCAGCGCAGGTCGACGTCGTGCGGAGTCACCGGCCGCCCGCCGATCACGACACCCGCGTTCGCCGCGTTGTCGGCGATCGTGTCGAACACCTTGCGCGGCCGTTTCGTATCGGGGTCGATCGACTGGCTGCGCGCGTCGATGATCTCGAGCGCGGGCACCACATAGTCGACTGCGTCGTACACGTCGAAGATCGTGCAGTCCGGCCCCGAGAGCCGCTTGCCGAGCACGAACGCGAGTTCCACCTCGACGCGCGGCACGATGAAGCGGCCGGTCGGGATCGTGCCGCCATCCGCGAAGAACATGTCGTCGAGCAGCGCGCCGTAGTCGGGTTCGTCGATCTGCGACGTGTTCTGCATCGCCTTCGACGTGAGGCCGATCTTGTGTCCTTTCAGCGTGCGGCCTTCCGCGAGCTTGAGGGTCACCCACGCGCGCTGGATCGCATATGCGTCGTCGATCGTGATGTCGGGATGGTCGAGCGAGATCTGGCGGATCTGCTTGCGCTCGCGCTCGGCGTCGTGCAGACGCTGCGCGAGCTGGTCGATGATGGCGGGTTCGAGCATGGTCGGGTCGGGAATGGGGTTCAGCCGGCCCGCTTGTAGCGGGCGTGGATGTTGTTGTGCTTGTACGAGCCGCTTTCGCTGAACTCGGTCAGCTCCATCGACAGCGCGAGATAGCGTTTCGCGTACAGCTCGGCGAAATGCGCCTTGATCGCGTCGAACAGCGCGTCGCACGCGGCCTTCTTCGTGTCGTCGCTGCGGCCCGAGCCGATCTTCAGCGTCACGTGGACGAACGCGTCGTCCTCCGTGCCGTCGGCAACGCAGTAGTCCTGCAGCTCGATCGCGCGCGAGCGGATGCCGCCGGTCGGGAACACGCCGCCCTGCGCGATCAACGTGGCGTTGATCGTGCGCAGCAGCGCGGGGATGCGCGCGTCGTCGCGGATGTTCGCGGTGTATTCGACGACGATGTGGGGCATGGCAAATCTCCGGTCGGATGTCGTATGCGGGGCGGCAGCGTTCAGGGCAGCGGAAAGATCGCGTTGATCTGCCCGGTGCCCGAACTCGCGAAATAGTCGGTGACGATCTCGACGGGCTTGTCGTAACGATCCCATCCGAGCAGGCCGAGCAGCATCGCCGTGTCGTGCATGCCGCCTTCGCCGTGGCAATGCGTGTTGTACTCGGGCAGCATCGCGCAGAAGGTCTTGAAATCGCCCTGCTTCCACAGCTCGACCACGCGCAGGTCGACTTGCCTGAAGAACTCGCGGCTGATCTGGTGGATCGATTCCTCGGGGCTGCCGTTATCGTTGAAGCGGTGCGACAGCGAACCGCTCGCGAGGAACGCGACGTTCGAATCGCTTTTCTCGATCGCTTCGAGCAGCGCCTCGCCGAAGCGCCGGCTTTCGTCGAGCGTGTGCCACATGCACCAGCCGGCGATCGACACGACCTTGAAGTGCTGGTCGCCGTTCATGTAGCGCATCGGCACCAGCGTCCCGTATTCGAGTTCGAGGCTGTCGATCTCGTGTGCGCGCGTCGCGATCCCGCGTGCGCTGGCCGTCTCGGCGATCAGTTGGCCGAGCGCCGGGTTGCCCGGATACGCGTACTGCATGTCGCGGATGAAATGCGGCAGCTCGTTGCTCGTGTACGTGCCGGCGAACCGCGCGTTGCAGTTCACGTGATAACCCGCGTTGACGAGCCAGTGCACGTCCGACACGACGATCGTGTCGACGCCGAGCGCGCGGCAGCGCTCGCCGATCAGCTGATGGCCGCGGATCGCCGCTTCGCGGCAGCCGTGATGCCTGCCGGGCAATTCCGACAGGTACATCGACGGCACATGCGTGATCTTCGCGGCGAGGGACAGTTTGCCCATCGTTAAGTCTCCTGTCGGCTGGAGTTAGCGCTTTAGCGGTTACTCCAGCCCCATGCTTCGCGGTCGGCCGGAGTTAGCGCTTTAGCGGTTACTCCGGCCCCATGCTTCGCAGTCCCGCAGCCGGCATGCCGGCCAAGGGATCGTTCTTGCGGCGAAACGACCGGCGCCCGTTACACGCCCCAGCGCGGAATATGATGCGAACCCATCGAGATGCACACGTTCTTGATCTCCGCGAACACCTCGAAACTGTACTCGCCGCCCTCGCGCCCGGTGCCCGATTCCTTCACGCCGCCGAACGGCTGGCGCAGGTCGCGCACGTTCTGGCTGTTCACGAACACCATCCCGGCCTCGATGCCGCGCGCGAGGCGATGCACCTTGCCGACGTCCTGCGTCCAGATGTACGACGCGAGGCCGTACGACGTGTCGTTAGCGAGCCGCAGCCCTTCTTCCTCGTCCTCGAACGGGATCAGGCACGCGACCGGCCCGAAGATCTCTTCCTGCGCGATGCGCATCCGGTTGTCGACGTCGGCGAACACGGTCGGCCGCACGAAGTTGCCGTTGCGCAAATGGTCGGGCAAGCCCGCCGGCTTGTCCGCGCCGCCCGCGACCACGCGCGCGCCTTCCTGCTCGCCGATGCGGATATAACCCGTCACCTTCTCCCAGTGCTGGCGCGTGATCATCGCGCCGAGCTGCGTGGCCGGATCGGACGGATCGCCGACCACCAGGTTGTTCGCACGGCGCGCGAATTCCTGCACGAAGCGGTCGTAGATCGTGCGCTGCACGAAGATCCGCGAGCCCGCAGTGCAGCGTTCGCCGTTGATCGAGAAGATCGTGAACAGCGACGCATCGAGCGCGCGGTCGAAATCCGCGTCGTCGAAGATCAGCACCGGCGACTTGCCGCCGAGCTCCATCGAATACTTCTTGAGGCCCGCGCGCTCCATGATCCGCTTGCCCGTGACGGTGCCGCCCGTAAACGACACCGCACGCACGTCCGGATGCCGCACGAGCGCGTCGCCGGCGGTTGCACCATAGCCCTGCACGACGTTCAGCACGCCGGGCGGGATCCCGGCTTCGAGCGCGAGCCGGCCGAGCTGGTCGGCCGTCAGCGGCGACAGCTCCGACATCTTCAGCACGGCCGTGTTGCCGAGCGCGAGGCACGGCGCCGTCTTCCATGTGGCCGTCATGAACGGCACGTTCCACGGCGACACCAGCGCGCACACGCCGACCGGCTGGTACAGCGTGTAGTTCAGCATCTGGTCGTCGACCGGATAGGTGCGGCCATTCATCTGCACGCACACTTCCGCGAAGAAATTGAAGTTCTCGGATGCCCGCGGGATGAGCTGCTTGCTCGTCTGCGCGATCGGCAGGCCGGTGTCCTGCGTCTCCAGCGCCGCGAGCATCGGCACGTTCTTCTCGATCAGCTCGCCAAGCTTGCGCATCAGCTTCGCGCGCTCCTTCGCGGGCGTGTTCGCCCATTTCGGGAACGCTTCCTTCGCCGCGCGCACGGCCGCGTCGACTTCGGCCTCGCCGGCCGACGCGACGTCGGTGATCACGTCGCCCGTCGCGGGATTCAGCGTCGTGAAGGTCTCGCGGCTCTCGACTTCGCGGCCGTCGATCCAGTGCTTGATGGTCATGTGCTCTCCTTCCTTGGGCGACGGGCTCAGCCGGCGCGATAGTAGTCTGCTTCGCCGACGATCGTGTTCACGAGCCGGCCGATCCCTTCGATTTCGGTCACGACCTCGTCGCCCGGCTGCGTGTCCGCCAGCCCCTCGGGCGTGCCGGTCAGGATCAGGTCGCCCGGCGAGAGCGTCATGAAGCTGCTGATGTGCTCGATCAGCGCCGGCACGTCGAAGATCATGTCGCGCGTGCTGCCGCGCTGCGTCTCCCGGCCGTTCACCGTCGTACGCAGCGTCAGGTCGCCCGCGTCGCCGATCTCGTCGCGGCTGACGAACCACGGCCCGAGCGGCGTGCAGGTGTCGCGGTTCTTGACGCGCAGGTTCGGGCGGTAATAGTTCTCGAGATAGTCTCGGATCGCGTAGTCGTTCGCGACCGTGTAGCCGGCCACGTAGTCGATCGCCTGCGCGCGGCTCACGTTGCGCGCGGGCCGGCCGATCACGACGGCCAGTTCGCACTCGTAGTGCATGTGCGTCGCGTCCGCCGGGCGCACGGTACGCGACCGGTGGCCGACGAACGTGTTCGGCCCCTTCAGGAAGATCAGCGGCTCGCTCGGCGCCTTGAACGCGAGTTCCTTCGCGTGGTCGGCGTAGTTGAGGCCGAGCGCGAACGTCGTGCGCGGCGCGACGGGCGGCAGCCATGCGACCGCCTCCTCGGCGACCACGCGCCCCGTGTCGAGGCGGATCGCACCGTCGCCGGCCGGCTCGGCCGCATGCAGTGCGCCGTTGTAGATCACGCGCGCCGTCTTCATCGTGTTTCCTCCGCAATCAGCGTGTGCCGCAGCGTGCCGATGCCGGCGGCGGCGATCTCGATCGTGCTGCCCGCGCGGGCGCGCGGTGCGCCGCCCGCGACGCCGAGCAGCAGCACATCGCCCGCGTCGAACGACATGAACGCGGTCACGTCGGCGATCAGTTCGCGCACCGGGCGAATCAGCGTCGAAGTCGACGCCGATGCGGCCACCTCGCCGTCGATCCGCACGGTCAGTGCGAGCGCGTCGACATCGGCCAGCGCAGCGGCCGGTACGATCGCCGGCCCCAGCGGGCAGAAACCGTCACGGCACTTGAAGCGTACGGCCGGACGGTAGTAATCGGGATGTGGCACCGACACGTCGCTCGCGAGCGTGAAGCCGTGCACGTAGTCGAGCGCCTGCGCGGCCGGCACGCGCGTGGCGCGCCGGGAAAACACGACGGCCACCGACGCGCCGATCTCCAGCGCATCGACGCCGGCCGGCACGACGACGGCCGCGCCGTCGGCCGCATGCGTGTTGGCCGGCTTGATGTAAAGGATCGGTGCCTGCGGCGGGCGGCCGTAAGGCGGCGCGTTCACCGCATCGCCGAGCGCGTCGAGCGCCGCTCGCTCGTTGAGCAGCGCACCGTAGACGGTACCGATGGCGACCGGCAACGGCGGCGCCGCGGCGGTCGTGCAAGACAGCTCCATGCGTCATTCCCCTGCCGCGCGTCGCGGCGCATCGTCAATAGTTAATATCTTAAGTAAACAATCGGGTGCTGGCAACCTCGATTACCCTGATACGCGAAATTCACCACCTTCGGCTGTTAAGATTGATGCGTCCCCGTCCACTGCCCACCCCGATGAACCGTACGCTCGACCATCGCAACCTGGCCATGCTGCTGCTCGAGGCCCGCGAAACGCTGATGGGCCTGTTTCGCCCCATTCTCAAGGAATTCGCGCTGACCGAACAGCAATGGCGGATCATCCGCGTGCTTGACGGCGAACCGTCTCATGCACTCGAAGCGGGACAGATCGCGCGGCGCTGCTGCATCCTGAGCCCGAGCCTCACGGGCGTGCTGGAACGGATGGAGCGCGACGGACTGATCACGCGCACGCGCGCGCAGGAGGATCAGCGCCGGCTGCTGGTCAGCCTGACGCCGCAAAGCAGGAAACTCGTCACGGAAATCGGTCCGCGCATCGACGAGCAATACCGGCAGCTCGAATCGCGCTTCGGCCAGGACGGCCTCGAAGACATCTACCGCGCGCTCGACCGGCTCATCGAACTCGGCGGCAACGCATGATGATGGTGCCCGTTCCCGCCAGCAGCGGGAACGGGCACCGGTACAGCGCGGGCGGTCAGTGCAGCGCGCCGCGCATCAGCTCGGTCACGGCGACGCCGCGCGACGTGCGCATGCATTCCTCGACGTAATCGATGAACGGCAACGGCTCGAAATCGATTTCGTCGCGCACGCGGCGGTTGTCGAACACGCGATCGACCGTCGCGAATTCCCCGCAACGCTGCAGCGCCCGGCCGATCACGCGCTCGAGCGCCGGATCGGGCCGCCCGAGCACGTCGCGCACCACGAGCGGCAGCTCGGCCGGCGCGCACGCCGCGTAGCGCGGCGCCCCCGTCATCCCCGCCGCCTCGTCCATCGCGCGCACGATCTGCGCGACCTGCGGCGCCTCGTCGCCGGCCGACACGTGATAGAGATCGTGCGCGAGCGTCGGCTTGACGGCCAGCAGCATCGTCGCGCGCGCCACGTCGTCCACCGACACGATGTCGATGCGCGTCATCGGCCGCGCGGTGAAGCGGCGCGCGGCATGCGCAAGCCGGAACATCCAGAACGAATTCGGCGCGGGCCGCGTACCGAGCACCGTGTGGCCGACGACGTGCGACGGCCGCACGACGACGAGCGGCAGCCCGAGCGCGCGCAGGCGCTGCTCCGTTTCCGCCTTCGCATGCAGGTAGTCGGCCGCGAGCACTGCGCCCGGCAGCCCTTCGCCGTCTTGCGCGACCTCGTTCGCCGCGGCTCCCGCCGCTTCTTCGTGCACGATGCCGCCGCGGCCCGCATGCGCATAGGCCGTGCCGACGTACACGAAACGCTGCAGGCGCGGCGCCCGCGCGAAGCGTTCGGCAAAGCGCACCGAATCGGCGATGTCCGCCTGCAGGTGCGCGCCGTCGGCCGGCGACGCATGACCGGCGCAGTGGATCACGTGCGTCGCACCGGCGAGGCGCGGCGCGTCGGCGCCCTGCCACACGTCGCCGAGCGCGCCGACGATCACGTTCGCCTCGGTCAGGCGCGACGCCCAGTACGGCGCAAGCCCCGCGCGCAGCGCCGCCTCGCGCAGCCGCGCGACTGCATGGCCGCGATCCTGCGCGCGCACGACGCACACGATGCGTTCGAGCAGCCCTGCATTGACGAGCGCCGTCAGCACGGTACTGCCGATGAAGCCGGTCGCGCCGGTCAGCACCAGCCGTCCGACGTTCGCCGCCGCGACCGGTGCGCTGGCCGGCGACACGAGGCTCGTCCGCCAGTTGAGCGACAACGCGGTTTTCCAGATCAGCACGATAGTCTCCTTCGAAGAGTCGGCCGGGCGGCGCGGCGCCCGCGGTTGCGGGCTGCGCACGGCTCACCGGCCGGGCCGGGGCTGACGCGCGCGCCCTGGCTGTCCCGATCGGGCGTGCGGCCCGCGATCGCGTCGATCGCGTCTCTGGCACGAGGCGGCGGCAGCCGCCGAGGACGGGCGTCCGCGGCACGGGATCGGGAAGCTTCCAGTGTGGGGCCCGATCGCATGCAAGTCTGTCCCGAAAGTTTCGTGAAAGTGTGCCGATTTGTACGCGATTGTCGGAGTGTGTCGTTCCGGCCGCGCCGTCAACGCGCTGAAACATCCGGTCGGGCCCCTTCCGGGCGGTGCCGGGTTGCGTCGGTCGGCCCGGTTTCGGCGGCGGCCCGCGCGCGACAGATCGACGCGCCCCCGGCCATGTCATCCCATGTCTCGACCGTCACCGATGCGCGCGCCGACACCGCCATCGCCTATGCCACGTGCGTTTGCGCGCGCCACCGGAACGACCGCGAATCGTCAGACGTCGTTTCATCTGAAACCGCAATGGACTCAATATGGAGTTATTGCGGATTATCACTTGCGTTTCACACCAGTCTATCTAGACTGATCAAGTCAAAACGGTCGAATGCATCATTTCTTTCAGGAGACGATCCAATGCGCCTCACGATTCGGATTAATGGCAGCGAATCCGCAACCCGGCAATCCTTCGCGGTGCTGTGGGTGGATACCGACGAGGGACTGTGGTCGCGCGAGGCACATCAGGGCATCGATCTTCCGACCTGGGGCAAGGTCCGCGACGTCGAGGGTGCGATGGCGCTCTGCGCGGCCGACGGCGGGAAAGCCGTATGCCAGTTGAAGGGGCTGTCGTTCGGTGCGACGCAGCGCGAACAGGGCCCGGCCGTGCTCGCCGGCGATCACCCGGGTGCGTGGCGGCTGCAGGCCGTCGATCGTTGCACGACCGAGCCGGAATACCATGAATTCATTTCCGTCGACCGATAGGAATATTTGACGTAAATCGTCTGCGGTCTTCGGGTTTATTCCGGTTTCAGCGATATTCATTTCGATATTCAGTATTAACGGCGCCCCTCTTTGGGGCGTTTTTCATTTTCCGCTTTAAAGAAATAATCAGGTGCCGGGCAATTGATCGCATACCGGCGACGATCTGAATCGATCGGTCCCGGATGTCATGCATCCGGATCGACACGCAGCGGATCGTCCACCTTTCATCGTCTGCCGCGGCGGTGAAACTCCGCTTCCGTCCGCCTTTCCTGCCCCCTTTTCGGCACTTGACCGATTCTTCGCCACGCACCTTTTCACGGGGCCGGAACATACTTTCCCCACACGGCGTTTACTCATTTATTACAATCGCATTATTCAGACTGACCTGCCGCCGTCCGGCGGCCCGACCCGGCCATTGCATGAGCGTGAAAAAGAAGACCCACCCCGCCGATCCGTACGCGGCCAAGAATCCGATGCTCGCGTCGCGCCTGCCGATGTGGCGCTCGAAACTGGTCGTGATCGTCGTGTTCCTCGCGTTCGCCGCGCTGGTCGCGCGCGCCTTCTGGGTGCAGGTCGCGAACCAGGATTTCTACGTCGGCCAGGGCCAGAAGCGCTACCAGCGCACGATCGAGCTCGACGCGATGCGCGGGCGCATCGTCGACCGCAACGGCGCGATGCTCGCGGTCAGCCTGTCGACCTATGAAATCTGGGCGAATCCGAAACAGGTCGCCGATACCGACTATCCGCAGATCGCGAAGCTGCTCGACATACCGCTCGTCGAGGTGAAACGGCGCCTCGGCAACGACAAGACGTTCGTGCTGCTCAAGCGGCAGGTCGACGCGGACACCGCGAGCCGGCTCGACAAGCTCGCGATCGACGGCATCACGCAGATCGCCGATTCGAAGCGCTTCTACCCGGAAGGCGAATCGGCCGCGCACGTGGTCGGCTTCACGAACGTCGAAGACAAGGGCCAGGAAGGCGTCGAACTCGCGGCGAATGGGCGCCTGTCCGGCACGTCCGGCCAGCGCGAGGTGATCCGCGACCGGCTCGGCCGCATCGTGTCGGACACGCGCCCGCTCGTTCCCGCGCAGCACGGCGCGACGATCGAGCTGACGATCGACCGCCGGATCCAGCAGCTCGCGTTCAGCCAGCTCAAGGCGGCCGTGGTCGAGAACAACGCGCTGGCCGGCAGCGTCGTCGTGCTCGACGCGCAGAACGGCGAGATCCTCGCGCTCGCGAACTACCCGACCTTCGACCCGAACGACCGCGCGCGCCTCACGGGCCAGCAGCTGCGCAACCGCGCGGTGATCGACACGTTCGAGCCCGGCTCGACGATCAAGCCGCTCGTCGTCGCGCTGTCGATCGACGAGCGCAAGGTCACGCCGAACACGATCATCAACACGTCGCCGGGCACCTACAAGATCGGCCCGGCCGTGATCCACGACACGTCGAACCACGGGTCGCTGACGGTGTCGCAGGCGCTGCAGAAGTCGAGCAACGTCGCGCTCGCGAAGCTCGCGTTGAACCTGCCCGCCGAAACGATCTGGAACAAGTACCAGGAATACGGGATCGGCCGCGCGCCGGAGCTGACGTTCCCGGGCGTCGCATCGGGCCGGCTGCGCGGCTACAAGCGCTGGCGCCCGATCGAGCAGGCGACGATGGCGTACGGCTACGGGCTGTCGATGTCGCTGCTGCAGATCGCGCAGACCTACACGGCCTATGCGGGCGACGGCACGCTGCACCCGGTGTCGCTGCTGAAGAACGGCACCGACCAGCAGACGATCGATGCGCATCGCGGCCACCGCGTGACGTCGCCGCAAACGGCCGCGTCGATCCGCTCGATGCTCGAGATGGCGGTCGGCGAAGGCGGCACGGGGCGCCGCGCGCGCGTCGACGGCTACCGGATCGGCGGCAAGACGGGCACCGCGCGCAAGCAGGTCGGCGCGACCTATGCGAAGGGCAAGTACCGCGCGCTGTTCGCGGGGATGGCGCCGATGAGCAACCCGCGCCTGATCGTCGCGGTGATGATCGACGAGCCGCGCGGCAAGGGCTACTACGGCGGCACGGTGGCCGGCCCGGTATTCGCGTCGGTCACGAGCGGCTCGCTGCAGTTGCTCGGCGTGCCGCCCGACGCGCCGGTCGAACCGGAGAAGCCGCAACCGGCCAAGGCGGTTGCCCCCCAGAAGACGGTCGCGGCGCCGAAGGCGGCGGCTCAACCGAAAACGGCTGCCGCGCAGAAGGCCGCCGCGCCGGTGAAGACGGCCGCGCAGTCCGGCACGACCGTGCCGGCGAAGGCAGCGGCAAGCTGAAGCCGCCGGGCGGGCGATGCGGCATGCCGCACCGCCCGCGCGCCATCTCCGCTCCCCGCTTTCATCCCGCTTTCCAGGAACGCCCCGCACTATTTGAGCGTTCCTCCTGCGCCCTCCTGCATTTTTTTCGCGCCGCGGGCGGTCTTGCCCGCGCGCAGTCAATGCGCCGCCGCCGCGACCGGCTTCGCCATCCTGCCGAGCACGTGCTCGGTCATCCCGCGCGCGAGTTCGGTCTCGCCCATGAACACGGTGCCGATGCCTTCGCTCGACAGCAGCGCGGCCTCGTCGCCGCTGTTCGTGCACAGCACGACCTCGAGCGTCGGGTTGAGCGTGCGCGAGATCTCGACGATCTGCCGCACGTCGAACACGTCGGGCAGCGTGACGACCAGCATCCCTGCACGCGCGATATGCGCCTGCACGAGCACGATCGGCTCGATCGCGTCGCCCGACACGGCCGCGATGCCGTCCGCACGCAGCTTCTCGACGAGCTCGCGATTCTGCTCGACGACGACATACGCGATCCCGCGCTCGTCCAGCGCATGCGCGATCCGCGTGCCGACCTTGCCGTAGCCGACGATCACGACCTGCCCGGTCAGGTGCGTCTGCGGCGTCGACATCGGCAGCGCGGCGAGCGGATCGTCGCGCGCCTCGAGCTTGCGCGCGAACGCCGAATGCTTGCGGATCCACGCGAGCGCCGGATCGATCATCGCGAACAGCAGCGTGTTCATCGCGATCGAGATCAGCGCAACCGCCAGGATCAGGCTCTGCCCCTCGGCCGACAGCAGCCCGAGCGCACGGCCGAGCCCCGCGAGGATGAACGAGAATTCGCCGATCTGCGCGAGGCCCGCGCCGACCGTCAGCGCGGTATTCAGCGGATAGCGGAACGCGATCACGAGCGCGACCGCCGCGAGCGTCTTGCCGACCAGCACGATCGCCGCGACCTCGATCACGTGCAGCGGCTCGTCGACCAGCACCTTCGGGTCGAACAGCATCCCGACCGAGATGAAGAACAGCACCGAGAACGCGTCGCGCAGCGGCAGCGTCTCGTCGGCCGCGCGCCGGCTGAATTCCGACTCGCGCATCATCATCCCGGCGAAGAACGCGCCGAGCGCGAACGACACGTCGAACAGCTTCGCCGCGCCGAATGCGATGCCGACCGCGGCCGCGATCATGCACAGCGTGAACAGCTCGCGCGAACCCGTGCGCGCGACGAGCCACAAAATGCGCGGGAATACGCGCTTGCCGACCACGAGCATCAGCGCGATGAACGCCGCGACCTTCAGCATCGTCACGCCGAGCGTGCCCCACAGGCTGCCGCCGGCCGCCTGCGCGTCGCCGGGCGGCGTGCCGCCGAGCAGCCCCGCGACGGGCGGCAGGAGCACGAGCACCAGCACCATCACGAGATCCTCGACGACGAGCCAGCCGACCGCGATGCGCCCGTTGACCGTCTCGACGAGCCCGCGCCCTTCGAGCGCGCGCAGCAACACGACGGTACTCGCGACCGACAGCGCGAGCCCGAACACGAGCGCCGCCCCGAGGCTCCAGCCCCACGTGAGCGCGAGCCCGCCGCCGAGCAGCGTCGCGACGGTAATCTGTACGACGGCGCCCGGTAGCGCGATCTTGCGCACCGCGAGCAGGTCGCCGAGCGAGAAATGCAGGCCGACGCCGAACATCAGCAGCATCACGCCGACTTCGGCGAGTTGCTGCGCGAGCGACAGGTCGCCGACGAAACCGGGCGTGCCGGGGCCGATCACGATCCCGGCGAGCAGATAGCCGACGAGCGGCGGCATTTTCAGCAGCGACGCGAAGTAACCGAAAATCATCGCGAGACCGAAACCGGCCGCGAGCAACGCAATCAGGCTGACGTCATGGGGCATCCCCCCTCCCAAGTTCTTGTAACTATTTAGTAAGGTTCAAGAGTGGAAGGATAAGGGATGAGGCGGAACAATGGCGCGCCACCGCGAAAATTTCACGCGGCGGCGCGCCTGTGCGGGGTGCAACCCCGGCGAAGCGGCAGGCGCCGCGCGGGCTCGGCGGCGCCTTGAAGCGGCTCGGAAAGGCGGGGCTGACGCCCCGCCGCCCCGTCAGCGCGACGCTTGCGGGAACCGCGCGCCCGGCGGCGGTTCGGGCCGGGTCGACGGCACGCTCTTGCGCACCTTCGCGACCTGCGCGGCCGTCACCGGCGCGCCCGTATTGCCCCAGCTCGTGCGCACGAAGTTCGACACGTCCGCGACGTCCTGGTCCGACAGGCGCCAGCCGAACGGCGGCATCGTGAAGGTCGACGGCGCGGTGCGCGTGCCCTGCAGCGCACTGCCTTCCAGCACGACGTGGATCAGCGACGTCGGATCGCCGCCCTGCACGACCGGGTTGCCGGCGAGCGCGGGGAACACGCGCGTGTAGCCGTGGCCGTCGCTGCGGTGGCACGCCATGCAGTTGTCGCGATAGACGGCCGCGCCCGGCCTGCTCGCGTCGCCGGTCTGCAGCGCCTTCGCGGCGGCCGCGTCGTACACGTGCGGCTGCTCGCCCTGCACGCGCGGCGGCAGCGTCTTCAGGTAGCGCGCGATCGCATTCAGGTCGTCGTCGGTCATGTGCTGCATGCTGTGGCCGACCACGTCCGTCATCCCGCCGAACGCGGCCGTGCGCAGCGTGCGGCCGGTCTTCAGGAACTGCACGATCTCGGTTTCCGTCCACGTGCCGAGCCCGGTGCGCAGCTCGCCGCGCAGGCTCGTCGGCACCCAGCCGTCGATCGCCGCGCCGCCGGCCAGGAAGTCCGGGCCATCCGCGTCGGTCAGCCCGCGCTCCTGCATCGTCGGCGCGCGCGGCGTGTGACACGCGCCGCAGTGGCCGAGCCCCTGCACGAGATACGCGCCGCGCGCGACCACCGGGTCGGTGTACGGCGCCGCGTCGAACGGCTTCGGCGACGGCGCGAACATCTTGCGCCAGATCCCGAGCGGCCAGCGCATCGACAGCGGCCACACGATGTCGACCGTGCGGTTCTCGTGCTCGACGGGCGCGACGCCGTGCATGAAGTACGCGTACAGCGCCATCATGTCGTCGTCGGTGAGGCGCGCATAGGACGGGAACGGCATGGCCGGATACATCGTGTCGCCGTTCTTGCGCACGCCCTCGCGCACCGCGCGGGTGAAGTCGTCGAACGTCCAGCCGCCGAGGCCCGTTTTCGGGTCCGGCGTGATGTTCGTCGAATAGATGCCGCCGATCGGCGTGTCGAACTTCAGCCCGCCCGCGAACGGCTTGCCGCCGCTCGCCGTGTGGCACGCGATGCAGTCGCCCGCGCGGGCCAGGTATTCGCCGCGCTTGACGAGGTTCGCGTCGGCGGATTGGGCCACGGGCGCGGCGGTCGGGCCGGAAGCCGCCGCGGGCGCTGCCGCCGGTTGCGCGAAAGCCGCGGTGCCCGCGAGGCCGAATGCGGCCCAGGCCGCGCCGGCCGCCAGCGCGCGCCGCACCGGGGAAACGCGGCGCGCGGCGTTGTGGTTCATCGTCCTGTTCATGCGGTCACCAGCGGGGCGGGATTCTTCAGGTATTGCTCGCGGATCGCGCGTGCCGACCAGTAGGCCAGCGCCGCGATGATCCCGGTCGGGTTGTAGCCGATGCCCTGCGGCAGCGCCGAGGCGCCCATCACGAACACGTTGTGCACGTCCCAGCACTGCAGGTAGCGGTTCAGCACGCTCGTCTTCGGGTCGGTGCCCATGATCGCGCCGCCGACGAGGTGGGTCGTCTGGTACGCGCGCGAGTCGAAATGCTTGCCGAACTCGCGCGTCGACACGCCGATCGCCTTCGGCCCCATCGCTTCCGCGATCTTCTTCATCTGCCCGGTCACGTACTGCGCCATCCTGATGTCGTTGTCCTTCCAGTCGAAGGTCATCCGCAACAGCGGCTGGCCGTACGAATCGCGATAGGTCGGATCGAGGTCGAGATAGACGTCGCGGTACGACATGTTGGTGCCGTGCGCGTCCATCGAGATCGTGTGCGCGTAGTTGTCCTTGACCGCCTTCTTCCACGCCGAGCCCCACTGCGGCGTGCCGGGCGGCGTCGCGATGCCGCTGACCGGCTTCACGCCGGCCTGGTTCACCCACAGCGGCGAGCCGCCGACGAAACCGAGCGGCCCGTGATCGAAGTTGTCCGCGTTGAAATCGTCCACCGCGACGCCGTTGCCGCCCGCGCCGATGAACGGATTCGTGTAGGTGTCCTTGTCGAAGAACGCCTTGATCGTCGACAGGTTCTGGTACGCGAAATTGCGGCCCACGACGCCTTCGCCGGAGATCGGGTCGTACGGCTTGCCGATGCCCGACAGCAGCAGCAGGTGCACGTTGTGATACTGGAACGCGGCCACGATCACGAGATCGGCCGGCTGGTGCACTTCGCGCCCGGCCGGGTCGACGTAGGTGACGCCCGTCGCGCGTTTCTTCGTATCGTCGAGGTCGACGCGCAGCACGTGGCACTTCGAGCGCAGCTCGAAGTTCGGCGCCTGCTTCAGCGCGGGCAGGATGTTCAGGTTCGGCGACGCCTTCGAGTACATGTAGCACGCGTAGCCGCTGCAGTAGCCGCAGAAATTGCACGGGCCCATCTGCACGCCGTACGGGTTCGTGTACGGCCCCGACGTGTTCGCCGACGGCAACCGGTACGGATGCAGGCCTAGCGACTGCGCCGCATCGAAGAAGCGCTGCGCCGAATAGGTATTGAGCTGCGCGGGCAACGGGAAATCGTTGCTGCGGTTCGCTTCGAACACGTTGCCGTCGCCGACCACCTTGCCGCCGACCTTGTACGCCTGCCCCGACGTGCCGAACACCTTCTCGGCGAAATCGAAATGCGGCTCGAGCTCGTCGTAGCTGACGCCGGTATCCTGGATCGTCATCCCTTCGGGGATGAACTTCTTGCCGTAGCGCTCTTCATAGTGGCTGCGCAGGCGCAGCTCTTCCGGCGTGATCCGGAAATGCACGCCCGACCAGTGCAGCCCCGCGCCGCCGACGCCCTCGCCCGGCAGGAACGCGGCGAGCTGCCGATACGGCAGCGCGGTGTCCTGCACGCCGTGGCGGATCGACACGGTCGTCTTCGACAGGTCGAGGAACAGCTTCTTGCGGATGTTGTAGGTCAGCTCGTCGATCGTGTTCGGATACGCGCCGTCCGGATAGGTGTCGCGATACTCGCCGCGCTCGAGCGCGACGACCTTCAAGCCCGCTTCGGTCAGTTCCTTCGCGAGAATCGCGCCGGTCCAGCCGAAGCCGACGATCACCGCATCGACATGCGGCTTGTTATCTGCGGCCATCAGGTGCGCTCCCCGTTGATCGAGACGGGGCCGTACGGATAGGGCTTGCCGTTCTGGTTGACGAAATCCATGAAGTCCGCGCGCGCCCCCGGAAAGCCGATCATCTTCCACGCGGCCATGTCGCGATTGCCGCCGTGTACCGGATCGCAGAAGTAGCCTTCGCGCGTGTTCTGCAGCAACTGGCCGAAGAACACGCCGGGCGGCACGTCGTCGATCTGTGCGCCGCCCTTCTCCAGCGCGCCGAGCACGGTGTCGCGCGTCGGCGCGTCGAGTTCCGCGAACGCCTTGCCGTGAGCCTTCTCGCAATAGCGGTTGACGGCCACGATGCCGAGCCTGTAGATGTCGCGCGGCACGAGCTTCAACTGGTAGCCGAGCTCGGGCACGCCCTGCTGGAACGGCCCCTGCATGTACCACGTCGCGCCGTGCGCATACGGCGTCTCCATCTGGCGGTCGATGAATTCGGGCACGCCCGATTCGAGCGCGCCGGGGCCTTCGGCGTCGGCCGGTATCAGCCGGTCGACGGCGGCCTGGACGAACGCCCACTCCTTCGCATCGAAGAAGGTCGGCTTGTACGGGGCGCGTTCGGCGCCGGCCGATGCGGCGAGCGCGTTGCCGGCCGTCGTCGCGGATGGCGACGACGAGCGCAGGTCGCAGCCGGCGACCGACGCGATCGGCACGAGCGCGACCGACGTGCGCAGGAAGCGGCGACGCGAGTTGGGTTTGTCAGGTGGCGTGGACATGGTCGGATGTTGATCGTTGGGGATCGGGGGCCGGACGCGCGCATTCCGCATGCGGCGAGTCCGGCACGGCAGCCATGCCGCATGCGGCCGGCCGTCCTGTTCATTCGTGTGTTGCGAACAACCTCGATGCGGACACCGGCCGCGCGATGTGCTGCGGCGGCGTCGTGCAGCCGCGTGCGTGCCGGTTCCGGCAGCGCTGCGCGGATCGGCCTCTTCGCGGACCTTATCTTCGGACAAATACCCGCCTTCCGGCCCGCATCTGCCCGCTATCGCCATGACCCTGATCCAACTTAGACGCCGCGTTTGCCGGCGGCAAGCGCGGCGTGCACGACCCTCTTTCGGGTCCGGCGACGCGTGGCGCGAATTATATATGGAACCGGTTCCATTACTAGGTGGTTCGATGCAATTCAATGCGTCGAAAATTGCAACAATTGAAAAATCCGGAAGCGGGAATGCGCAAGGATGGCGCGATCGCCGGCCGATCCGCGATTCGGGCGCAAGGGCTGAAACCCGGCGCCCGTCATCACGTGCACCTGTCGCCGGACATCCGGACTGCATTGGCCGTCGGCACGCGCTACGGCGTGCCCGCGATTCTCGAAGTCGATGCGCAGCGCATGCACCGGCAAGGCCACACGTTCTTCGTCGCCGAAAACGGCGTCTGGCTGACCGATGCCGTGCCGGCCGAATACCTCACACGGATCGACAAGCCGGCGCGCTGAGCCGCACGCCGCTCACCACGGCCAGAACATCGACGCGAGGGACAGCGCGAGCGCCGCGCAAAGCGGCGAGTAATACAGCGTGTCCATCCGCGCGAAACGCGACCCGCGAATCCGCTTGAAAAAGCCGACATAGCGGAAATCGCCGACGGCCCGCACCGCGAAGATCAGTGCGAACGCAACGACCGCGAACGCGATCGTGCCGGGATACGCGTTCCGCCCCAGCCAGCCGGCACGCGTGGCGACCACGCATGCGCCGGCCAGCAGCGCCACCGCGACGGCAAGCGTGCCGACGGCGGTCGGCCGCAGCAGCGGCACGCCGTCCTGCTCCGGAATGGCCGCACGCTTGCCGAGCCGCCCGCCAAACGCCCAGTAGACGTGAACGAGCGCGATCGCGCAAAGCGTCGGCACGCTGAAATACGCACCGGTCATGTCGGTAAATGTCCTTGTCTCGTTGTCTCGTTGTTTTGCCGGAAGGGTTCCGGCACGCGGCCCCGGCCCGCGACACGCATGACGATACCGAAACCCGCCAGTGCGTGCATTGCGACGTCCGGTCGCAACTCGCCGCGGCGCGTGCTGCGGTGCAATGCGCAGGCATCGTCACGCCGGCCGCCCGCTTGACTTCCCTCCGCGCACTACTACGCTGGTATTCCAGTACTGCGGTCGGCATGCCCCTGCGCAACCGGCCGCACGTGCATCGTTCGCCGCGCGGCGCACCTGCACGACAACGATAACGAAGGCCATGGAGGCGACTCATGCTGATCGGTGTGCCGAAGGAGATCAAGAACCACGAATACCGCGTCGGCCTCACGCCGGCCAGCGCGCGCGAACTCACGCGGCACGGCCACACCGTGCTCGTGCAGCGCGGCGCGGGCACGGCGATCGGCCTGCTCGACAACGACTACACGGCCGCGGGCGCGTCGCTCTGCGACGGCGCCGACGAAATCTTCGCGCGCGCCGACATGATCATCAAGGTCAAGGAGCCGCAGCTGGCCGAATGCGCGATGCTGCGGCGCGGGCAGATTCTCTACACGTACCTGCATCTCGCGCCCGATCCCGAACAGGCGGCCGCGCTCGTGAAGTCCGGCGCCGTCTGCATCGCCTACGAAACCGTGACGGGGCCCGGCGGCGGCCTGCCGCTGCTCGCGCCGATGAGCGAAGTGGCGGGACGCATGTCGATCCAGGTCGCGGCGACCCACCTCGAAAGCCCGCGCGGCGGCCGCGGCCTGCTGATGGCCGGCGTGCCCGGCGTGCCGGCCGCACATGTGGTCGTGCTCGGCGCGGGCGTGGTGGGTACCGGTGCGCTGCAGATGGCGGTCGGCCTCGGCGCGCGCGTCACCGTGCTCGACAACAACGTGAACCGCCTGCGCCAGCTCGACCTCGTCTTCGCCAACCGGATCACGACCGTCTGCTCGAATGCGCAGACGATCGACGAAGCCGTGCGCGATGCCGACGTCGTGATCGGCGCCGTGCTCGTGCCCGGCGCATCGGCGCCGCGGCTCGTCACGCGCGACATGATCGCGACGATGCGCACGGGTGCCGTCGTCGTCGACGTCGCGATCGACCAGGGCGGATGCTTCGAGACATCGCATGCGACAACGCACGCGGACCCGACCTTCGTCGTCGACGGCGTCGTGCACTACTGCGTCGCGAACATGCCCGGCGCGGTCGCGCGCACGTCGACCTTCGCGCTGAACAACGCGACGCTCGGGCATGCGCTCGCGCTCGCCGACAAGGGCTGGAAACAGGCGATGGCCGACGATCCGCATCTGCGCGCGGGCCTGAACGTCTGCGACGGGCGCATCACGTACGAGGCGGTCGCGCTGGCGCTCGGCCTGCCTTATGTGCCGGCCGCCGGCGTGCTCGCATGACGACGCCGGCTCGATGTCGAGCGCACGGTGGCGCGTGACGCACGCGCCGCCGGCCGCCCTCACGCGCGCTTCGAGCGGCTCCGCTTCGACCCGCCGCCCCAGGGCCTGTTCCCGCTAATAACGGGCTTGCGAACGTGCGTTGCCGGTCGTAGTGCAAGGAGCGAGGAGCGCCGTTTGGCCGAGCCAAACAAGCGACGATCGACGCCGCAATACGGCCGGCAACGCACGTTCCCCTGTTTGGAAAAATTCATTCGTGGGGCTGGCCCCCAGAAGGGCCGATCGCCGCGTCATGCTCCTCGCGAATACGTCGAGTATTCGCTTCGTCGCATTCCTTGCGCTTGGCCCTTCTGGGGGCCAGCGCAAGCCCGTTAATAGCGGGAACAGGCCCTACATCGTGCGCGCCAGCAATGGCCTCAGTTGCGCGAGCGTGCGCGTGTTGAGCACGTCCGGCCGCGTGAGCCAGCCGCGTCGCGCCTGATCGACGCCGTACGCGAGGTTGTCGAGTTCGTCCGCGCTGCACGCATCCGAGCCGATCGCGACCGGCACGCCGGCCTTCGCGGCCTCGCGGCACCAGATGTCCGGCAGGTCGAGCCGCCGCGGCTGCGCATCGAGTTCGACGAAGCAGCCGCGCGCCGCAGCCTGCGCGATCACGCGCGGCACGTCGAGTTCGCATGGGTCGCGCTCGCCGAGCACGCGGCCGGTCGGGTGCGCGAGTATCGTGAAATGCGGATGATCCATCGCGCGCAGCATGCGGTCGGTCTGAGCGGCGCGCGACAGGTCGAAGCCATCGCGTACCGCGCCGACGACGAGATCGAGCCGGCCGAGCATCGCGTCGGGCACGTCGAGGCTGCCGTCCTTGCGAATGCCGGCTTCCACGCCCTTGAGCAGCACGAAATCGTCGAACGACGCATTGACGCGATCGATCTCGTCGAGCTGCCGCACGAGCCATTCGAAGCCGTTGCGGCCGCCGCCGGCAGGCGGTGCGCGGTCGGTGACGGCCAGGTACGCAAGCCCGCGTGCGCGCGCCGCGTCGGCCATCGCACGCAGGCTGTCGCGGCCGGCCGATGCATTCGTATGCGCATGCAGGTCGCCGTGAATGTGCTTGCGCTCGACCAGCGCCGGCAGCGTGCCGGCGCGCGATGCGTCGATCTCGCCGCGATTCTCGCGCAGCTCGGGCGGCACGTCGTGCAGCCCGATTGCGGCGTAGACCGACGCCTCCGTTGTGCCGGCAATCCGCTCGTCACCGCGAAACACGCCGTATTCGTTGATCTTCAGCCCGCCGGCCTGCGCGATCCTGCGCAGCGCGATGTTGTGCGCCTTCGATCCGGTGAAGTAGACAAGCGCCGCGCCGAACGCATCGGCGTCGACCACGCGCAGGTCGACCTGCAACCCGCTGTCGAGCACGACGCTCGACTTCGTCTTGCCGTGCGCGAGCACGCGCGCCACCTTGCCGTAGCCGACGAACACGTCGGCGACCGCAACCGGATCGCGTGCGGTGACGAGAATGTCGAGATCGCCGACCGTCTCGCGGCGGCGGCGAAA